>LR590083.2:0-300000 GCA_901457705.2 Beijerinckiaceae bacterium RH AL1
ATGGCTGTTTCTGCAAAAACCGATGATGTTTGGGATCGTATTTGTCGACGTCTGCGCGCCGAGCTCGGCGAGGACGTCTTTTCTTCCTGGTTCGGCCGGCTCGAGCTCGACGCCATCGTCGGCGACGTCGCTCAGCTCAGCGTACCGACGAAGTTCCTGAAGAGCTGGATCCAGTCGCACTATCTCGATCGGATGCTCGCGGTCATCGCGTCCGAGGTCGCCGACGTGAAGGCACTGTCGATCGTGGTGCGCTCGTCGTCGCGTCCGGCCGTTGGCCGTCCGCTGGCGTTCCAGGGCCAGCTCGGACGTCCGGATGGTGTTCCGCAGCAGGCACCGGTTCTTGGAGCCTCCGCAGCGCCGTTCAATGCCGCTCAGGGCGGCACCAACGCGCGCCCGCAGCCGCGCGACGGCGCCGATGTCGACTCTCTCGGCGGCTCGCCGCTCGACAAGCGCATGACGTTGGACACGTTTCATGTCGGACGATCGAACCAGCTCGCGCATTCGGCCGCGCAGCGCGTCGCAACGGCGGCCCCGGGCGAGACGCTGCACTACAACCCGCTCTACATCCACGCCTCCGTTGGCCTCGGAAAGACGCATCTCCTGCAGGCCGTCGCGCATGCCGTGACGGCCTCGAAGCGCCGCGTCATCTACCTGACCGCGGAAAAGTTCATGTACGGCTTCGTCATGGCGCTGAAGGCGCAGACGTCGCTCGCCTTCAAGGAGCGGCTGCGCGGCATCGACGTGCTGATCATCGACGACGTGCAGTTCCTGCAGGGCAAGTCGATCCAGGCCGAATTTTGCCACACCATCAACGCGCTGATCGACGCCCAGAAGCAGATCGTCATCGCAGCGGACAGGCCGCCGGCGGACCTCGAGAGCCTGGAGGAGCGCGTGCGCTCCAGGCTCTCGGGCGGCCTTGCCGTCGAGATCGGGGCGCTCGACGAGGCGCTGCGCGTGCGCATGCTCGAGTCGCGCATCGCCGCGGTGCGCTGCAACGTCCCGACCTTCGATGTCTCGGCGGCGGTGATCGCCTACGTCGCCTCGGTGATCCAGACGAACGGCCGCGACCTCGACGGCGCCGTGAACCGCCTCATGGCGCACGCATCGCTTACGCACTCGACGCTGACGGTGGAGACGGCGGAAGTCGCAATCCGCGATCTCGTCCGCACCCGAGAGCCGAAGCGCGTCAAGATCGAGGACATCCAGAAGCTCGTGGCGACGCACTACAACGTCAGCCGCGCCGATATCCTCTCGTCGCGCCGCACCGCGAACGTCGTGCGCCCGCGCCAGATCGCGATGTATCTTTCCAAGGTTCTCACGCTGCGCAGCCTGCCGGAGATCGGCCGGCGCTTCGGCGGCCGCGACCACACCACCGTGCTGCACGCGGTGCGCAAGATCGAAGGATTGACCGGCAGCGACCGCACGCTGCAGGACGAGGTTGAGCTCCTGAAGCGGATGCTGCTCGACTAGGCTCGTCCGGAAGGTTCGATGCAAAACCTCGACGCGGTCCGTATCATCGGCATCGATCCGGGCCTGCGCACGACGGGCTGGGGCGTGATCGAGGCGCAGGGCTCGCGTCTCGTCTTCGTCGCCTGCGGGGCCGTGCGCTCCGATGCGGGCGATGCGCTCGCGTCGCGGCTGCGCAGCCTCCATGACGGACTGGCCGCGGTCATCGCCACGCACGCGCCGCACGAGGCGGCGGTGGAAGAGACCTTCGTCAACCGCGATCCGCAGTCGGCGCTGAAGCTCGGCCAGGCGCGCGGCATCGCGCTGCTGGTGCCCGCGCTTGCCGGCCTGCCCGTCGCGGAATATGCGGCGAACCTCATCAAGAAGACCGTGACGGGTGCGGGCCACGCGGAGAAGGCGCAGGTGCAGATGATGGTGAAGGTGCTTCTCCCGCGCAGCGACTTCGCCGGCGCCGATGCCGCCGACGCGCTGGCGGTCGCCATCACGCATGCCCAGCATCGTGGCGCGCGTCGCATCGCAGCGCAGGCCGCGCGATGATCGGCAAGCTCCGCGGCATCGTCGATTCCTATGCGGGCGACGCGATCGTGCTCGACGTGCAAGGCGTCGGCTATCTCGTCACCTGCTCGTCGCGCACGCTGCAGGCGCTGCCGCGGCCTGGCGAGGCGGCGGCGCTGGCGATCGAGACGCATGTCCGCGAGGACGCGATCCGCCTCTACGGCTTCCTTTCCGACGAGGAGCGCGACTGGTTCAGGCTTTTGCAGAACGTGCAGGGCGTCGGCGCCAAGGTCGCGCTGGCGATCCTCGGCATGGGTCCGGTTAACGAGCTCGCCAGCGCCATCGCACTGCAGGACAAGGTCTCGATCTCGAAAGCGCCCGGCGTCGGGCCACGGCTCGCCGCGCGCATCACGGCCGAGCTGAAGGACAAGACGCCGACGGCGGTCGCCGTCGATCCCGCCGTGGCGCGGCTCGCAGGCGAGGAGCCGGCACGCGGCACCCCCGCTGCCGTGTACGACGCGATATCTGCGCTCATCAATCTCGGCTATGCGCGCCCGCAGGCCGCTGCAGCAGTCGCCACTGCGGCCAAGGCGCTCGGCGCCGATGCGGAGGCGCAGGCGCTGATCCGGCGCGGGCTGAAGGAACTCGCGACGGGTTGAGTGCGCGATCTCCTTCTCCCGCTTGCGGGAGAAGGAGGCCCCGCGAAGCGGTGTCGGATGAGGGCGGTTCCAGAAAGTGCTGGTACCGGCGACATCGAGTGTCTCGTCGAAATCCCTCATCCGACCCGACTTCGTCGGGCCACCTTCTCCCGCAAGCGGGAGAAGGATTTGCGCCCTACAATTTTCGCGTCGCGTCGGCCAGCCATTTGCGCGTCGCCGCCGACACCCGCGGCGAGATCTTCTTGCGCACCTCGGCGTGGTACGCGTCGATCCACGCGCGCTCAGCCGTTGTCAGCAGCTTCAGATCGATCAGCGTGCGGTCGAGCGGCGCGAAAGTGATCGTCTCGAACCCCATCATCGCGCGATCGCCGCCCTTGATCTCGCGCGGCTCGACGACGATCAGGTTCTCGATCCGGATCCCGTAGGCGCCGGCTTTGTAATAGCCGGGCTCGTTGGAGAGGATCATGCCCGGCTCTAGCGGCGTGGTGCCGATCTTGGCGATGCGCTGCGGCCCTTCGTGAACGGAGAGGTAGGCGCCGACGCCGTGGCCGGTGCCATGGTCGAAGTCGAGGCCGGCGGCCCATAGAGGCGCTCGTGCGAAGGCATCGATCTGCGCCCCCGTCGTGCCCTTGGGAAAAACAGCCGTGGCGATCGCGATATGCCCCTTCAGCACGCGCGTGAAGCGGTCGCGCATCTCGGCTGTGGGGCGGCCGATCGCGACCGTCCGCGTGATGTCTGTGGTGCCGTCCTCGTACTGCGCGCCGGAGTCGATGAGGTAGATGCCGCGCTCGATGGGGCGGTTGGAGGTCGCGGTCAGCTTGTAATGCGGGATCGCTGCGTTGGGGCCGGCCGCCGAGATCGAGGGAAACGAGATGTCCTTGAGGCCGCCCGCGGAACGACGGAAATCCTCGAGCGCGCGCGCGGCGTCGATCTCGGTGAGCTTGCCAGGCTTCGCAGTGGTGGCGAGCCAGTGCAGGAACTCCGTCACCGCGGCACCGTCGCGAAGATGCGCCTCGCGCGTGCCGGAGAGCTCCGCCGTATTCTTGCGCGCCTTCATCAGCGCGATCGGGTCCGTGCCGACGATGGCCTTGCCGCCGGCCGCCTCGAGACCTTCGGTCAGGCGAACAGGCACCGTCGCGGCGTCGAAGAGCACGCGCTTGCCGATCTTGCCGAGCGCGGCGAGCACGATCTCGAGCGTGTCGACCTCTGCGAGCGTCGCGAGCTTCGAGAGCGCGGCATGCTCGCGCTCGCCGATCTTTTCGCGCGCGATGAAAAGGGTGGGGCGCCCTTGCTTCGGCACCAGCGCGAAGGACAGCGGCAGCGGCGTGTGGCTCACGTCGGCGCCGCGGATGTTGAAGAGCCAGGCGACGGCGTGCGGATCGGAGACGACGAGCGCATCGGCAGCGTCGAATGCGTCGGCGACGCGGGCGAGCTTCTTCTCCGCCGTCTCGCCGGCGAGCTTGCGCGGATGCAGCGACACCTTTCCGCGCGGCGCGGGGGGACGATCGACCCACACGAGGTCGACGAGGTTGGTGCCGACGGGGACGAGCGTGCCGCCCGCGGCCTCCGCGGCGCGTCTCAGCTCGCGCGCCTGCGCCGGCGTCGCGAGCCAGGGGTCGTAGCCGAGCCTGCCGCCGGCCAGATTGCGGCGGATCCAGGCCTCGGGCTTCTCGTCGGCGATCCCGACCGGCGTGACGACGCTCGTGTCGACCTGGTCGACGACGGCGAGGGCATAGCGCCCGTCGACGAAGATCGCCGCCTTGTCCTTCAAGACGATCGCCATGCCGGCCGAGCCGGGGAAGCCGGTCAGCCAGGCGAGGCGCTCCTCGCTCGGCGGCACGTATTCGCCCTGGTGGCGGTCGGCGCGCGGCACGACGAAGCCGTCGAGGCCCTGGCGCGCCAGCTCCGCGCGTAGGGCGGCAACGCGGCTCGCGCTCTCGCGGCGGTCGCTGGTCTCGTCGAAGGTCTGGAAGCGCGGCTCGAACATGCGGGGAAGATAGGGCGACCGCGACCGTGCCGTCCACAGAGCGGCGACGTTACGTTTGCTGGTAGACGCCGACGACCGCTCGAAGCGTTAGCTGAGGCTGGTGGCGAGATAGGAGAACTTGGCGCTGAGCCGAGGCCCCAACAAAGAAAGGCCGACGGCGATCGTCAGCGAGATGATGCCGGCCAGCAGCCCATACTCGACAGCGGTCGCGCCGGACGTATCGCGCAGGAAATTGCGGACCTTGGTCATCTTGGTCTCGGGCTTCCGACCTTGGCGTATAACAGCGACGTTAGCGGGGGGTTAAGAACGGCCGAGAAAGCCGTTACGCACCGGCAAGTGGAGCGCATTTGCCTGTCGCAGACTCCCCCCTTATGTAGCCGCGGGCGCGGCAGCTTCCTTCCGCGAGGGTGAACTCGAAGGTCTCATGGCGCGCGACGCATCCGACACTACCCCGATCGGCGGGCGCCGCGACCTCGTGGCCGCGCTCGAGGCCGGCAGCAAGCCGCCGGAGCGCCACCGGATCGGCACCGAGCATGAGAAGATCGCCTTCTACCGCGCCGGCCACATGCCGGTCCCCTACGACGGCGCTTTCGGCGTCGGCGGCATTCGGGTCATGCTCGAGGAGATGGGCCAGGCGCTGGGCTGGACGCCGATCCTCGACGGCTCGAACATCATCGGGCTTGCGGGGGACGGCGGGGGCGCCATCTCGATCGAGCCTGGCGGACAGTTCGAGCTCTCCGGCGCGCCGCTCGAAACCATCCACGAGACCGAGGCCGAGCTCGACCGCCATTTCGCGGCGCTGCGTCCCATCGCCGACCGGCTCGGGATCTCGTTCCTCGACCTCGGCATGAGCCCGCTGTGGACGCGCGAAGAGACGCCGGCCATGCCCAAGAGCCGCTACGCGATCATGTCGCGCTACATGCCGAAGGTCGGCAGCCGCGGCCTCGACATGATGTTCCGCACCGCGACGGTGCAGGCGAACTTCGACTTCGCCAGCGAAGCCGACATGGTGAAGAAGCTCCGCGTCTCGGTCGCCTTGCAGCCCCTCGCCACGGCGCTGTTCGCCAATTCGCCGTTCACCGACGGCCGGCTCAACGGCAACTTGTCCGACCGCTCGGCGGTCTGGCGCGAGACGGATGCCGACCGCTCCGGCATGCTGCCCTTCGTCTTCGAGGACGGCATGGGCTTCGAGCGCTACGTCGACTACGCGATCGCTGTGCCGATGTATTTCATCAAGCGCGGCGACGCCTATATCGACGTCGCCGGGTCGGATTTCCGCGATCTCCTCGCCGGGCGCCACCCGGCGGTGCCGGGCGAGCATGCGACCGAGTCGGACTGGACGAACCATCTCTCGACCATCTTCCCCGAGGTGCGGCTCAAGACCTTCCTCGAGATGCGCGGCGCAGACACCGGCGCGCTGCCGTTCCTAAGCGCGCTGCCGGCGCTGTTCGCCGGCCTGCTCTACGCGCCGTCCTCGCTCGATGCGGCCTGGGATCTGGTGAAGCCGTGGTCCGCCGAGCAGCGCGAGAAGCTGCGCGCCGACGCGCCGCGCCTCGGGCTCGAGGCCGAGATCGCCGGGGGCAGGCTGCGCGACGTGGCGCGCAGAGTGCTGGAGCTGTCGCGCGCCGGGCTGGCAGAACGAGGCCGCCGCGACGCGTCGGGAGCGGACGAGACGAAGTATCTCGATTGCCTGGATAAGGTCGTCGACGGGCAGTCGCAGGCCGAGGTGCTGATCGAGCGCTTCAAGGGGCCGTGGAAGGAAAGCGTCGAGCCGGCTTTCACCGAGTGTGTCTACTGAGCGAGGCTCGCCCCGGCTCTCAGTAGCGGTCGTAGGTCTGCAGGCCGTTGCGCACGCGCAGCTGATGCGAGGTGCCGACGCCGGGCATGATCTCGATGCCCTCCGAGCGCAACTCGGCGCTGGAGGCGGAGCCGCCGCTCCACGACGGCATCGCGGCGCGGCGCGTGCCGAACTCGACATGCACATGATTGTCGGCGCGCAGGCAGGCGCCGTTTCCCATGTCGACGAAGCCTGGCCCGAAGGCCGCACATCGGTTCGTCGCCGGCACGATCTGCGCGCCCTCGACATAGTCGCCCGCCTCGGCGGTGCTGCCGGCGAGGGTGACGGCAACGAGCGCGCCGAAGGCGAGGGTCGATGCGGGAGTCCGGGGGAGAGCCATCGCGACCTTTCTGGTGTCCGCCAGCCCCGCAAAGCTGACGGCACATTCGGGCAGGAGCATGTCCGCTCACCGCCGCGTGATGCGACGAAGTGATTCTGGGTCGGCTGGCTCACGGCGCCAGTCGCCGGCGAGCGCCTGGACCAGCGTCAGCGCCGCCACCGCTGCCGTGTCGGCGCGCAGGATGCGCGGCCCGAGGCCGATCCTGACGACCGACGGCAACGCCATAAGCATTTCGCGTTCGGCGGGATCAAAGCCGCCTTCTGGACCGATGAGGATGGCGACGGGCCCTCGCACCGCCGCCAGCGCGGCGATGGGGTCCGCTTGTGCCGCGTCCTCGTCGCAGAAGACGAGCGTGCGCTCGGACGGCCACGTCGCGACAACGTCGGCGAGCGGCGCGACCTCGTCGATCTCCGGCAGCGAGAGGATGCCGCATTGCTCGGCGGCCTCGATGGCGTTCGCCCGCATCCGCTCGAGATTGACGCGCGCCACCTGGGTGCGCCGCGTCGTCACCGGTCGCAGCCGGCCGGCGCCCATCTCGACCGCCTTCTGCACCATGTAGTCGAGCCGCGCGTGCTTCAGCGGCGCAAAGAGGTAGTCGAGGTCCGCCGCCGGCGTCTGCGGGCGCAGCTGCTGGGCGATCTCCAGCGCGGCCTGCTTGCGACTTGGCAGGCGCACGATCGCCCGCCACTCGCCGTCGCGCCCGTTGAAGACGATCACGTCTTCGCCTTCAGAAAGCCTGAGTACGTTGATCAAGTAGTTGTGTTGGGAGCGGTCGAGCGCGTGCGCGAGGCCGGCGCCCAGGGCGGCATCGACGAAGAGTCGGGGGGCCGAAAAGTCGTAGGACGCCATGCGCGGGGATTACCACGCGCCGGCGCGCCGATGCGACGGATTTCGCCGGCACGCCGTCAAAGGCTTCAACGTCGGCCGCGCGAGACGCGGCTTAGTGATGGGGTGGATGTCATGGTTTCGGGTCGTTCCACCGGCCGCGCGATTGCAGGCGCCGCCGTTCTCGCCTTCGGTCTTCTCGCCGCCGGGGCCGCCAAGGCCGGCGACTGCAACGCCGATATCGGCAACCTCTCGCAGAAGCGTCAGGTGTTCATCGACAAGCTCAACGTCCTCGCGAAGTCTTCCAAGGGCAAGCTCGATCCCGTGGCGTCCTGTCCTGTGCTGCGCAGCCTGGTGACGTCGGAGGGGGCGCTCATCAAGTATCTCGACGCCAACAAGAACTGGTGCAACGTCCCCGACGAGACGGTCGCCAACCTGAAGGCGGCGGACGCCAAGTCGCAGACGTTTGCCGCGCAGGCCTGCAAGATCGCCGCGATGGCGGCCGAGCAGAAGAAGCAGGCTACCGCCAACCCGACGCTCGGCGCCGACGCGCAGAAGCTGCCGCAAGGCCCGCTCTAGCCAGCAACAGCATCATCTCGTGACCATCGAGCCCGGCCTCGCCGCCGGCGGCGTCGCGCTTCCCGATGCCGTCGCGCGGCAGTGGCTGTTTCGTGTCTCGCCGGCGGCCTGGCACCCCTACCTGCAGCTGGCGCGGCTCGATCGACCGATCGGCTACTGGCTGCTCGTGCTGCCCTGCTGGTGGTCGAGCCTCGTCGCGAGCCTCGTCGCGCATGCGCCGCCGCAGCTCTGGCATCTCGCGCTGTTCCTTGCCGGCGCGATCGTCATGCGCGGGTCGGGCTCGACGTACAACGACATCGTCGATCGACACCTCGACGCGAAGGTGGAGCGCACGCGCCATCGTCCCGTCGCCTCCGGGCGCGTCAGCGTCGCGGCGGCGCGGGTGTTCATGGTCGCGATGGCGCTGATCGGCTTCGTCGTCGTGATCCAGTTCAACCTTTTCACGATCGTGCTTGGCATCGGCTCGCTGGCGATCGTCGCGATCTATCCCTTCATGAAGCGGGTGACGTCGTGGCCGCAGCTGGTGCTCGGCTTCGCCTTCGCCTGGGGCGGCCTCGTCGGCTGGGCGGCACGGTTCGCGTCGCTCGCGCCACCGGCCTTCCTCGTCTACGCGGCCGCTATCGTCTGGACCATCGGCTACGACACGATCTACGCGATCCAGGATGCGCGCGACGACCCTGCCGCCGGCATCAAGTCGACGGCACGGCTGTTCGGCGCGCATGTGCGGAGCGCCGTGGGGGTGCTCTATGCCGCCTCGGCGCTTCTCGCCGAGGCGGCGCTCGTCGTCGGCGGCGTCGCCACGAGCATCGTGGCGCAGATGGGCGTCATCGCCTTCGCCGCGCATCTCGGCTGGCAGGTCGTTCGTATCGATGCAAACGATCCGGTGGGGGCGCTCCGCCTGTTCCGCTCGAACCGCGACGCCGGGCTGATCCTCGCGGCCGGTCTCGCGGTCGCGGCGCTCCTGCGCGCCTCGGCCTAAGCCCAACGAAACGGGAACGTACCAGCCAAGCTTCGCATTTGCCCCAGCCGGGATCGACGCTCGTGTCGGCCGGCGTGGAGGGACTGCCGCAATGCTGAAATGGGCTCTGATCTTCTTCGTGATCTCTGTTATCGCCGGTGGTCTCGGCTTCTCGGGGATCTCGGAGGCCGCGGGCGGCATCGCGCGGATCCTCTTCTACCTCTTCGTGGTTATCTTCCTGATCTTCCTCGTCCTCGGCCTGACGGTCTTCCACGCCGCAACCTGACGCAAATCAGAGCCGCGCCGCTCCGAGGATGCGGCCGTCGTAGCCCTGGATCACGACGGCTGCCCGCTCGCCGGCGTCCAATGCGGCGGACAGCTCGATCGGCGCTCCATCATAGGCGCCGATCGTCTTCAACGAGCGGACGATGTTCGATTCGACGAGCGTCCGGCCGCTGTTCTCGCCGCGACCGACCCGCGTCGTGTGGCGCGGGTCGAAGCCGATCAGCATGACGCGGCCTCGTCCCGGCGCGGCGCCGACCGAAACCCTGACATCGCGACCGCTGCGCGTGACCCGGATGGTCGCGCCGTCCGTCGCAGCTCCGTGCGCATTTGAGATCGCCGCGGCGGCCTGGTCGCGATCCGAGCCGACCATGCCCATCAGCCCGTCGACCACCATCTCCGGCGTGTAGGAGCCGCCGCCGAGGCGCGCGGCGTACATCGCCTGGCGACCCGTCGCTAGGTCGAGCGAGTAGGGATCACGCCACCCCAGCGAGTTCCAGTAGGTGACGTGGAAGGCGAGCGGCAGGATATCGCCGCGGCCCGCGAGCGTCGTCAGGAAGGCATCGGCCGGCGGGCAGGACGAGCAGCCCTCCGAGGTGAAGAGCTCGACCACGACCGGTCGGGTCGTGGCTCGCGCGGTGCCGGCTGCCGTTATCACGACGGCAACGGCGAGAGCGGCGGCGGTCCTGCGCATGGCCTCAGTTCGTCGCTGTCAGGACGGGACCCTGCTTCCACTCCTGCGGAAACAGGCGCTTCAGGCCCTCGACCTTCGGAATGTCGTTGGCGGCGATGTAGCCCTGCTCGGGATGCAGCGTGAGGTAGTTCTGGTGATAGCCCTCGGCCGGGTAGAACGCCTTGAACGCAGTCACCTTGGTGACGATCGGCGACCGGAAGACATGCGCCGCCTGAAGCTGCTGGATGTAGGCCTTAGCGACCTTCTCCTGCTCCGGCGTCGTCGGGAAGATGTTCGAGCGGTACTGCGTGCCCTCGTCCGGCCCCTGCGCGTTCAGCGTCGTCGGGTCGGTGACCACCGAGAAGTAGATCTGCAGCAGCTTGCCGTAGCTCACCTCGCTGGGGTCGTAGGTGATCTTCACCGTCTCCGCATGGCCCGTGGTGCCGGTCGAGACGACGGGATAGCTCGCGGTCATCTTGGAGCCGCCGCTGTAGCCGGAGACCGCGTCCTTGACGCCCTTCACGTGCTGGAAGACGCCCTGGACGCCCCAGAAGCAGCCGCCGGCGAGAACCGCGGTCGCCGTGTTGCCGTTGGCCGGCACGTCGACCTTCGGCGCCGGCACGACCTGCATGTCCTCGGCGGAGGCGCGCGTCTGCGGCCAGAAGGCAGCGGCGACGAACGCGAGGGCCGCGGTCGCGGCGAGCGCCGTCTTGGATCGATCGGAAAGGCTCATCGTATCCTCCTTAAGCCGGCTGGAAGGTGAGGGCGGCGCCGTTCATGCAGTAGCGCAGGCCGGTCGGACGCGGGCCGTCGTCGAACACGTGGCCCAGATGACCGCCGCAGGTCGCGCAGTGGACCTCGGTCCGCACCATGCCGAGCGAGTTGTCCTCGCGCTGGCTGACCGCGTGCGGAATCGGCTCGTAGAAGCTCGGCCAGCCCGTGCCGCTGTCGAACTTGGTCTCGGAGCGGAAGGCCTTGGTGGCGCAGCCAGCGCAGGCGAAAACGCCCTTGCGGTGCTCGTTGTTGAGCGGGCTCGTGAACGGCGCCTCGGTGCCCTCCTGCCGCAGGATATTGTACTGCGCCCGGGTCAGCTTCTTGCGCCACTCGGCGTCGCTGAGGTTCATCGGGTTGGCAACGCTCGCCCCGGCCGAGGCGAAGCGGCTCCCGAACAGGCCGAAGCCGAGAGCGGTAGCCCCCAGGACGCCTGCGGTGGCGATGAAGTCGCGTCTCGAGTTCACGATCGTCCTCCGTCGAATGTTCGAAGTAGCCGGCCAATACAGGCCATCTCGCATCTACCTACGATGCGCGGCCCGAAAGGTTACGCGGCCGAATGTCCGGGGGCCGATCAGCGCGGCGTCCCGCGCCGGCGCAGGCGGACGTAGAGGGCTCCGGCGCCGCCATGCGGGCGCCCGGCTTCCTCGAAGCCGATGACGATGGGGCGGAAATCCGGCAGCGCCAGCCACATCGGCACGGCTCGCCGCAGAACCCCGGCGTTGCCGAACGCGTCGCCGCCGCGGCTGCCCTTGCCGGTGACCACCAGCACGACGCGGGCGCCCTGGCCCTGCGACCGGTGGAGGAAGGCGTGGAGCGCGCCATAGGCTTCGTCCTGGCGGAAGCCGTGCAGGTCGAGCGCGGCGTCGGCGGTCATGCGCCCGCGCGAGAGTTTGCGCTTCAGGGTTCGCTCGAGCGGCGCGAAGGGCGGCGGCGCAGGCGACTTTGCGCTCGTGGCGGGTGGAAGGGCCGTCGCTTCAACCTGCGGCTTCGGCGCGGCCGCGGGCGGAGGCGTCAGCCGCGCGGGCAACACGGACTCGGGCCGCGGGGTGACCGTGGCGGCGACCTGCGTCCAGAGCTCGATCTCCTCGTCGCTCAGCTTGCGCAGGCGCTGCGGGCGAGGGGGCGCCTTCATCGCCCCTTCTCGGGCTTCGGCCACAACACGTAGAGCGTGCCGTGCTCGCGCATCGCGCCGGCCTGCGCTGCCGCCTCCGGGCCGCTGCCGAGGAAGACGTCGGCGCGGGCGTCCCCGACGATCGCGCTACCGGTGTCCTGCGCCACCATCAGCTTCTGCAGCGGCGCCGGCGACGCCCCTTCCGCCGGCACCGTGGCGTCGACGTAGAAGGGCAGGCCGTAGGGCCAGCGCGTCTTGTCTACGGCCAGCGAGACGCGCGGCGTGAGGCTGACGCCCGCGCCCCCGATCGGTCCGGCATTCGGCGCCAGAGAGTCGTCGAACCGGAAGAAGATGTAGGAGCGGTTCTCGGCCATCAGCTTGCCGCCCGCCTCGTCGAGGCCCTCGCCGTTGGCGCGGATCCAGGCCTTCAGCTGGGTCATGCCCATGTCCGCCGGCGGCACGTGCAGGCGCTCGACCAGGAGCTTGCCGATCGAGGTGTAGGGATAGCCGTTGCGGCCGGCGAAGGCCAGGCGCCGCAGCCGGCCGTCGCGGAGCCGCAGACGTGCCGAGCCCTGCACCTGGATGAAGAAGGCCTCCACCGGCTCGGTCACGTAGGCGAGCGGGCGCTGCTTCAGCGCACCGGCCATGATGGCCGCCCGATCGGGCATCTGATCGACATGCGCCGGCGGCGCGTAAAGCGGAGTCGCGAATGCATCGGTGCGGGTCAGCGACGCCTCGACCACCGGCTCGTAATAGCCGGTAAAGAACGCTTCGCCCGGAACGCGCCGCGCCTCGAACCGGGTCTCGAAGAACGTCCTTGTTTGCGCGATGCTCGGCGCGGGCCCGAGGCGGCGGGCCTCGGCGCAAGCCGCCGCGAGCGCCGCAGGCGGTGCGAGGGCCGCGCGGACGGGCCGCGCCGGCGCGGAACACGAGGTCCGGAACGCGCGCAGCGTCGGTCGCGGATCGCCGGTGGTCCAGCCGGGCAGCAAGGCGACGGCGCTGACCGCGACGGCGGCGAGGGTCGACGCCATCGGCGGCTAGTGCCCCGCTTGCGTCGCCACGAGCTTCCAGTTCGGGTCGCGCGACGTGACCTCACGAGCGAAGGTCCAGACGTCGTTCATCTCGACGACGCGATCGGGACCGCCCTCGACCAGCTTACCGTTTGCATCGTGCGTGGCGCTGATCTGCTTCGAGCGGAAGCGCACGGTGATACGCGCCGTGCGTCCCTCGAGCGCCGCGCCCTCGATCGTCGCGTCATCCATCGAGACGAAGGTCGTCGTGAGCTTGTGGCCCTGCTTCTCGCGCTCCGCGATGGCGGCGGCGAAGCCGTCGTAGACGTCGCGTGCAAGCAGGCTCTGCAGCATCTTGCGCTCGCCGGAGGAAAAGGCCGTCACGATGGCCTCGTAGGCCGTCTTGGCGCCGTCGAGGAAGGGGCCGGCCGAGAAGGTCGGATCGGCGGCGGCGATCGCGTCGAGGCCGGCGGCGACCGGCGAGCTGGGCTCGGCGATGCCGCGCCAGCGATCGGGGTCGCTGTTGGCAGCGGGCGTGGCGCCGGGCAGGCGAATGACGTTGCGGTCGGCAAAGCCCCCGTTCGGCGCCACAGGATCGGCGCGCTGCGGACCCGGCTGTGGCTTGCTCTGAAAGATGTCTCGCGGCGGGGTGCGCTCGTTGCCGGTGCGCTCGCCGAGTACCGAGCGGAGCCTCCAGATCACGACGATCGCGACGAGGGCGAAAGCGAGCGTCAGCGGATCGATGGGCATGCGGCTCCAGTCGGGTGCGTGCAAATGGGAACGCGTTTCGGGCCGGATTGCAAATTCCGACCGCCGGATCATCTATGCATGTGGTGGCGCCCGGCGGAAGGTCCAGCGCCGGAGGGGCCCGTGCGCATCACGTCGCCGATCAAGTTCGCTCTTTGTCTCTGGCTCGCGCTGGAGGTGCTCGCGTTCTGCCTCGTCGCCGAGGCGGTGGGCACGCCGCGCGCCATCCTGCTCGGCGTGATGAGCAGCCTGCTCGGCCTGATCCTGCTGCGCCGCGCCGGCACCTCCGCCATCATGAAGCTGCGCGCCAACATGGACGGCCGCCTGCTCACCGGCGGCGACAAGGGCCAGTTCCTCGACGAGATGCTGGCGACCGCCGGCGCGCTGGCGTTGCTGCTGCCCGGCTTCCTGTCCGACATCGTCGGGCTGGCTCTGGCCGTGCCGGCGGTGCGCGATCGCGCCGCCGCCTGGATAAAGTCGAGGAGCTTCTGGAAGGGTGTGGCGGGCTCGCGATCCGGACCGGCGACCATCGACCTCCAGCCGGAGGATTGGCGCCGCGGCGAAGCCGACGTGCCGAAACCCCGCGCCTAGAACGCCGTGCGGCTGCGCATCGCCGCTGCCAGCGTGCCCTCGTCGAGATAGTCGAGCTCGCCGCCGACCGGGACGCCGTGCGCGAGCCGCGTCGTGCGCACCTCGAGGTTTGCCAGCATGTCGGTGACGTAGTGGGCGGTGGTCTGGCCGTCGACCGTGGCGTTGACGGCGAGGATCACCTCCTTCACGCCGTCGCTCGCGACGCGATCCGGCAGCGTCGCGAGATTGAGCTCGCCCGGCCCGACCCCGTCCAGCGGCGACAGCGTGCCGCCGAGCACGTGATAGCGGGCGCGCAGCGCCGCCGCGCGCTCCAGCGCCCACAGGTCGGCGACCGTCTCGACGATGACCAGCACCTTGGGATCGCGACGCGGATCGCGGCAGATCGAGCATGGGTCGAGCGTGTCGACGTTGCCGCAGGTCGTGCAGGTGCGGATGCTCTCGTGCGCGCGCCCCATCGCCTCGGCGAGGGGCCCGAGCAGCTCCTCGCGCTTGCGGATGAGATGCAGCGCCGCGCGCCGCGCCGAGCGGGGCCCGAGCCCCGGCAGCTTGGCGAGCAGCTGGATCAGGCGCTCGATCTCGGGCCCGGCGACGCGCTCGGCCATGGAAGAAAAGGTCCTAGAAGGGCAGCTTCATGCCCGGCGGGAGCGGCAGCCCGGCGGTGACGTCGCGCATCTTCTCCTCGGCGAGGCGCTCGGCCTTCTTGCGCGCGTCCTCGTGCGCGGTGACGAGCAGGTCCTCGAGAATCTCCTTCTCGTCGGCCTTGAGCAGGCTGTCGTCGATGGCAACGCCCTTCATGCCGCCCTTGGCGGTCAGCGTCACGGTAACGAGGCCGCCGCCCGCCTGGCCTTGAACCTCGAGCGTCTCCAGCGCGGCCGTCGCCTCGGCCATCTTGGCCTGCATCGCCTGCGCCTGCTTCATCAGGCCCATGAGGTCTTTCAAGGCATGCGTCTCCGGGAGTTGTGGTAGCCAAAAAAGCTTAGGCGCGAGGCCTCGCTCGGGCAAGCTCGGCCGGCTCAGTAGCTGTCCGACGCGCCCCCGCCCCCCGAATCGCCGCCGCCACCGCCGGAGAAGCTGTCGCCGCCGGAGCTGCTCCCAGTGCTGGTGTCGCTGCCGGAGCTGACGCCGCCGGCTGCGGAGCCCCACTGCCATCCGGTGCCGCTCGACGACGACGTCCAGGTGCCGCCGCTGCGCCGGACGGCTCGTGCGATCAGGATGAAGACGACGAGGATCAGCAGCACGCCGACGAAGAAGATCACGAAGAAGGTCGTGAGGCTCAACGAGTCGTCGTGGCCAGCGGCCTGCGGCAGCGCCGCGTCCTTGTTCGTCAGCACCGCGATCGCGTCGTCGACGCCGGCCTTGAGCGCGCCGGCCGGATCGTTGGCCTTGAGCTTCGGCACCATGGAATTGCGCAGGATCAGCTTCGACTGCGCATCCGTCATCGCGCCTTCGAGGCCGTAGCCGACCTCGAAGCGCAGCTTGCGCTCGTTCGGCGCGAGGATGAGCAGGAGCCCGTTGTTGGCGCCCTTCTGGCCGACGCCCCACTTGCGGAACAGCGCGTTGGCGTAGGGCTCGATCTCGAGGCCGCCCAGCGAGGGCACCGTGGCGACGGCGAACTGCACGCCCGTCTTCTGCTGCAGGTCCTCGAGCTTGCGGGTCAGCGCCGCGCGGTCGTCCGACGACAGAACATGCGCGTCGTCGACGACGAGGCCGGTGAAGGCGGGATAGTCGGGTGCCGCGCGCACCGGCGCCACGGCGCAAACGAATGCGACGCAGAGCGCGGCGAGCCAGCGCGCGAGCATCGGCATCGCCGGCTAGAACTTCACGGTCGGCGGCGTGTCGCTGCCGGTCTTCGCCTCGAAGGCGGCCATCGGCTCGGCGTCCTTGTAGGCGATCGAGCGCCACAGCGAGCCGGGGAAGGTGCGAAGCTCTGTGTTGTAGGCCTGGACGGCGTCGACATAGTCCTTGCGCGCCACCGCGATGCGGTTCTCGGTGCCTTCGAGCTGCGATTGCAGCGCCAGGAAGTTCTGGTTCGACTTGAGGTCCGGGTAGCTCTCGCTGACAGCGATGAGTCGCCCGAGCGCGCCCGACAGCTTGTCCTGCGCGTCCTGGAACTGCTTCACCTTTTCCGGGTCGGTGATCTTCGACGCGTCGATGTTGACCGAGGTGGCCTTGGAGCGCGCCTCGATCACCGAGGTCAGAACGTCCTTCTCCTGCTTGGCGTAGCCCTGCACGGTGGAGACGAGGTTGGGGATCAGGTCGGCGCGGCGCTGATACTGGTTCTGCACCTCCGCCCACTTCGCCTTGGCCTGCTCCTGCAGCGTCGGGATCGCATTGTAGCCGCAGCCGGCGAGACCGAGCGCCAGGACGGCGATTGCGAGCAGGCCGCGGACTTTAGCGAGGGGCGAGGTCATAGGGAAGCAGGCTCCGTGATGCGGCGCGTCGTTCGGCCCGGTGAGAGTGGGGGCGCACGCGAGCGGCGTATGCAGGAGGAACGCGTGAAACCGCAACATCCTTCGGCCGCGACGGTTATCGACTTTGGTCGATGATGTTGGCGCGGCCGCTGAAAGTCTTAAAGCCGCTACAATTCGTCCTCGGTCCAGATCATGTCCTCGAAGGCGACGTCCTCGCCGCCGTCGTCGACGGGCTCGGCGGCGACCGCGAGGCCTGCATCTGGGATCGCCTCCGGCGTCATGTCGGGGCGGCGCACGGCGACGATGCGCGCGCCGGGGAAGGCGTCGAGCACGCTCTTCACCAGGGGATCGGCGACGATCTCGGAGCGGGCCTCTTTCTCGCGCGCATCGGCCTGCTCCTTCAGGGTCGGCGCGCCGATGTCGCGCGACAGCGCGACGATCCAGCGCTCGCCGGTCCACTCCTGCAGCTTGCGCATCAGGGCTTGCGGCAGGGCGGCCGAGGCGCCAGGCGCGAGAGAAAACTCGATCGTGCCGGTCTCGAAGCGGACGAGGCGCACGTCGCGCTCGAGCGCGGTCTTGAGCTGGATGTCGCGCTTCTCCGCGGCAAGCGCGACGACATCCTCGAGCCGGTGCAGGCGCACGGCATTCGCGACGGCCGGAGACGGCGGCGGCGCGGCAACGGCTGGACGCGGTGCGCTCGAGGCGACGGCGAGCGCCGCGCGCGGGCCGCTGCCCGACGGCCCGCGTGGCGCCGGAGCGCCGGTGCCGGACGGCGCGCCACCCTGCGCGAGGCGTCGCAGCACCTCGTCCGGCGGCGGCAGGTCGGCGGCGTAGGCCAAGCGCACGACCACCATGTCGGCGGCGGCGAGCGGGCGCGGCGCATCCTTCACTTCCTGCACGCCCTTGAGCAGCAGCTGCCAGGCGCGCGTCAGCACCGCCATCGACAACTGGCTCGCGAAGACCTTGCCGCGCACCCGCTCTTCAGGCGAGGCACCGGGATCGTCGGCGGCGGCCGGCACGAGCTTCAGCCGCGTGACGAAATGCACGAAGTCGGCGAGGTCGACGAGGATCTGGCCAGGCTCGCCGCCGGAGTCGTGCAGCGCCTTCAGGGTCGTCAGCGCCGCCGCCATGTCGCCCTTCATCGCCTGCTCGAAGAGGTCGATGACCTGCGTGCGGTCGGCGAGGCCGAGCATCGCGCGCAGAGACGCCGCGTCGAGCGTCCCCTTCGCGCCGGCGCCCAGCGCGATCGCCTGGTCGAGCAGCGACAGCGCGTCGCGCACCGAGCCCTCGGCGGCGCGGGCGATCACGGCGAGCGCCTCGTCCTCGACGAGCACGCCCTCCTTGGCGCAGATGCGGGCGAGATGGGCGACCATCACCTGCGGCTCGATGCGGCGGAGATCGAAGCGCTGGGTGCGCGAGCGCACCGTTATGGGCACCTTCTCGATCTCGGTCGTCGCGAACAGGAACTTGACGTGGTCCGGCGGCTCCTCGAGCGTCTTCAAGAGGCCGTTGAAGGCCTGCTTCGAGAGCATGTGCACCTCGTCGATGATGTAGATCTTGGTGCGCGCCATCACCGGGCGATAGCGCGCGGAATCGATGATCTCGCGCACGTCGTCGATGCCGGTGTGCGAGGCGGCGTCCATCTCGATCACGTCGACATGCCGGCTCTCGATGATTGCCTGGCAGTGGCGGCCGAGCTCGGGCATGCGGATCGTCGGCTTCGTCGCGCTGTCGGTCTCGTAGTTGAAGGCGCGCGCGAGAATGCGGGCGGTCGTCGTCTTGCCGACGCCGCGCACGCCGGTGAGCATGTAGGCCTGGTGGATGCGATCGAGCTCGAAGGCGTTCGACAGCGTGCGGACCATCGCCTCCTGGCCGATCAGGTCGTCGAAGGAGGACGGCCGGTACTTGCGGGCGAGGACGCGATAGGGCTCGGCCGCCTTGGCGCTCGCCAGGTCCTTGTCCTGATCGGCGAAGAGCTTGCCGAGACCCTCCGCGGGGCCGGCATCGTCAGGGAGAAGGCCGTCGCTCATGCCGGTAAGTGGGGCTGCGCGATGGCTCGGGTCAAGCGGCGGGCGAAGCAAACACGCAAGGGCGGCAGCTCGATTGCCAATCCGCTCTCAGAAAAAAAAGGCGGCGCATCGCTGCGCCGCCTCTCAGGCATTCGATGATGGAGTGCGCCTACCAGGTGAAGCGGAAGCCGCCCTTGCCGGCGTAGAGCTGGTTCACGCCGGAGAACTCGCCGTCGAAGGTGGCGAAGAGCACCGAATTCGGGCCGAGCGCCAGCTCGCCGCCGGCCTTGACCTGGGCCGCGTCGCGGGCCGGGCGGGCACCGTCGACGAGGAAGGTCGAGCCCGGCAGATCGGCGATCCCGGCAACCTGCGAGCGGTAGGGCGCGAACTCGTGCACCCAGGCCGCTTGCAGCGTCGGCGTCAGCACCATGCCGCCGAAGTTGGTCGCGCGCTGGAAGCGGGCGCCGAGGAAGGTCGGCACCGAGGCCGCCGACTGGTCCTGCACGGCGAGGCGCAGGAGGCCGGGGCCGGACACGCTCGTCTCGCCGAACCCGTTCGAGTGCAGGTCCGCCGCCTCGACCGCCGCAAAGGGCGTCACCGAGATGCCGTTCCAGACCGCGTCGAAGTGACGGCCGGCTTCGAGGTGGGTGCGGAACTCGTAGGAGTCGAAGTTGCCCTTCTCGGTTTCGCTGGCGATGCCGCCGAAGCCGCCGGCGGTCCGGGTCGTGCGGTTGTTGTAGTAGGAGAACGACCCCGTGGCCGCCGCATAGTAGTGACCGAAGGTGGCGAGGTCGTAGATCGCCACGTGGCCGCCGGTGGTCGAGCCCGAGGTCGAGCGGCCCGGCACGCTGAAGTCGCCGTCGCTGCCGCCGACCGCGACGCCGACCAGGTTGTTCGGCGCGAACTGGTAGTCGACGCCGAGCGCACCGCCGTACAGCGTGTTCTGCTGTGCGGCCGTGCCGAGCGCGGCGTTGCCGTGAATGTCTTCGGTCCCGCCGAAGCCGGTCGCCCAGGCGCGCCACGTGCGCTCCGGCACGATCGGCGCGACCGGGATGGCGCCGCGCGTCGGCAGGTCGGCCAGCTCGCGGATAGGCGCGACGAGAGTGATCGAGTTGCCGCCGCCAGCCGGGCCGAAGAAGGTCGTCTGGTCGAGGATCGACGAGGTGAAGAGCTGCGTCGAGCGCTGCGCCACGTTCTGCGACGCCGCGATGCCTTCTCCGGTCAGCGAGTTGAACAGCGCGCGCGCTTCGCCCGCGCTCTTCAGGTTGAAGACGTCGCGCACGAGGGCGTTGTTCGGCGAGATGTCGGCCGCGTTGACGAAGGCACGCGCGAAGTTGCGCTGGTTGCTGGTCTGGGCCGTGGAGACCAGCGCGTTGCCGTCCGGCGCGAAGCCGAGATTGACGCTCGTCGGCGCGTAGCTCACCACCGCTCGCAGGAACGGCAGGTTGTCGCTCACCGAGGCGAAGGTGCCGGTGACGCCGCCCGTCGCGGTCAGGATCGTGGGATCGACGACGTAGCGGCCGGGGCCGGCCACGACCTTCAGGTTGCTGCCGGTGATCGTCGCCGTGCCGGTGGCTGCGACGCTCGTCGACTGGGTCGGCGTCGCGAAGATCGCCAGCGTCGAGCCCGGCTGCAGGACGACGTTGCCGTTCACGGCGAGGCGAGTCCCGGCGACGTTGGCCGTGCCGGCCTTCAAGGCCGTCTGCGCCGCGAGCGAGCCCGGCGCGAGCGTGCCGCCCGCATTCACCGTCACGTTTGCGACGGTGCCGGAGCCGGCGAGCGTGCCCTGCGATTGCACGACCGTCGCGCCGGTGAGACGCCCGTTGGCGGCGAGCGTGCCGCCCGCGGCGATCGTGACCGGGACGGTGACGACGTCGGTCGGCTGCAGCGACAGCGTGCCGGTGACGCCGCTGAAGTATCCGGCGGCGGCCGCGAGGTCGATGCGGCTCCAGTAGCTGAGCGTGGTGCCGTAGAAGGCCGCGAGCGCTGTCGTCTCGGTGTTGACGATGATCTGGTTGATGGTCGTGGTCGAGAGCGTGCCGTTGAGGCCGCCGTTCGGCGCGATCGTCGCGGAGAACGTTGTGCTGCCGCCGTAGATCGGCGCCAGCAGGATCGAGGCGTCGGGGCCGCCGGCAGGCGCCGCCTCGCGGGGCGCCTGCGCGAAGGTCAGAGTCGGCAGGCCGTAGGTCAGGTTCGACGTGTAGAGCGCCGCATTCGCCGCGTTGGCGACGTAGGGATCGTTTGCCGTGTTGGCGGCGCTGTTGGCGCAGGTGGCGACGGAGGTGCCGCAGCCGGCCCCGGCCGCTGCCGCGTTCAGGTAGGGCGTGATCTGAGCCTGGGCGGCGGTGAAGTTCGCCGGCAGGTTGACGCCCGTCCCGCCCGTGGTCGTCCCGTTGTTGATGTAGAGCGGGTTCGAGAGCGCCTGCGAAAGGTCGTAGGAGGCGAGCGCGCGGCCGGCGATGATGTCCAAGGGGTAGTGCACGCCGAGGACGATGCGGCTGTTGCCGTAGGCCGACGCCCGGTACAGCATGCTCTGGTATTCCTGCGGCACGAGCATCGCGAGCAGAATGCCGTCGGTATAGCCGTAGGTCGTGTGGCCGGACGGGAACGACGGGTTCGTCGCGAGGCCGCCGAGCGCCGTCGGATCGAAGAAGTTGAGCTTGGTCGGCGCCACCTGGATGGGGCGCGAGCTGCCGAAGACGTCCTGGCCGGGCTGCCCGTTGGTCACGCCATAAGCGACGTCGTAGACGCTGTTCGCCCTGTTCGGCAGACCGTTCGCCGTCGGCAGCGTGTACCCGGCCGGGGCTACCGCCGGGCTGGTCGTGTAGGTGGTGACGCCGCCCGCCGTGCTCGAGGTGTTGTTGGCGCCTCCGTTGGCGAAGTAGTTCTTCGCGACGCCAAGGTTCGGGCTGGTGAAGTTCGTGTAGGCGTTGTTGAGGAGGGTCGCGACGTTGCTGAGCGGGCCGTTGTTGGTCGCCGTCGCGCCCGTGCCGGTGATGCCTGTGTTGATGCCGTTCGCATAGGCGGCGCCGAGCACCGCGCCGAGCCCGCCGACCGGCTGCATCGGAACCACGGTGCCGCCCATGGGCGTGGCCTGGGTGGGAAGGCCGCCGCCGAGGTTCGCGGCCGTGCCAACGGTCATCTTCATTCCGTTGGCGAGCGTGATCGTGTTGCTGATCGCGCCAGGCAGGTTCTCGTCGCTTTCGGCGAGCTGCTGCAGGCCGAGCGGCGCGCTGTTGTTGGTCGCGACCGCTTGCGACAGGTTCGTCGACAGCGTCGTCCTGCCGACCGCCGTCGCGTTCAGGCTAAGGAAGGGCGACAGCAGGTTGAGCACGTTGGCGCTAGCCGGCGAGATCGTGGTCGACGGGCCGACGACGACATTGGATTGCTGCGCATAGGCGACAGGGCTCACGAGCGCCCCTGCCATCGCGAGTGCGGCACACGAAACAGAATGTTGGAAACGCATCGAAATGAACTCCCCCGAGCACGAGGGCATCTAGAAATTGTGTTTATAGAATTTGTGTCACGGATTTTACGAAACGAAGTGCGGAAAATCCTGCGGCACCGTGGCCACACTACTTATGTAGTCTTGCTCTCTACATAGGCGGAAAGTCCTTTTGAATCATGGTGCCTCTCCGGCATCCCGGCGTTCGCGCGCGTCCCGACGGCAGGGTTGCCCTTCGCGCCTGACCCGCCGACATTACGCCGCAGGCCCAACGTGCCGCCCGGGAGAAACGACCATGACGCAGTCCGACGCCACGCAGCGCCCGCCCGGGCGCGGTCGCATCTATTCCTCGATCGTCGAGACGATCGGCGACACGCCGATGGTGCGGCTCGACAAGATCGCCAAGGCGAAGGGCGTGAAGGCGCACCTCGTCGCCAAGCTCGAGTTCTTCAATCCGATCGCCAGCGTCAAGGACCGTATCGGCGTCGCGATGATCGAGTCGATGGAACAGGCCGGCAAGATCGCGCCGGGCAAGACCACGCTGATCGAGCCGACGTCCGGCAACACCGGAATCGCGCTCGCCTTCGTCGCTGCGGCGCGCGGCTACAAGCTGATCCTGGTGATGCCGGAAAGCATGTCGATCGAGCGTCGCAAGATGCTGCAGCTGCTCGGCGCCGAGCTCGTGCTGACGCCGGCGCCGCAGGGCATGAAGGGCGCGATCGCCAGGGCGCACGAGCTGGTGGGCGAGACGCCCGACGCGGTGATCCCGCAGCAGTTCGAGAACCCTGCCAACCCCGCGATCCATCGCCGCACTACGGCGGAGGAGATATGGAACGACACGGCGGGCGAGATCGACGCCTTCATCGCCGGCGTCGGCACCGGCGGCACGATCACCGGCGTCGGCGAGGTTCTGAAGCCGCGCCGCCCGGGCCTGAAGATCATCGCCGTCGAGCCGGAGGATTCGCCGGTTCTCTCCGGCGGCAAGCCGGGGCTGCACAAGATCCAGGGCCTCGGGGCCGGCTTCGTGCCGCCGATCCTCGACACCAAGATCATCGACGAGATCGTCACGGTCGGGAACCAGGAGTCCTTCGAGTACGCCCGCCTGCTCGCCAAGCTCGAGGGCGTCCCCGGTGGCATCTCGTCCGGCGCGGCCGTCGCGGCGGCCGTCGAGGTCGGGCTGCGGCCGGAGTTCGAGTGCAAGACCATTGTGTTGATCATTCCATCGTTTGCCGAACGCTACCTCTCGACAGCGCTCTTCGACGGGTTATGATCGTCCACTGCTTCGGGTGGCGGAACCGCGAGGGGGACTGGCGTTGCGCCTTCCTGAAGCAAGCGACTTGTCGCGAGCGGGGAGCTGAGAATGCAGCCCATGATGTTGGCCCTGATTGCCTTCGGCGTCGTCGTGTTCGGTGCGGCCGTGTCCGCGATCTGGGCCAGCCGGCGGCAAGCGCAGCTCGTCCCGGTACGGGTCAGGCGCGACCGGCGCTAGCCGCACCTCGCTCGGCTCTCAGCTTCAAGCGCTTCAGAAGGCGTCGGCGCCAGCCGCCGCCTTTTTTCGTGGCAGGCCCGGCGCCTTGACCCGGAACGAAGGCGGGTGGCATGAGCGCGCACCTTCCGCTCCAGGACCCGTTCATGCCGTCGACCCGCACCGACATCCTCGCCCTCGGCAACGCCATCGTCGACGTGATCGCGCAGACGCCTGCCGACTTCATCGCGACGCACAAGCTGACCAAGGGCGCGATGACGCTGATCGAGGAAGGGCCGGCGGAGGCCCTCTACGCGGCGATGGGCGACACGCAGGTCATCTCCGGCGGCTCGGCCGCCAACACGGTGATCGGTGCGGCGAACCTCGGCTGCACCGCCACCTTCATCGGCAAGGTGCGCGACGACGAGCTCGGCGCCCTCTTCAAGACGGACATCGAGCGCGCCGGCGTCGCCTTCCCCGTCGCGCACGCGACATCGGGGCCGACCACCGCGCGCTGCCTCATCATGGTGACGCCGGACGGCGATCGCACGATGAACACCTTCCTCGGCGCCTGCCAGGACCTCACGGCCGACGATGTCGATCCCGCCACCGTCGCGGCCGCGAAGATCGTCTACCTCGAGGGCTACCTGTGGGACCCGCCGCACGCCAAGGAGGCGTTCGTCAAGGCGGCGGAGATCGCGCATCAGGGCGACGGCCGCGTCGCGCTGAGCCTCTCGGATGCCTTCTGCGTCGGCCGCTACCGCGCGGAGTTCCTCGACCTCATCCGCTTGGGCAAGGTCGACATCCTCTTCGCCAACGAGACGGAGCTCGCCAGCCTCTACGAGGAGCCGGACTTCGACGCGGCGGTCGCCCAGCTCGGGAAGGAAGGCATCCTCGCCGCCGTGACGCGCGGCGAGCACGGCTGCGTCGTCGTCTCGCCGGACGGCCGCCAGGGCGTGCCGGCCGCGCCGATCGACAAGCTCGTCGACACGACGGGGGCGGGCGACCTCTTCGCCGCCGGCTTCGTGACCGGCCTGGTGCGCGGGTTCGACCACGTCACCTGCGCGCGGCTCGGCGGCCTCGCCGCGGCGGAGATCATCCAGCACATCGGCGCGCGGCCGAAGGCCGACCTGCGGCAGCTCGCTGCGGCGGCGGGGATCGCAGTGTGAGAGGCGAGGATAATCCTTTGTCCGCGGTTGGTGTGGGCAACTCCAATTCATTTTCCCGAATGTCTATCCTGGGTTGCGGCTGAATCGAGAATCGCGTCTCCTTGTGGCAGCAGGAGCGCGGAGCATGAGCAAGACAAGGAATTTCTCGATTTTCCTTATTAAGGAAGGCCGCACGATCGATGATATTTTCGGCGATGATAGCGTGTACGACAGCGAAAAGAAGCTGGAGGGTCTCCCCGAAGACTCTACCTTCTTTTTAATAGAAAATGAGCCCCGGGCACCTTGGTGGGTTGAATATTTTCCTATTGAAGAAAACATCGCGCAAAGCTTGCAC
Source organism: Beijerinckiaceae bacterium RH AL1 (assembly GCA_901457705.2). Classification (NCBI taxonomy): domain Bacteria; kingdom Pseudomonadati; phylum Pseudomonadota; class Alphaproteobacteria; order Hyphomicrobiales; family Beijerinckiaceae; species Beijerinckiaceae bacterium RH AL1. Next base: position 25,169 of record LR590083.2, read on the forward strand.
GGTGCAATCTATGTTCTAAATGTTGCCGGTCGAATGCTTTGTATCTGCTTCGGACAGGTGTCGCACCTTCTAGATGACGATGCGTACGAGCATGACTTTGGTATACGTGTCACGCTCAACTGCGTCGATCCGCAAAAATTGAAAAGCACGGATACTCTCGTTCCTGGTCCTTCGCTGCGGCAGAAGACGCAAATCCCATTAGAGGCGGATCTTACATATTTTGATTTCGACTATGAAAGCGATGTATTAAAAAGTCTTACTGGGAAAGTAAAAGAAGAGTTTAATGACCTATTCAGGCATGCAACAGGCGCAAGTAATCTTCGAATAGGTTCTACAGCTAACTTGAATGAACTAGGTGAGCTTTGCTCTAAACTGATCGATCTTTACAAGAAAAACGACTTTGAAAAGGCATTCCCTGGCTTGCGTAATATATCACCTGTCAAAGACCCCTCTGTTATACACGAATTAGAGAAGAAGCTGATCGAGTCACTCCGAGCAAAAAGCCTTGAAGTTAATCTGATGGTGCCCGACATTATAAATTATCATTTGAACGTGTATGCATCCTTCTCAGGCTCTGGCGCAAGCAAGCTTTTTGACGAGGTCTATATTGGAAGACTCTATGAGTTCCTAGAGAATGCCAGCGTCGATCTAGCGAAAATCGATATGGAGATGCTTAAAAAGTTGTCTTTGTGTCTAGCTGACGAAAACGAGACGATCTCACAAAAATACAACATTCTCAAATACTTTATATTTGACCCTTCATTCGAAGGAGAGGTGTATCACTTGCGGGAGCGGCAATGGTACAAGGTTGACAAAAACTACATTGCCGAAATGCGATCTTATCTCGATCCGCTCATGGGGACGCGGACGCTTCCGAGTTATGAAGACAAACGAGAGGGCGACTACAATCAGCGTGTCGCCCAGCAAGACGATGATTTAATTTGCATGGACATGGCCTCGATAAGTCCCGTTGAAGCAAATAAGGTGGAGCCGTATGACTTGTATAGCATGGTCGATAAAAGAAGAGTATTTATACATGTCAAAGTATCTACTCTCTCCGCTACACTTAGCCATTTGTTCAATCAAGGCGTCAATCCGATTCATTTACTCAGATCTGAGCACAAATCGCAAGTGAAGCTCCATAAAATACTGGAGAAACATTCAAAGAAATTTCCGAAATTCGTTGAGACGGCGGCCGACGACTTTGAAAACGTCGAAGTTTGTTATGCCATAATCACACGAAAAGACCCGAAGCTTCGCTCCGACAATTTTCCGCTTTTCTCGCGCATAAGTCTCATGCGAGCAATGAAGACGTTGAAAGCAATGAGTATAAATGGAAATTACATATTTGTAAAAGATGCCTCGCCGACTGTTCCGGGCAAAGCAAAACCGCGGAAGCCGCAAAAGAAAACGGAGAGCGCCACTCCCTTCTGACGTAATTAAAAGATTGGCGCGCTACGCTCACCCGCCCTGGCCCAAGCGCGCATACGCCGCATTCTTTACAAACCCATACCCCGCCGCGCCGACGAGCGAGGCCCCCGCGGCGACGACGAAGGCGATGTCGAACGAGCCCGTCTTGCTGACGATGATCCCCGTCACAAGAGGCGCGAGCCCGCCGCCGATCGAGCCGCCGATGTTCTGCACGGCCTCGAGCGTCGCGACGAGATGCGGCGGGGTCAGCGAGGCGCCGAGCGCCCAGGAGCACGAGCCGGCGCCGTAGCAGAAGAACATGGCGAGCGACATCACGGCGACCGAACCGTAAGTGTCGCCGATGAAGGGCGCGACGGCGGTGAGCGCGCCGGCGATCACCAGGCCGACGGCCGTCGGCCATTTGCGCGAGTCGATCGGGTCCATGTCGCGGCGCGCGAGCCAGTCGGAGAGGTAGCCGCCGCCGACGCCGCCGAAGAAGCCCGCGAACTGCGGCAGCGCGGCGAGGATGCCGGTCTGCGCGGTCGAGACGTGGCGGACGCGCTCGAGATAGTCGGGCAGCCAGGCGACGTAGAGCCAGGAGACATAGACGAGCCCGAAGAGGCCGACCATCATCGCCCAGGTCGTCGGGATGGCGAAGAGCTCGGCCCACAGCTTCGGGCCGGCCACCGCCGTGCTCTCGAGATCGCCGGCGTGGATCGCGTCGATGTCGGCCTGCGGCACGTTCGCCTGCTCGGGGTCGCGGTAGAAGGCCCACCACGCGGCGGCGACGACGAGCCCGAGCGCGCCCATCGCCACGAACATTGCGCGCCAGCCGAAGGACAGCATGATCGCGGTGAGCAGCGGCGGCGCGATCGCCGGTCCGAGCGACGAGGCCGCGTTGAAGAGGCCGAGCGGCACGCCGCGGTCCTTGATCGGGAACCAGTTCACCGAGGCGCGGGCACCGGCCGTGAACATCGGCGACTCACCGGCGCCAAGGCCGGCGCGGGCGAACAGGAACTGGTTGAAGGTCTGCACCGTGCCCGCCGCCATCTGCGCCAGCGACCAGAAGACCATGCCGGCGGTCAGCATCAGGTGCGGGCCGAGACGATCGGTCACCGCGCCGATCGGTAGCTGGAAGACGGCATAGGCCCAGGCGAAGGCGGAGAGCAGCGCCCCCATCTGCCAGGGCGCGAAGTGCATCTCGTCGGCGATCGTGTGGTTGGCGACGGCGAGCGTCGAGCGGTCGACGTAGTTGACCACGCCGGCCGCGACGAGCAGCGCGATCATGATCCACTGGCGGCGGCGCGTCTCCGCGGAGAGGCGGGGTGCGGTGCGGGCGTCCACTCAGAGGCCGCGCCGGCTCGGGAGCGCGACCGCGTCGTCGCGCCAGGCAAGGACGAGGAAGAGGATGAAGCCCGCGTGGAACAGGGCCGCGCCCGGCGCGATCGCGGCCAGCGACCAGATCAGGCCCGGCGCCAGGGTCATGGGGATGAGCGCCGCGGCGTAGCCGAGCGCCAGCCGGGCCGAGGCCGGCCGGCGGAGCCGCCACTGCACGAGGGCCAGGGCGGCGAACGCCATCGCGCCCTTCACGATCGCCATGAAGCGCAGGAGCAGCACGAGCTGCCACTCCATGTCGCCCGTCCCCGCCTGCAGCCAACGCCCGACGAGCACGCCGGCGAGCCCGGCGCCGCCGACCGCCGCATAGAGGAGCACCTCGCGCGGAACGCGGGCGCCGACGGACGAAGCTTGGGAGACGGAAAGATCTGACACGGCGCGCCTCAGGGTGAGGGGAGAGGCTAGCGCAGTTCCGCGGCGCCCTCCAGCGGCTCGACGCCGCGGCGTGGCAGAGCTAAGACGCGGCCATGCGCATCCTCATCCTCGGCGCCGGGGCGATCGGCGGCTACTACGGCGGCAGGCTCGCGGCGGCCGGGCGCGACATCACCTTCCTGGTCCGGCCGGCCCGCGCCGCGGCGCTCGCCGAGAAGAAGCTGACGATCTCGAGCCCGGGCGGCGATGTCGCGATCTCTGCCAATACCGTCACCCGCGACGCGCTGAAGGCCGCGTACGATCTCGTGGTGTTGGGCTGCAAGGCCTACGATCTCGCGGACGCGATCACGGCGGTCGGACCGGCGGTCGGGCCGGGCACGACGGTGCTGCCCCTGCTCAACGGCCTCGCGCATCTCGAGACGCTCGATGCGGCCTTCGGCGCCGAGAAGGTGATCGGCGGCTGTGCTCATATCTCCGTCACCCTCGCCAAGGACGGCTCGATCCTGCATTTCGCCAAGCTCGATTCCCTGACCTTCGGCGAGCGCTCCGGCGGCAGCAGCGCGCGCTGCGAGGCGATCGCCGCCGCCTTCGCGGGCGCCGGCTTCAGGAGCGTGCCGAGCGACAACGTCATGCAGGTGATGTGGGAGAAGTTCGCCCTCATCACCGCCGCCTCGGGCCTGACGGGCGCCATGCGGGCGCCGATCGGCGCCATCATGGCGACGCGCGACGGGACTCGGATCGCCAACGAGATGATCGCCGAGTGCGAGGCCGTGGCGGCGGCCTCCGGCGTGCCCGTGCGGCCGCAGGCGCACACAATGGCGACGGGGCTGCTGACGGCGGCGGGCTCGCCGTTCACCGCCTCCATGCTGCGCGACATCGAAGGCGGCGGCGAGATCGAGTGCGAGCACCTGCAGGGCGACATGATCCGGCGCGCCGAGGCGCTGGGCGTCGCGACGCCGGTGCTCGCCATGGCCTATTGCCATCTGCAGGCCTACCGGAATCGGCGAGCGCAGGGGTGACGACATGATCCGGCTGATCAGCGCGACGCCGTCGCCGTTCGCCCGCAAGGTCCGCATCGCGCTCATCGAGAAGGCCATCCCGTTTAAGCTGACGACCGAGGTGCCGTGGAACAGCGACACGACGCTGCCGACCCACAATCCGCTCGAGAAGCTCCCCGTCCTCATCCCGGACGACGAGGAGGCGGTCTACGATTCGCGCTTCATCCTCGAATGGCTCGAGGCGCGCTATCCGACACCGGCGATGTTTCCAGCCGATCGCGAGGCGCTTCTCGCGGCGCGACGAATCGAGGTGATCGCCGACGGTGTCTGCGACGCCGTGATCCTCTCCCTGTTCGAGCGGCAGCGCGCGGCGCCGAGCGAGCCGTGGCTGGCGCGCCAGCGCCGCAAGATCGACGGCGGCGTCGCCGCGCTGGCGGCTCGCTGCAGCGGCCGGCGCTTCGCGGTGGGCGATGCCTTCGGCCTGGCCGACATCGCCGCCGGCAGCGCGCTCGGCTATCTCGCGGTGCGCCTGCCGGAGAAGGATTGGCGCGCCGAGCATCCCGATCTCGTCGGCTATGCCGAGACGCTCTTCGCGCGGCCCTCGTTCGCGTCGACACAGCCGACGCCGCAGACCGTGCGCGACCCTGTCGTCTGACGGGTGGGCGCAGCCTGCCCGAGGGGCAGTCGGTAAAGGCGCCTTAACCATTTCCTGATGTTCTCGCGGCGAGCGGCCCGCGGGAGAGATCGGTGAAAGTCTACGACGCCTTCGTCATCGGCGCCGGTCCGGCGGGACTCACCACGGCCTATCAGCTCGCCAAGGCGGGCAAGAGCGTCCACGTCATCGAGCAGGATCCGACCTACGTCGGCGGCATCAGCCGCACGGTCGATTACAAGGGCTTCCTGTTCGACATCGGCGGCCATCGCTTCTTCTCGAAATCCAAGGAGGTGGTCGACCTCTGGAACGAGATCCTGCCCGACGATTTCATCGATAGGCCGCGGCTCTCGCGCATCTATTACAAGGGCAAGTTCTACGCCTATCCGCTCAAGGCCTTCGAGGCCCTGCGAAACTTAGGGATCTTCGAAAGCATCGCCTGCGTCGCCTCCTACGGCCTGGCGCGCATGATGCCCGTGCGCCGGCCCAAGACCTTCCACGGTTGGGTCCGCAACCAGTTCGGCGAGCGTCTCTTCTCGATCTTTTTCAAGACCTACACCGAGAAGGTGTGGGGCATGACGTGCGACGAGATTTCGGCGGACTGGGCTGCGCAGCGCATCAAGGGCCTCAGCCTCTCCGCGGCCGTCATCGACGGCCTGCGGCGGTCGTTGAAGCTGAAGAGCAGGGAGGTCACCGAGGGCGGCGCCAAGACGCTGATCGAGAGCTTCCGTTATCCGCGGCGCGGTCCCGGCATGATGTGGGAAGCCGCCGCGGCGAAGCTGAAGGCGATGGGTGGTACGCTCGCCATGGGCACGAAGCTCGAGAGCCTCGCCTACGACGAGGCGAGCGGGATCTGGACCGTCACGGCGAACGACACGGCAGGCGCGCGGACCACGTACCTCGCGCGCGACGTCGTCTCCTCCGCCCCCATCCAGGAGCTCGTCGCACTCATCACGCCGAAGCCGCTGTCGCTCTTCCACGCGCGCTCGCTGAAGTACCGCGACTTCCTCACCGTCGTGCTCATCGGCAGGCCGCAGAAGGAACTGCCGGACAACTGGATCTACATCCACGATCCGTCGGTGAAGGTCGGCCGCGTGCAGAACTTCCGCTCCTGGTCGCCGGACATGATCCCCGACGGCATCTCGACGTGCCTCGGTCTCGAGTATTTCTGCTTCGAAGGCGACGGCCTGTGGTGCGCGTCGGACGCCGAGCTCGTGGCGCTGGGCACGCAGGAGATCGCCCGCATCGGCTTGATGGCGCCGGACGACGTCTACGACGCCTGCGTTGTGCGGCAGGCCAAGGCCTACCCCGTCTACGACGAGACCTATGCCGAGAACGTCGCCGTCGTCCGTCGCGAGATTTCGCTGCGGTTCCCGAGCCTGCACCTCGTCGGCCGCAACGGCATGCACAAGTACAACAACCAGGACCACGCGATGATGACCGGCATGCTGACCGCCGCCAACATCATCGCCGGCGAGAACCTCTACGACACCTGGCAGGTCAACGAGGATGCCGAATACGGCGAGGCCGGCGCCTCGGGCGCGCAGCACGCCCTAGCGAGCGAGCGGCTGGTGCCGAAGCGGGTTGCCGCTTGAGCCTGGTCGCCGGTCGAGATCGCAGCCTCAGGCGCGCGGCGACCATCCCACGTGCTCTCGTCGATCTTTGCGGCTATGCCGCGGCGAGCGCGGTGGCGCTGGGGATCGATTACGGTCTCTTGCTCGGCCTCGTCGCTGCGGGCCTGAATTATCTCGTCGCCGCCGCGATCAGCTTCTGCGCGGGCATGGGCGCCTGCTACTGGCTCAGCGTCCGCTACGTCTTCGCCGATCGCCGACCGTCCTCCCAACGGGTCGAGGCCGCCCTCTTCTTTGCGGTCGGCATGGCCGGCCTGGCGCTGACCCAGGTGCTGCTCTTCACGTTCGTCTCGTGCGGCCATCTGCCGGTCGCGCTCGCGAAAATCCCGACCGCGGGGCTGGTGTTCGCCTTCAATTTCGTCGGCCGTCGCAGCCTGGTCTTCTTTGCCCCGAAGCCGTCCAGTCCCGAAGACGCCGCGGCCGGACCCGGCACCGCACTGTTTCGGCGCCTAGCAAACCTGTCCCTGACGGACGTCAGCGTAGGCGTCGCGCTGGCTTTAGTATGGGGGCTTGGCCACACTTACCTCGGTATCGAAGGCGACGGGCGCATCTATATGGGCCGCGTCCTCGCCGACCTCGACCCGGCCGGCGCCGGTCGCGACCTCATCTTCCTGCTGGACGGCCAGTCGAAGTTCACTCTGTACAGCGCATTCGCCGCGGGGCTGATCCGCTGGGTCGGCTTCGCGCCGGGCGTCGTGGTGCTGGCGCTTCTCAGCGTCGTGGTCTGGTACGTAGCGATCGTCGTGTTCGTCCGGACTATCGCGCCGGGCCGGCCCCTGATGATCGTGCTCGCCGCAGTCGTCGCTCTGCCTCGCTTCTACGGGCCTTGGGGCATCTTCGGTGCGGCCGAAACCATGGCCATTCCCCGGCCGCTCGCCGAAGCCGGCGTAATCTTCGCCTTCGCGGCCCTAAGCGGTGAGCGCTATTTGCTGGCAGCCGCATGTCTCTTCGGCGCCGCCCTGTTCCATCCGATCATGGCTGCGCCTGGGCTCTGCGTGCTCCTCATTCTGCTTGGGCGGCGCGATCGCCGCTGGTTCGTGGCGGCGGCCCTTGCGGTCGCGGGGCTCGTCATCGTGGCAGCCTCCGGTCTTCCGGTCGCGTCGCGCCTCCTCGTCACCATGGATGCGGCGTGGCGTGCGACGTTGACGGAGCGCACCCCCTATCTGTTCGTCGGGCTCTGGCCGATCCAGAGCTACGCGACGCCGCTCGTCCAGATCACCACGATCCTGATCGGCGCCTCGTTTCTGGAGTCTCGTTTCCGGATCATCTTCACGTCGGTGGTCGCCGTCGGCCTTTTTGGTTTCGGTCAGTCGTTTGTGTTCTGCGACCTGCTCGGCGACGTGCTGTTTGCGCAGGCGCAGGTCTGGCGTTGGTTGTGGCCGATCGGCGCGCTGGCTCCAGTGGCCGCCGGCGTCTGCCTGTGGCGTCTGCCCGAACGCGGCCCGGCCGGCCACCTCGTGCTGGTCGCGCTTTGCGTCGGCTGGTTATCGACCGTCCCGGCCGTTGCGGCGGTTGCCGCTGTCGCCGCCGCGGCAGCCGCGATCGCGCGGCCGGTCTTTCGGCCTGCTCTGGTCCCGTTCCTGTGGAGCGTCGTAGGCCTGGTCGCCGTCTCCAATCTTTGGAGCGACTTGAGCATCGTCGGGATGTACGACGGGCCTCCCGGCCTCCCGGTGCTCTGGGCTGTCGTCTGGTCTACCGGTCTATCGTCCGTCCCGCTACTGATGCTTGCATTTGCCGCGTGGCGCCGGCCAGACGCGCGAGCAACGCGGATCGCCGCGCCCGTCTTCGCAGCGGCGGCTCTCGTTCTTCTTGCATTGGTCTGGGACGCACGCACCCCGCGCAGGGCCGACGCCGATACGGCCGTGCTGAAGCCGGACCTCACGGCTTTGCTGAACAAGCGCCCGGGCGCTGTGCTTTGGCTCGGCGGCGAGGAAATCTGGTATTGGGCCCACCGTCCGAACTGGGTCAGTGCGGTTCAAGGCGCCGCTCTGGTTTTCTCGCGCGATCTCGCGCTGTCCTGGCATGACCGCGCCGACCAGCTGGTGCGCTTCGGCCTTGCCACCCGCAATTTCCTGAACCCGTGGGAGACCAACGTGGCGGCGCTGCCGCTCATTCTCGACCGTGAAAAGGTGCTGGGATTCTGTCGGCTTTCCGATGCGCCCGCCTGGATCGTCGCTCCTCTCTTCGACGGCGGATCAGTGCCGTCGGGCCTCGGCGCGACGATCTGGCAGGCGCCCGGCAAAAAGTGGGATGGATTTTTGAAGTATGACGTCAACCGGCGCTCTTCCTCGAGCTATCTGATCGTGCCCTGCGCGCCTTCACCCTAGCGGGCTGTCACCTCATCGGGTTCGAGGTGCACGGTTTCCGTCGACGGTGCGACGCGAGACGCAGATAATCTGGGGGGATCCTGCCTCGATAGAAGCCAAGTTTTCCCTTAGGTTGATTGGGGAATAACTAGGGACTTCGGCATGCGCGACATCGCGACGGTGACGACGGACACTCCGCCGGCTTCGCGTCGCCGTCTGCCCCGCTTCGGCCTCGCCGGCCGCCTGATCGTCCTCATCGCCGTCTTCGTCATGACCGCCGAGGTCATGATCTACGTCCCGTCGATCGCCAACATGCGCTTCAACTGGGTGCGTCACCACCTCGCCGGTGCCGAGACGGCGGCCTGGGTGCTGGAGAACGCGCCTGACAAGCTCCTGTCCGACACGTTCTCGCGCGAGCTCCTGAAGAATGTCGAGGCCCGGCTGATCGTGCTCGACCAGAACGGCACGCGACGCATCCTCGCGGCGGGCAACCTGCCGAGCAGGATCGACGAGGTCGACGATCTGCGGGAGAGCGACTGGCCGAGTCTGCTCGGCGCCGCCTACCGCACCATCGTCGCGCCGCCGGGGCGCGTCCTCACCCTGGTGAGCCCGATGCCGAACGGCGGCGGCGACCTCATCGAGGTCACCATGGACGAAGCGCCGCTGAAGCGCGCCATCGGCATGTTCTCGCGCCGCCTGCTCATCTACTCGCTCATCGTCTCGGTGATCGTCGCGACGCTGGCGGCCTTCGCGATGCACCGGATGATCCTGCGGCCCGTGCGACGGCTCACCGACTCGATCGTCGAGTTCGGCGCCGACCCCGGCGACCGCTCGCGGATCATCCAGCCGTCGGCCGCGCCGCACGAGATCGGCCAGGCAGAGCGCGCGCTCGCCGTCATGCAGGAAGCCCTCGCGCTCGAACTGTCGCAGAAGAAGAACCTCGCCAACCTCGGGCTCGCCGTCGCCAAGATCAACCACGACATGCGCAACATGCTGTCGGCGGCGCAGATCCTTACCGATCGTCTCGGCAACATCACCGACCCTCTGGCGCAGCGCCTCGCGCCCAAGCTCGTCGCCACGCTCGACCGCGCGATCCGCTTCTGCCAGGCGACGCTGACCTACGGACGCGCCGCCGACGAGCCGCCGCGCCCGCGCCAGCTGGCGCTGCGGGGCATCGTCACCGAGGCCGTGGAGACGGTGGCCCCGGTCGCGCATTCGCCGGTGCGCGTCGAGAACGAGGTGCCCTCCGACTTCGAGCTGAGTGCCGACGCCGAGCAGATGTTCCGCATCCTCCTGAACCTGATCCGCAACGGCGTCGAGGCGGTGGAGCGCGCCGGCGCGGCGCCGGGGCGCCTGCCGATGGTCGTGGTCCGCGCGTGGCGCGAAAGCTCGATGACGATCATCGAGGTCGCCGACACCGGCCCGGGCATCCCCGTCGCCTTGCGCCCGAAGATCTTCTCGGCGTTCCAGAATTCCACGCGGCCCGGGGGCACGGGGCTGGGGCTGGCGATCGTCGCAGACCTGGTGCGGGCGCATGGCGGCACGATCGCGCTGCGCGACGGCGAGGACTGGCCGGGCGCCTGCTTCCGCATCACGCTGCCCTGGCTCCCGACCCGCGCGTGACGGCCTGACATGACGACGATCACGATCGCGCCGCACGCCGCGATCGACGACAGCGAGCTCACCTACACGTTCGCGCGGGCGGGCGGTCCCGGCGGCCAGAACGTAGAAGGAATCGCCCCTTTGAACGATACTCTTACAACAAAAACAGCAACTTAGCGTCGGTATCTTCTCGGTTTCGCGGCATTCGCATACTGGCGCGAAGCGCGTGAGCGCTTCGCGCCAAAAGAGGCTCGTTTCGAAACCAAAATCCAGCATTCGGCGTGGCGAGCTGGTTGGATTGCACAGCCACGCCGAATGCGACGCGCGAGATGCTGATCGTTAGCTGGGGAAGGGGGGTGCGGGGGGGAGGGGTTCGTCGCCACCTCCACTCAATTTCTGGTGAGGCGTAGTACCACCAACCCGACCGAGTAAGGAAATAGCGGTGGCAATACCGATCTGCGGCGACATCTCGATCGACGAAGCCGATCTGCATGAAGAATTCATTCGCTCTTCCGGCGCAGGTGGGCAGAACGTCAACCGTGTGGCTACTGCTGTTCAGCTTCGGCTGCTTTCGACTGGCGTAGATAAGCTGCCCCACCATGTGCGTACGAAACTACTCGCGATAGCTGGGCAGAGAGCAACCAAAGCCGGTGAGATCATTATCAGCGCGCAGCGGCACCGTACCCAGGAGCGCAATCGCGCCGATGCGCTTGCCCGTCTTATTTCTCTTCTGCAAGAAGCTGCTCATCGCGATCCTTATAGGGTAGCAACGCGACCCACACGTGCCTCGAAGACGAGGCGCCTCGAAGCGAAGCGGAGACAAAGCTCGACGAAGAAGGGACGCAGCAAGGCCCTCCCCGAATAGTGTCGTTCGATGTAGGACGCGGCAAGCGCTCTGCTGTATCGACCACAAGACGACCGCGTCGCGGCGGGGAAGGCCGTTAGAATGCAATATACGAACAGGGTATTTCGTAGCACAATCCATTAAGTGCTGCGGATACCCGGATGCCCTTCGATTTGATAGAGCGCTCCTGACGCAACAGCTCGAACCCCTGTACCTCACTAAATCCCGGAGTAGCGACTTTGAACGTCACCGTGAAGTACGAAGGGGGATCGTTGAGCGAGTCGAAACAAACCTGGGCAGGTTCATCAAATAGGCTCCGCGCGGCCTCTTTGAAAACTGGCCAGTCTTTCGGAATGATCTTGCGGAAGTGGGCCAATCCGTCAAAGGCAGCGCCTTTCTTATCGAAGCCTATCAATTCCTCATTTGCTACCATGAGGTTTCTGTCGATGTACATGTCTATAATACAATACTCAGCGGGTCTGGAGCTAACGTTGTGAAGTTCTGCTAGCAATGGAAAATAGCAAGCCTGTCAACTTGATGGATAGGTATCTCGCTAGTCCCTATTCGATCAGACAAGTCGAGCTTTATCAATAAATTCGGCGTCGTCATTCGTCTAAAAACATCGCGAATCTGATAATCCTCCATAGGAACGGACTGAAAGTTCTGTCGATAATAATAGCGACGATCAGATGCTTGGTGAGGCGCGCTAGCCAGGGCCTAAGGAATCTCGATTACATAAATGACGCGACCGGTCTCCAGCGGAATGACTCTAATAACAAGCCCTTCGATACGTGGCGAAACGTTTGTGTCAATAACCATCTCAATCCACTCTTTGGAAATATCGGACTCGTCAAACCCTTCGTCGACTTGGATCGGCAACCTTTTGTCTTCAGTGACGCCGAATACGATTTGGCCGCCAGCAGAATTTGCAAATGATGCCGACTCCAAAAGCACCGGGTCGATCCCATCCGGATCGACAGTCGAGGGCGCGCGTCCACAGATGATCGCATCTACATCGACACCCGGCCGCATCGTTTTAAAAACATGTTTTGCCCTGGCTAGAGCAGCCTCGGTGACAGCTAGTTTGTCGACGACCTCGCGCATCAGGTCTCGAACATCACTATTGTCTATAGTGTCGACTGCTTGAGCAATCGACACTTGGTCGTCTTGATCGCGCTTGACCTTAGAGTGTTCTCGCCTACGGGCCTCGACATATTTATACATACCAACCCGTCTATTGCGCTCGTTGAAAATTGATTGTGCTCTGGGTCCCGCGTCGGCGCCGAATTTTTCCTTTACGAAGTGCTCGATGTCGATAAGCGAGACGAGACTGTTGCGGGTGAAGAGGGCATCACAGGCAGCCTTCAACCTGTCGAGCGTCAAGCGCCTCGAAGAGCGCCTGGGAGGTCGTCATAGTCAAGCTAGAACTTGTCATTTAAGAATTGGACAAGAGAGGCGTCTGCGGACATATCCTCGGCTTTAGATTGCGCGATCACCGCAGCCTCTTGCAGTAGATGCGCTACCATCCCAAAGCTTTTAAGACCCTTCGGCTCTCTAAGGGATTCAAAGCAGTCGTCCGGAACCGCCTTAACAATAGCTCTGCCAATGAGGATTGCGGACTTATCTCTCATTTTGCCAGAAAGCCTAAGCAAGAACGGGTCGATATTATTCGCCGCAAGAATCTCATTGAGAATCTCCTGATGCTCGATATTCGCGGTTTCGCAGCTAAAGATCTGCCAAGAATCAGCGCTTTCTACGATACTTTGGAGCAAGGCAAATTCACTCTTCTGCTCAAATCGGATACGCACCTCTGCGCGAGCCTCACTTGATATTATTGGCAATAACTCATCGCTAGAAGCTTGATCGACGTTGGAGTCAAGAAACTCAGATAACATCGTTTCTGCTTTTCGCACGTAGATGACCTCAGCCGCCCATTCTTCGCAAATAGCGCCCGTTTCCCTATACAGAGAGTTGACGCGGCATCGCTTGAGCGCCGCCTCGCTATTAGTGAGGCGACTCGATCGAATTTCATTGTTCAACGTCCCGATCTCTTGGCCCTTACGATGCAGCTCGAAAATAAGCCGGTTCGCATTGCCAACCAAGCCAGGGAGGAACATAGGTCCGGTTAATCGATAACGGCACAGCGAGCATGCGAGACGACGCGGTACAGGCGCGTATCCAATCTGCTCATTCTTGAGGTATACCCCGCCCGTGGAGCAGTCTCCTCCAGGGCAAATGCCATGTGCCATGACCTCAACGCTTCCGTCTCCTCGGCCACTTATCTCCTGGAGAAGATGAAGATCTGCTCGGTCTTCCTCAGGTCGAGAGTTTACCAGAAAAGCAGAGATGCTCTCAAGTCGCTCGCGTGTCAGGTTGACGCTATCGAGATCATAACCAGCCTTCTTCATGACAGCAGAAAGTTTAGCGTTGAGAGCGGAAGCCGATGGTTTGTTGTAATACATAGTCATAGCGATAGTGGAATGCCCAGCTAGTCGCATAACCAAATCGGGGGGTAAGCCAGCTTCTAAGAGAGCGGTAATGCCGCTTACTCGTATTGTATGAATGTCATATAATGAGACGTTCCTTCTCTCTACCTTTCCGTTCCCTTTATTTATTTCAACCGCTTCCGTCAGCTTAATGGGCCGACCGCGTCGCGAAGATATCTCGACCTCTGCAAGGTACATGAGGTCGTCCCAGTAACGTGCGACCATATCGCGGCTGACTGGCCTGTTCTCAGGATCGGCCGTGTCTCGAAAAAGACCAAAGGTCTTTTTCATGGAGCGTATAATATCTGGGTTCTCAGCCCCCTTGCCGCGCTCTACGCACGGCGTAGGCTCAGAAATAGGATTATACTCGCGTTGCCAATCGATCATTAAGGAAATGTTTCTTGCCAGCTCTTCATCACACCAGGGTATTTCGTAACATCTATGAGACGGGGCTGGATACTCCTAATCCGATTGTCATGCGGTTCGACAGCGTCAAAGATCGGACTAGCAGGCTGCTGAAGAAGGCGCGTTCGTGGGGCTGAACGACGTGCCGCTCGTTCGGCGTGGTCTTGGTGACGAACGCCTGGACGGGGGCACTCGGCGCTTGCTTCGTTTGTCATTCGAACGCGCTACCCGGCGAGCAGCTTCGGCAGTCTCACGAGATTGTAGGCGGCGGCGACGAAGGTGAAGGACCATCCGACGCGATCGGTGCCGCGCATCATCGGCCGACGCATGCCGCCGATCGTCTTCATCCAGCCGAACGCCTCCTCGATCCGCTTGCGGATCCGCTGGCTTGCGACGTAGCCGGGGTGGCGCGTGGTGCGGCCATCGATGGCCGAGTGCCCGCGGCGCCGGGTCGTGTTGCGCGCAACGTGTGGGCGCACGTTCATGGCGCGCAGCTCGTTCACGAAGTCGGCGGCGTCGTAGCCCTTGTCGGCACCGAGCGTGATGGCATGCGGCACGTCGGCCCGTTTCTCGATCATCGCCAAAGCGGCCAGGCGCTCGGCATGGCCGTTGGCCTGCGTCAGGCAGGTGTCGACGACCAGGCCACAGCGGTTCTCCATCAGGGCATGACCGAGGAAGGCCAGCTTCGCCTCCATGCCCGGCCCCTTGCGATAGAGCTTGGCCTCCGGGTCGGTGGTCGAGGCATGCGTCGCGTTGGTGCGCGTCTCGCCGCGGAAGTCCGCCTCGGCGTTGCGCCCGCCCTCCGTGCCGGCACCCTTGGACGGCGGCGGTTGATCGCCGGGTCCCTCGCCCGGTTCGATCGGCTTGATGCTCTTCATCGACGACCAAGCCTGGATCATCGTGCCGTCGACTGAGAAGTGGTCGGACGACAGCAGCCGCTTCACCCGGGGGCGCGCCAGCAGCGTTGCCAGGAACCGCGCCGCTACGTCGCCTTCGAGCAGCCGGTCACGGTTCTTCGAGAAGGTGGAGGCGTCCCACACCGGCTCGTCGGCGCCGAGCCCGACGAACCAGCGGAACAACAGGTCGAACTCCATCCGCTCCATCAGCTGACGCTCGGAGCGCACCGAATAAAACGCCTGGAGCAGCATGGCACGCAGCAGCATCTGCGGCGCGATCGAGGGACGCCCGACCCCCGAGTAGAGCGCCGCCAGATCGCGCTCCATCGCCGCCAGCGTCTCGTCCGTCAACGCCCGGATCGCCCGCAGTGGATGATCCGGGCGCAGCCGCTCCTCGATCCCCACGTAGCTGAACAACGATCCCGTACGCTCGTCCGATCCGCGCAAATCAGCCTCCTCGACAAGGAGACTGAATCACGCCCAAACAGCCCGCGCGAGAGTCCTTTTTCAGCAGCCTGCTAGGCGCGTGAAAACTCCACGTCAGCCTCTCGGCCGAGAAATGCTCGTGTTCATTCGTGAGCTCAATGCACGGGACGACTTCGCGCTCTCGCGGTCGCGAGCTACGCATCGTCGGCCACTCCGGCATCCCAGTACTGGGATAGTGACACACGTATGGTTTCCGGCCGTGGCCGTGATAATTGACTTCCTACTACGAATTTCAATCCGAGGGTTCCAAGCAAGATACCTCGATACCGGCGAGGGGGACGAGTTCCTCATAGACGCCAGCAAACCGAACTTGTCGATAAAAAACGCGGCTGCCTGCGCGCAGAAAGGAAGGCGGGAAGGCGTTCTATGCTCGATCCCAAACCTCGGAGAAGAGAACGTTCTCGGAATCTATATAAACACTAACAAGACGGGGTCGATCGCGAAGAGGATCCTGTCAAATATTTCACATATTCGAGACAGGCAGGTGTTGATGTAGTGCGACGAAGAGCCGCGTCTTATAAGAAAGGATCGAAAAGACATGCTGTTTTCCACTGCAAACGAGTCGTTAATATCGACCCTGCGGAGTTCTGAAAGTTTCCTCGCTTGAATGTTATTGACATAAAGCCAGGACAGAAGATTGGTGATCGCGCTATGCCACCCTGATATCGTTTTTGTTTCAAGTGTCGGAAGGACATTTGCAAATACATCAGCCCAAGCGATCACCCTCTCTGTAGGCTTATATCCATCGAGTACATCGAGGGGGAACAGAAACTTGGTGTCTGGTGTATATTCTACGTTTACCCATGGAAATCGACCCGGAAAGTTACGCTTTCGTCGATTTGCAAAAATCGGAACCAGCGATTTGTCCGCTGCAAGCGCCCTCATCCCCGCGTAAATGGTTGCCACGTGATGGGTATGCGCCTTGGCTTGGCCATGCTTACGCACCTCGGCAATGTAGTCGCCAAACATCTCGGACGACAGATCATCTGAGGTTCTCACCGTCGAGCATGTCAGGAGCATTAAAAAATCGACCTTGAGACCGTTTACCTTTCGCTGAAGTGTGTAGTTGTCTTTGTCTTCTCGATGGGCTGTAAATGTGTCTAAAATACTGCGCCAAATCCTGAGCGTCGCGTCAGACATAACCCACTGATCAATGCCATTCTTGTCATAGTAGAAGGCCTTAGTGCGGTATGGTCGGAGGAGGATGAGCCGATCAGCTAGGTAAAAGATGAAAGCATCGTAAATTAGCGTTCGCTCTTGTTGCGCGGGGCGATCTCGCCCCTCAGAGCGGCTAAAATACATTCGCTCCTCCTCTGCCCTCCTGTATAGTGCGACAACAAATGAACTCACATCGTCGCTCGACAACAGAAGACTGTCCAGGGCCGGGCAAGTCAATTGTCGAACACGTTTGGGCGTTAAAATCTGGCGTAATGAATCAAGTGTCTGGCCGATGGCGGCTGAAAGGATAGTTCGTTGCGCATCGACTGACATGGCAAGCAGCGCCTTCGCATATTCGCGCGAGGTCATCTCGCCGCGACATCCGCCCAATTCCCATGCTTCTTGGGGAATTTTCGTAAAAGCGGTGCGAGCGCAGTGGTAGTAGACAACACCCTGCGTATTTGTGAGCATGTTGCCCTGAAATGCGGCGATGATCGGTTGGCCAAGAGAGCCCTTCATACGCGACTCTTCAGAAAGCATGTCGACAAGGTAAAGAAATATGCGTCGATGAAAATCGACAAAGTGCAGTCGTATGCCTTGCATGTCGATATCCGACCGAATCAAAATATCGCCCGTTTCATTTATGGCGACCGACTTGTGCGATGATGCCCTGTAAACCCGAGCTAGCCTAAAGGCATTTATTTCGGGCGCGTGCATCACATTTTCTCCGACAGGAGGTTGCGAAGGGCATTTCCAGTGCGGCTTGAAGACTTTGCATAACTCTCTTGCGACGCTACTGAGTAGTGATGCATGCAGCGCTGACGGTCATATGGGTCGGGAAGCAAATCTTCGAGCATGCACTTATAAGAGTGGCGCGCGACATGGCTGCCTAAGCCGACAAGTTTGCTGTGCCCGGCATTCTCCAAAGCTCTCGCGAAAATTTTTCTCGCGTTGCTCATCTTCAGCGGTTTGCCGAAAGCTGGGTGACGAAAACTCTCGTTGATGTAAAAGTATGGATGGGACTTAAAAATCTGCTCGGGAACAGCGGAGTAGACCTCCGATCGCATGCGTCTTAAAAGGTCCTGCCATAGAACAGCGTACTCAGCATTTATCCAGAAACCCTGCGAAACAAGAAGATGCTGGTTGTCAAACGTCATTCCCTTCCAACCGATTGACTCAGTTTGACCTGTCATTTCGTCACGAGGAAGTCGACGATATTCTGATGCCAGATACTGAGATCAGTCCATTGAGGCGCTATATAGACGTCCTGTATAAGTTGACTGTGACGGATGGGCGTACAGAACGACGGGTAGTGCCGATGGGAGATCATCAGGAAAAATAGCTTGTCGCTGTGATCCAGGTAAAGTGTCCACTCGCCATCTGTGCAGCGGCTCTGAAAGTCGAGGCCCACAAAAGAACGCCTCGATCAAAAGCATCTTGTGTGAAACTCTTGCTGTCTTATCGATAACGCGTCTGATTTCATCAATTCGTAGAAAATCCTTGGCGCGAGACGACTGACGTTGGATGGTACGACCAGGAATGCCGACCTGCCGAGCTACGGCGGGGCGCGAAAAGCCGCTCAAGTGATAGAGAAGGTTGTTGTCTCGGGTCAGGGTTCGACGGCGCGCCAGACGACGTAGAGCGTCGACATATGCGCTGTTGCCCTTTGAAACATCGAGACGTGGCAGGAGGGCAAAACCGCCCTCCGACTGGATGCAGAAGTCCGAAAAGTCGGCGATTGCCTGCCGGTCGCGCTCAACCGTTGTGCGCATAACCGGCCTCCACGTTATGGATGTTTCGCCAGGGCAAATACCGTTTCTACGTGCCCGCAGGAAATTATTGACAATCGTCGGGAGCTGACGCTCGCTATACAAATCGAAAAGGCTGTACGCTGCGCAATAATCATAGAAGAGAGCAATCGTGAAACATCGAGATCGGACTTGGCCTTCTGCAACGCTCTGTATGAGGAGAGAATAAGCGAAGCGCATTAGATCGATGTCGATGCGCAAAATATCCGCACCGAAGCACAGAACGGGAAGAATGTAGCCATTTTCAGTCCTGATGCTAAATAGCGTCGAATGTCGGACGACAAGTCGTGCCGAATTCAAGCCTTTACGATGAACTCTGGTCATGATCCCGGCTCGTTACATTCGCTAGACTTAAGCGGAATGCTGCGCGGGGGTTCGGTCAAGCGCAAATTTAGCTATCCCCGTTTTCCACAGGGCTTGCCGGGGGTTCTGAGTATCTCGGCTGAGTGACGATTATCAACAAGGTGGAAAGCGCGGTGCACCTGCGCTTCGACGTCGCCGCCGCGCCGGGTCTCGACGAGGCGACGAAGCGCCGCCTCGCCAAGCTCGCTGGCAGCCGGCTCACCGCCGACGGCATCCTCGTCATCTTCGCGCAGCGCCACCGCAGCCAGGAGCGCAACAAGGAGGACGCGCGGGCCCGCCTGCTCGCGCTGATCGCCGAGGCGGCCGAGCGCCCAAAATTCCGGGTCAAGACGCGCCCGTCGCTCTCCGCCAAGCGCAAGCGCGTCGACTCCAAGGTGCAGCGCGGTGCGACGAAGAAGCTGCGGGGCCGGCCGATCGAGTGATTGCGACCGCCGACCGCTGCCGTTCAGAGACTGTTCAGGCTGCGTGGGTAAAATTCCCACGTGACGGCGATGGTGCCGTCTACTTTGGAGGTTCAGCTCATGCGCAACATCATCCTTGCGGCTGCTGCCGCCGCTTCGCTCTCACTCGGCCTCGGCTCGACCGACGCCGACGCCCGCCCGCTCGTCGTGGTCGAGCGCACTGTCGCCCCGCACATCGTGCTCGTCGGTCACGGTTGCGGCTTCGGCTTCCATCGCGGCCCCTACGGCGGCTGCGTCGCCAACGGCTACGTCCGCCGCGTCGTCTATCCCTGCCGCCGCGTGTGGACGGCGTTCGGCTGGCGCCGCATCTGCCGCTGACCGGTAGACCGGAGCGCCGGGCCCAAAGGTCCGGCGCCCGGTCCCCGTCACATCGGCGGCATCTTGTCGAAGGTCGGGAGCCCTTCCGGGATCTGGTGGAAGGCCTGCTTGTCGCTCGCGAAGATCGCGAGATGCGGGCCCTCGAACGCAGCCGGGTCGTCGAGCGTGCCGACCTTGATGAAGATCACCTCGGGCATCGGCTCGGCCTTGGTGACGAGCTGCACGCCGCAGGTTGGGCAGAACTCGCGCTCTGCCTTGAAGACCGGGGCATCGTCGCGCGCGAACGCGCTCGGCTTGCCCTTCGTGTAGCTGAAGCCCGCCGCTGGCATCGCAATGAAGATGTTGGGCCCGCCACCGGCGAAATGCTGGCACTGGCGGCAGTGACACTGCCCCTTCATCGCCGGCTCGCCTTCGGCGACGTAGCGCACCGCCCCGCAGAAGCATCCGCCTTCCAGCTTCATCGCTTGTCCTCCCAGCCTCGAACGGCCTAGCGCACCGCGCCGCGCTGGAAGGCCGAGGTCAAGCACGAAAGCGCTGCTTCACGCCAAAGAGGGAGAACATCAGTCTCCCGCCAGCACCATGTCGTCACGGTGGATCAGCTCGGCCCGGCCTGGGGCACCGAGCACCTGCTCGATCTCGGCCGAGCGGCGCCCGATGATGAGTGCCGCCTTCTCGGCGGAATAGTTCACGAGCCCGCGCCCGATCTCGCCGGTTTCGGTGCGGATCAGCACGCAGTCGCCGCGCTTGAACACACCGTCGATCTGCTTCACGCCCGCCGGCAGCAGCGAGCTGCCGCCCTGGATCGCCTTGGCGGCGCCGGCGTCGACGTGGAGCGTGCCGCGCGGCTCGACCTGACCCGCAATCCACTTCTTCCGCGCTGTGACGGGGTTCGAGGGCGAGAGAAACCAGGTGCAGGGGCCGCCGTCGACCAGCCGCTTGACGGGATGTGCGATGCGGCCGTCGGCGATCAGCATCGTGGTGCCGCCCGTCGTCGCGATCTTTCCGGCCTCGATCTTGGTGCGCATGCCGCCGCGCGACAGTAGCGAGGCGGCGCCGCCGGCCATCGCCTCGATCTCGGCGGTGATGCGCGGTACCACGGGCACCAGCGTCGCAGCGGGGTTCAGCGCCGGCGGCGCCGTGTAGAGCCCGGTGATGTCGGAGAGCAGGATGAGAAGGTCCGCCGACGCCATCGTGGCGATGCGCGCGGCGAGCCGGTCGTTGTCGCCGAAGCGGATCTCGGACGTCGCGACGCTGTCGTTCTCGTTGAGGACGGGCACGGCTCGCATCGCGAGAAGCCGCGCGATGGTCGCGCGTGCGTTGAGGTAGCGACGGCGCTCCTCGGTATCCATGAAGGTGACGAGGATCTGCCCGGCGGTGATGCCGACGGCGCCCAGCGCCTCCGCCCAGGTGCGGGCGAGGGCGATCTGCCCGACGGCGGCCGCCGCCTGGCTGTCCTCGAGCTTCAGCGCGCCGCCCGGCAGGCCGAGCACCCGGCGGCCGAGCGCGATGGCGCCGGAGGAAACGACCATCACCTCGGCGCCGCGATCCTGCAGCGCGGCGATGTCGGCCGCGAGCGCGTCGAGCCAGGCGCGCCGGACGCCTTCCGCGTCAACGAGCAGCGACGAGCCGACCTTCACGACGATGCGATGGAAGTCGGAGATTCGGGGGAGCGCGAAGGCAGTCATGCGTCTCTCTAGCGTCCGGCCGTCGCGACGCCAGCATCATTGTGCGCGCGATCGGCCCAAGCCGGCCTCACGGTTGCCGATGCTGTACCTGCGTCCAATGACACAGCAACGCTGAGTTCTTTGGCGTGCGGTGCCCGTATTTTGCGAGGGACCGACAAATATTGTCCGACGCGAGAACTATCGCGACGGTGTCGTGTTGGGCGGCGGTCGTTCATCGAGCGGAGAGCCTGCATGGCCAAGGAAAAGAACCTTCACGACGCCTTCTACGAGACGCTGAAGGACGTCTATTACGCCGAAAAGCAGTCGGTGAAAGCCTGCAAGAAATCGGCGAAGAGCGCTCAGGCGCCCGAGCTCAAGTCGGCGTTCGAGGAGCATGCCGAGATGAGCACGCACCAGGTCGAGCGGCTGGAGCAGGTGTTCGAGCTGATCGGCAAGGCGCCGCGTGCCAAGACCTGCGAGGCGATGTCTGGCATCGTGTCGGAGATGGAGGAAGACCTCGAGGAGTTCGGCGGCACCTCGGCGGGCGATGCCGTGCTGATCGGCTGCGCGCAGGCGGTCGAGCACTACGAGATCGCCCGCTACGGCATGCTCAAGACCTGGGCGCAGCACCTCGGGCTCAAGGATGCGGTCAAGCTGCTCGGCCAGACGCTCGAGGAAGAGAAGGCGACCGACGCCAAGCTCACCAAGGTCGCCGAGTCGCTCAACGCCGAAGCCGCCGCCTGAGGCTCACGAATAGCGGGAGGCGGTGCGCCGCCTTCCGCGCCTACGGTCACGCGCCCTTGGGGCGGAAGGCGATGATCTCGCTCGGGTTTGTCTCGAGTCGCGCCGCGCCCATCACGTCGAGGCAGTAGGGGATCGCCGGAAAGACCGCGTCGAGACAGGTGACGATCGAGCCGGGCTTGCCGGGCAGATTGACGATCAGGCAGGCGCCGCGCTGCGCCGCGATCTGCCGCGACAGGATCGCGGTCGGCACCTCGCGCAGGCTCACCTGCCGCATCAGCTCGCCGAAGCCGGAGTAGACGCGCGGCGCGGCGGCAAGTGTCGCCTCGGGCGTGAGGTCGCGCGCCGATGGGCCGGTGCCCCCCGTCGTCAGCACGAGGTCGCAACCCTCGTCGTCGACCAGCGCGATCAGCGTGTCGCGCACGCTCTCGAACCCATCCGGCACGATCCTGCGCAGCACCGTGAACTCGCTGGTCAGCGTGCGGCGGAGATACGCCTCGATCGCCGGGCCGCTTTCGTCTTTATAAACCCCAGCGCTGGCGCGGTCGGACGCCGTGACGACGCCTATGCGAGCGGCCCGTGGCGCGTCGTTCACGCGACACCCTCGACGATGACGATGTCGCCGACCGAGACGGGCAGCCGGTGCTCGCGCGCCTTCTGATAGGTGTCGGAGTTGTAGCAGTCGAGCGCGTGCTGCACGCTGGGGAACTCGATCACGACGTTGCGCTCGCGCGCCTGGCCTTCCATCGCCTGATGCGGGCCGCCGCGTACCAGGAAGAGCGCCTCGTGCTCCGCGAAGGCCGAAGCGCCCGCTTCGAGATATTTTTTGTACTCGGTCATGTCGCGCACGTCGTAGCGGGCGATCCAGTAGCCCTTGCCGCCCGACTGGGCCGGTCGCGCCTTCACCGCGCCCTCGACGATGACGACCTCGCCTTCGGCGACCGGCACGCGGTGCTGGCGCGCGGCCTGGTAGGTCTCGGACTGGTAGCAGGCATAGGCGTCCGCGAGCGTCGGGAACTCGATGACGACGTTGCGCGTGCGCATCTCGCCTTCCATCAGCTGTGCCTTGCCGCCGCGCACGAGGAAGCGAGCGCCGGCCTCGGCATAGGCCGGCCCCGCCGCCTCGGCGTACTTCTTGTAGGCGGCCGGCGCGTTCTCGGGGTCGGTCATGTCGAAGCGGGCGATGAGGTAGCCGTTCATGGAAGCGATCATCCGGTGGGGCCGCGCGGGCGCGAGCCAGGGCGATTACGGGGCTTGGGGCCGGATGGAAAGAGGCTGCGGCGCACGAAAGTTGCGCGGGGCCGCCTCCTACATTTCGGCGACGAGCCGACCGAACGCCGCAACGAGCCCCTGGTCGAGCTTGCCGCCCATCGCGACGAGCATGGCCTGCGCCTGCGCCGGGGCGATCGGCGGCTTGTAGGTCCGCCGCTCGACCAGCGCCGCATAGATGTCGCAGACGGTCACCAGCCGCACGAAATCCGGGATCTGCGACGCGCGCAGGCGATCGGGATAGCCCGACCCGTCGAGATATTCGTGATGGTGGCGCACGACGGCGAGCACGCGGGCGTCGATGCCGCGCTGGCCGGTCAACAGGGCGTGGCCGTCGGCGGGATGGCGCCTGATGAGCGCCATCTCGTCTGCCGACAGCAGCCCCGTCTTGTGCAGGATGTGACGCGGGATCGACGCCTTGCCGATGTCGTGGACGAGGGCGGCCTGCGCCAGCATCTTCTGGCTGCCGGGCGCAATGCCGAGGCGTGACGCGAAGCCGGCGACGAGCCCGGCTACCAGGAGGCAATGCTGGTACGTGAGGTCGTCGTGGCGGCGCACGAAGTCGAGCCACTGGCGGATGCCGGTGCGCCGCATCGAGGTGACGAGCCGCTCCGCGCCCTGGTCGAGCAGCCCGAGCGGGATCTGCCGGTTCTCCTTCGCCGCCTGCATGAGCTCGACGAGCGCGGCGCCGATCTCCGCGACGTCCGCCTCGAGAACGCTTTCCGTGCGCGCGGTCTGCGGCGCCGGGTCCACCACGACCTCCGCCATGCGTCGTGCGGCGGCGATGATCTGGTCGTCGGAGGCGTCGCTCGGCAGGAGCGCGGTCGCGCCAAGCGCCTCGGCCTGGGTCGAGGCGTACAGGCTCGAATCCCGCATCAGGAAGAGGACGGGAATGCGCGGGTCGGTGCGATGATGGCTCAGCGCCTCGCGCAGCTGCTCGGTGGTCTCCGGATCGAAGGAGGCGAGACAGGCGATGGCCGAATGCTCGGGCTTGTGCTTGAGAGCGTCGTCGAGGGCGACCACCTCGCAGGCCTGGGCTGCGCCGAGCGCACGCTGCAGCCGCTGGCCTTCCCCGGCATCGTCCGTCAGCAGCAGCACCTTGGGCCCCCGTTGATATTCAACAGGCTTTGTGCCGGGATGCGAGTTAACAAAGGCCGATGCGGGAGAACGCTGTTCAGCTCTCGTCGACCGCATGATTAACGACGCCGGAACCGCCGGCGGAGCTTGACCAGCAGCGCGCGCTCTTGTATTGGCCCCGCTTCCCCGAATGTCGCGGATTTATCGAAGGTCGTCACCCTATGTCGCGCCGTTGCGAATTGACCGGCAAGGCCGTCCAGGCCGGCAACGTGGTCAGCCACTCCAACCGGAAGACGCGTACGCGCTTCCTGCCGAACCTCTGCAACGTGACGCTCGCGTCCGAGACGCTCGAGCGCTCCATCCGCGTGCGCGTCGCTGCGGCCTCGCTGCGCTCCGTGGAGCATCGCGGCGGCCTCGATGCGTTCCTGATCAAAGCGCGCGACGAGGAGCTGTCGCCGAACATGCGCATCATCAAGCGCGAGATCGCCAAGAAGCGCGCGGCGGCCGCCTCCGCGTAAGCGGCTGCGACGAGCCCGCTGAACCGACGAAGGCCGCGCGAGCGGCCTTTTTCATATCTCCTGCTCGCCCTCGATCTTCCGCAGGCTGCAGCCGGTGATGCGCCAGGCGCCGCCGGTCTGCTCGAAGGAGTAGATCGCGGTCCAGATCGTGCCGTCGGCAGCGACTACCGTCACGGTCTGCAGCGGCCCATGCGGCGAGGCGTCGACCGCGCCGAAGGTCGTGCGCTTCGGGTGGATCAGCGCGGCGTAGTGCTGGTGCACCATCGCCAGAAACGCGGGGCCGTTGGGAAACTTCTGGCGGATGCCGTCGGCCGCGAAGGACTCGGCCTTGTCGCCGTCCTCGTGCTCCAGCGCGTCGAGCTGCCCGGTGATGATGTGCTGGATCGCCGCTTTCGTCGCCTCGTCGACGTCGCCATCCGCCGCCAAGGCGGGCGCCGCGAAGAGACCAAGCGCGATGGGGATCGCGAGACGAAGCCTGCGCATACGCGAACTCCCTATTCGTATGCCGCGAGTTTAGGCCGCATTTCCCTTGCGCGCGAGAGATTGTCGAGGCCGCCGTCCTTCACAGGTATGGGTTGTATCGGCGCAGGCTCAACCGCGGAGGACGGATGATCGATCGACGACACATTTTGGGCGCCGCGGGGGCTCTCGCGGTGACGCTGCAGCCCGGCGGCGTGGCGCTGGCGCAGTTGCCGGCCGGCGGCCAGCCGACCGCCGCGCCTCGTGCTGCGCTGACTGCCGCCTGGGTGAACTTCGAGTACGCCATCACGTGGGAGCGGATGAACACGCTCCAGGACGTCATGACCACGCTGGTCGATCGCAAGATCACCGACATCACGCTGATGCTCTCGTCATCGGGCGGAGATCTCGCGGCGGGGCTGAGCACCTACAATTTCCTGCGCGCCCTGGGCATCAGGCTCACGACGTACAACATCGGCAACGTCTATTCGGCCGCGATGCTGCTCTACCTTGCCGGCGAGCGGCGCGTGGTCGAGCCCAGCGGCCAATTCCTGATCCATGCGCCGTCTGCGGGCACCGTGATCGGCTCGCTCTCCGAGGCGCAGCTCGGCGACCGCGTCGAGTCCTTGAAGCTCGACACGGACCGCCTGCGAAACCTGCTGCTCGAGCGCACGCGCATCGGCAAGGAGGCCGTGCAGGCGATGACGGAAAAGACGACCTTCCTCGACGCGACAAAGGCGGCGCAGCTCGGGATCGCAACGGAGGTCGGCCATCTGGTGCGGCCGGCGGCGGCGCCGCTCGTCAGCATCTCCCAGTCGACCTACCACGGGCCGGCCCCGGCCGCCGCGGCAACGGCGACGCCCGCCCAGCCGTGACGCTCAGTAGGGCAGGTTGAAAACCCGCGCCGGTACCAGCTCGCCGCCTTCGATCGCGCCGACGGCTACGACGACGCCCGAGCAGGCGGCGTAGGCCTGCCCGTCCACGGGCGCATCGGCGCCGCGCAGGATCATCGCCTGGCCGCGCCGCAGCCGCGTCGCATCGGAGCGGTCGACCAGGATGCGGGTCAGCTCGCTCAGGCCCGCCTCGACCCGTCGCAAGGAGGCTGCCGCGACCTCCGGCGTCTCGAGGGCGCCGAGCGGCACGGCATCGGCTTCGTGGAAGGGGCCCACCCGCGTCCGGCGTAGCGCGGTCACGTGGCCGTGGCAGCCGAGCGCGCGGCCGAGGTCGCGAGCGATGGCGCGGACGTAGGTGCCCTTGCCGCAGCGCGTCTCGAAGACGGTGCTGTCGCCGTCCGACGACACGATCTCGAGGGCGTCGATCGTCACCTCGCGCGGTCGCAGCTCCACGGTCGCGCCGCCGCGGGCGAGGTCGTAGGCGCGCTCGCCGGCGATCTTGATCGCCGAATAGGCGGGCGGCGTCTGAAGGATGGTGCCGATGAAGCGCGGCAGCAGCGCCTCGATCTCGTCGCGTGCCGGCCGCTTGTCCGAGGTCGCGACGACTGTGCCGTCGGAATCGTCGGTGTCGGTCTCGGCGCCCCAGGTGACGGTGAAGCGGTAGCCTTTCTCGCCGTCCTGCACAAAGGGCACGGTCTTCGTCGCCTCGCCGAACGCGACGGGCAGGATGCCGGAGGCCAGCGGGTCGAGCGTGCCGGCGTGGCCGGCCTTCTTGCCGTTGTAGATGCGCTTCAGGCGCGACACGGCATGCGTCGACGTCACGCCGACGGGCTTGTCGAGCACGACCCAGCCGTTGACCTCGACGCGCTTGGAGCGCGGCTGCTGGGGCTTCGGTGCAAGGGGCTCGCTCATTCGCTTTTGTCGTCGCCTTCGTGCGACTCGAGATCGCGCTTCACTTCAGGCGAGTCGAGCAGCGCGTCGATCTTCGCGCCGTACTCGAAGCTGTCGTCGACCTTGAAGCGCAGGTCGGGGGCGAACTTCATCGCGACGCGATGCGCGATCTCGGTGCGCAGCGCCTTGCGGTTGCGCTCGAGCGCCTCCATCACCGGCGCGACGTCGCGGCCGCCGAGCGGCATCACGAAGGCGGTCGCGAGCTTGAGGTCGGGGCTCATGCGCACGCCGGGCACGGTGACGACGTGGCCGTCCAGCACTGGGTCGTTGAGCGCGCCGCGCGAGAGAAGGTCGGAGAGCGCGTGGCGGATCAGTTCGCCCACGCGCAGCATGCGCTGGGACGGGGCGCCGCCCTGCTGATGATGACTTCGGGACATGGCTGGACCGAACTGTTCAAGCGGACGCCTAGAGCGTCCGCTTGATCTCCGTCACGTTGTAGCACTCGATGATGTCGCCGACGCGCATGTCCTGGTAGTTCTCGAAGGCCATGCCGCACTCCTGGCCGGCGACGACGTCCTTGACCTCGTCCTTGAAGCGCTTGAGCGTCGAGAGCCTGCCCTCGTGCACGACGACGCTGTCGCGGATGAGGCGCACGTGCGCGCCACGCTCCACCTTGCCGTCGGTGACGCGGCAACCGGCGATCTTGCCGACCTTCGAGATGTTGAAGATCTCGAGGATCTGCGCGTTGCCGAGCATGTCCTCGCGCAGCGTCGGATCGAGCATGCCCGACATCGCCGCCTTCACGTCGTCTACGAGGTTGTAGATGATGTTGTAGTAGCGGATCTCGATGCCGGCCTGCTCGGCGGCGGTGCGGGCCTCCTTCAGCGCACGGACGTTGAAGCCGATGATCACCGCCTTCGACGCCTCGGCGAGCGTGACGTCGGACTCGGTGACGCCGCCGACCCCGGCCTGAAGCACGCGGACCGCCACCTCGTCGGTGTTCATGTCCTCGAGCGTCGAGACGATCGCCTCAGCCGAGCCCTGCACGTCGGCCTTGATGACGACCGGGAATTCCTTCTTCCCGGCAGTCTTCAGCTGGCTCATCATGTCGACGAGCGACGAGCGGGCGCCGCCCACGCGAGCCGCTGCCTTCTCGCGCTTCTGGCGCTCGCGGTAGTCGGTGATCTCGCGGGCACGCGCCTCGCTTTCGACCACGCCGACGCGATCGCCGGCCTCGGGCGAGCCCGAGAAGCCGAGGATCTCGACCGGGAACGACGGTCCGGCGGCGGTGACGTGCTCGCCCTTGTCGTCGAGCAGGGCGCGAACCTTGCCCCATTGCGTGCCGCCGACCACAAGGTCGCCGACGCGCAACGTGCCGCGCTGCACGAGCACGGTGGCGACGGGGCCGCGGCCGCGGTCGAGCCGCGACTCCACGACGGTGCCCTCGGCCGGGCGATCGGGATTGGCCTTCAGGTCGAGCACCTCGGCCTGCAGCGTGATCGCCTCGAGCAGCTTGTCGAGATTGGTCTTCTTGAGCGCCGAGACCTCGACCTCGAGGATGTCGCCGCCCAGGCTCTCGACCTGGATCTCGTACTGGGTCAGCTCGCCGCGCACGCGCTCGGGCTTGGCCTCCGGCTTATCGATCTTGTTGATCGCGACGATGATCGGCACGCCCGCCGCCTTGGCATGAGCGATTGCCTCCTTCGTCTGCGGCATGACGCCGTCGTCGGCCGCCACCACCAGCACCACGATGTCGGTCACCTTGGCGCCGCGGGCCCGCATCTGCGTGAAGGCGGCGTGGCCAGGGGTGTCGATGAAGGTGATCGGCTGCCCCTCGGGCGTCGTCACCTGGTAGGCGCCGATGTGCTGCGTGATGCCGCCGGCCTCGCCCGACTGGACGTTGGCGTGGCGCAGCGCGTCGAGCAGCGAGGTCTTGCCGTGATCGACGTGGCCCATGATCGTGACGACCGGGGGGCGCGGCAGCAGGTGCGAGTCGTCGTCGGGCGAGTCGAACAGGCCCTCCTCGACGTCGGACTCGGCGACGCGCTTGACGGTGTGGCCGAGCTCCTCGGCGATCAGCTGGGCGGTGTCGGCATCGATCACATCGTTGATCGTCGCCATCTGGCCCTGCTTCATCAGCAGCTTGATGACGTCGACGGCTCGCTCCGACATGCGGTTTGCGAGCTCCTGGATGGTGATCGTCTCGGGCAGCGTGATCTCGCGCGCGATCTTCTCCTTGTGCTCGGTCTGGTGGCCCTTGAGGCGCTGCGTGCGGCGACGGAACGAGGCGACGGAGCGCGTGCGCTCCTCGGCCGCATCGCCGGTCGCGCTGGCGACGGTCAGGCGGCCGCGATCCTTCTGCGGGCCGCTCGGGCGGGTGCTGGGACGCGCCGGCATGACGACCTTGGTCGGCAGCCCGGGGCGGCGGATGATGCGCTTGCCGTCCTCTTCCTCGACCGGACGCGGCGCGGCAGGCGTGAGCGACGCCGACGGCGCGCTCGGCCGCGGGCCGCTGGGGCTCGGGCGGTAGCCGCTCGGCGCGGACGACGGAGCGGACGAGGGCCGGCGATAGTTGCTCGGGGGCGCCACGGGCGCGGGCTCGCCGCCGGATAGGCGACGGGTCGCCTCCTGCTCGGCGCGGCGCTTGGCTTCCTGCTCCTGCAGGCGGCGGGCTTCCTCTTCCTTCTTGCGGGCCTCGGCGGCGGCGCGCTCCTCGCGCTCACGCTCCTCGCGCTCGGCGCGGGCACGCGCCTCCTGCTCGGCCCGGCGACGATCGTCCTCCTCGCGCTCCTTTGCGCCGGAGAGGGCCTTGGCGCGGGCCTCGCGCTCTTCCTCGGTGAGGGTGCGCAGGACGACGCCGCTCGGCGAACGGGGCGCAGCCTGGCGCGGCGCCTCGGCGGCGGGCGCCGGCACGGCGGGGGCGGCAGCCTGCGGGCGGGCGGGGGCAGCGGTCTGCGGACGCGCGGGGGCGGCAGCTGGCGCAGGAGCGGCGGGCGCGGGCTTGGGCGGCGGAGCCTTGGCGACCGGCGCGGGCGCGGCCTCGCGCACCGGGGGCTTGGTCGGCGCGAGCGTGCGGCTCTTCTTCATCTCCACGACCACCGTCTTGGTGCGGCCGTGCGAGAAGCTCTGCTTGACGACGCCCGCCTCTACCGGTCGCTTCAGCGACAGCGTCTTCGGCGGTGTCTTCGGTTCATTCATATGTTCGTGTCCCAAAATCTCGTTTTATCGTCTGTCCGCGCGTCAAACGCGCCGCAAACGCAAAAGCCGGGCGTGGCCCGGCAGCCGTCTCACACGGGTGCCGCCATCGCGCCCCCGCTATCGTCGTCGGTCGCCGCCTGCCGATATGTCGTCAGCCGGCGGCATCGGGTCAGGAATGCTTCGCTCGCCGTGCCCGCAGCAAGCGCGGCATGTATGACATTTGTGCGCCCCAAAGCCAAATCCAATTGCTGTGACGAAAAGAGTTTGAGCGTCGCGGGGGCGCGACCCTCCAACGAGCGTCGGATCGCCTCGAGCTTGCGGACGCCGTCGGCGCCGGCATCGGTTGCGTGGAGAACCGCCGCGAGCCGGCCGGCGAGCGCCCCCTCGACCTTGGCGAACCCCGTGGTCACCGCGCCCGCCTTGTTGGCCATGGCGAGCGACTGCAGCGCGTCGCGCTCCAGCATCGCGTCGACGTCGCCGGGAAGGGTCGCGGGCACCGCGACCTTGGCCTTGAAACCGCGGGCGAAGGCGCCCTTGCGGACCGCCGTCGCCACGACCTCCGCGCGGGCATCGACCCAGACGCCACGGCCGGGCAGCTTGGCCCGGATGTCCGGGACCACGGCGCCGTCAGGCCCGACGACGAACCGGATCATCGTCGCCGGTGGGCCCTTGCGCCGGGTCACGACGCAGGTGCGCTCGGGGCCTTTCTCCGTGCCCACGTCGATATCCAAGTCGACACCCAACTCGATATCCGCGTCCTCGGCGATGTCGGCACTCTCGGCCATGTGACGGAGCCTCGACCCGCACGGGCGACCTTAGGCCGCGTGCTCGGGCTCGGTGCCCTCGCCTTCGGTCTCGGCACCCTCCTCGGCGGCGGGCTCGGGCAGGGAGTCGATCCAGCCGGCGGCGAGGCGGGCACGCATGATCATCGCCTCGGCCTCCTCGCGCGAAATCTCGAGCCCGTCGAGATAGCCCGCGTGCTTGACCGTCTCGTTCTCCTTGCGCTCGGTCCAGCCGACGAGATCGTCCGTCGCACAGCCGGCGAGGTCTTCCGTCGACTTCACGTCGTTCTCGCCGAAGCGCACCAGCATCTCGCCGGTGACCCCCTCGATCTCCTTCAGCTCGTCGGCGACGCCCAGCTCGACGCGGCGGGCGTCGAGCTCCGCCTCGAGCTTGGCGAGATGATCGCGGGCGCGCTGCTGGATCTCGGCGGCGGTGTCGTCGTCGAAGCCCTCGATGCCGGCGAGCTCCGCCGGCTCGACGTAGGCGAGCTCCTCCACCGAGCGGAAGCCTTCGGACGCGAGCAGCTGACCGACCACCTCGTCGACGTCGAGCGCCTCCATGAACACCTGGGTGCGCTCGTTGAACTCCTTCTGGCGCCGCTCCGACTCCTCCTGCTCGGTGAGGATGTCGATGTCCCAGCCGGTGAGCTGCGAGGCGAGGCGGACGTTCTGGCCGCGGCGGCCGATCGCCAGCGACAGCTGGTCGTCCGGCACCACGACCTCGATGCGGTTCGAATCCTCGTCGAGCACCACCTTCACGACCTCAGCCGGCTGCAGCGCATTGACGATGAAGGTCGCTGAATCCGGCGACCACGGGATGATGTCGATCTTCTCGCCCTGAAGCTCGTTGACCACGGCCTGGACGCGCGAGCCGCGCATGCCGACGCAGGCGCCGACCGGATCGATCGAGGAATCGCGCGAGGTCACGGCGATCTTGGCGCGCGAGCCGGGGTCGCGGGCGACCGAGCGCACCTCGATGACCCCGTCGTAGATCTCCGGCACTTCCTGGCGGAACAGCTTGGCCATGAACTGCGGGTGCGTGCGCGACAGGAAGATCTGAGGACCACGCTGCTCGCGACGCACGTCGTAGAGGTAGGCGCGGCAGCGGTCGCCGGGGCGGAACAGCTCGCGCGGGATCGACTCGTCGCGGCGGATGACCGCCTCGCCGCGGCCGAGGTCGACGATCGTGTTGCCGTACTCGACGCGCTTGACGACGCCGTTGACGATGTCGCCGACGCGATCCTTGTACTCGTCGTACTGCTTGTCGCGCTCGGCCTCGCGCACCTTCTGCACGATGACCTGCTTCGCCGATTGCGCGGCGATGCGGCCGAAGTCGAACGGCGGCAGCGTCTCGGCGATCCAGTCGCCGACCTGGGCGGCGGGGTTCTTCTTGTGGGCGTCGGGCAGCAGGATCTGCGTCGCGTCGTTCTCGATCTCGTCGACGACGAGCAGCAGGCGCGAGAACCGCACCTCGCCGGTCTTCGGGTTGATCTCCGCGCGGACCTCGGTCTCCTGGCCGTAGCGCGAGCGGGCCGCCTTCTGCATGGCGTCCTCCATCGACTCCAGCACAATCTGGCGGTCAATGTTCTTCTCGCGGGCGACGGCGTCGGCGATCTGCAGAAGCTCGAGCTTGTTGGCGGAAATCGCCATCTTGGTCTCCTAGGTTTCGTTCGCGGGAACCCCTTCGCCCACCAGCGGGAGAAGGGATGCGCGTAAGGTCTTCATCTCGGCCGCCCCTTGAGGCCGGCCGGCGTGATCGGCCGGCTTTTCGGCTGGCGGGCGGCGTTGCGGGCCGCGAACCGGCCGGGTCCCTTGGCGGGCGCCGCCTCGTCCGAGGGCGTCTTTTCGTCTTCGTCCGGGGCGCCGGCAGCTTCCCGCGCGGCCTTCGCGGCGCGCAGCGTCTCGCGGATCAGGTCGTCGGTCAGCACGAGGCGCCCATCGGCGATCTCGGCGAGCGGCAGCCGCACGTCCTCCGGCTCGCCGGGCTTCGCGTCGAGGCGCGTCAGCGCCAGCACCGGCGCCGGACCGGTCTCGTCGAGCGCCTCGATCAGCCCGCGGAAGCGCTTGCGGCCATCCCTCAGAGCGTGCAGCTCGATCTTCGCCTCGAAGCCGACGGCGCGGCGGAAGTCCGAGACCCGCATAAGCGGCCGGTCGATGCCGGGCGAGGAGATCTCGAGCCGGTAGGCCTGCTTGATCGGATCCTCGACGTCGAGCACCGGCGACAGCGCCTCGGAGATCGCCTCGCAATCCTCGACGGTGAGCGTCCCATCGGGGCGCTCAGCCATGACCTGCAGGGTCGTCCCGTCCTGCGCCGAGAGGCGGACGCGCACCAGCCGGAAGCCGAGGTCGCGCAGCACCGGCGCGGCGATGCGCGCGACGGCGAGCGTCGCGCCCGTCTCCTCGGAGAGACGCGGTTCGTCGATCAGATCGGGCGCGGTGGATGGCTCGCTCAAGCAGGCCCCGGATGCAGACCATCGCCGGAAACAGATAAAGAGCGGGTCCTGCGGGCCCACTCTCAAACGTCTAACGATGAGGGTTGATAGGCTGCGATATAGCCGCTACGCGCGCCGATTGCAACGCTTCTTGAGAAAGCGATCTCTGGGTTAGCCCTACGCCTCAGCTTTGCTTGTGACATTGCGACCGATTGCCTAGAACGAGCCCTTGGAATCGGGGTCGCCGATGGCCGAGGGTGGCAAGGACGCCGAGAGGCGACGTCTGGCTGAAGCACTGCGGGCTAATCTCAAGCGCCGCAAGACCGTTGCGCGCCCGGCCCAGCCGAAACGCGAGGCGGACGCGCCGGCCGAAGCCGTGCGCGACGACAGGGGGTAGAATGGACCGTATTCGCATCGTCGGCGGGCAGAGCCTCGTCGGGACGATCCCGATCTCGGGCGCCAAGAACGCCGCGCTGCCTTTGATGATCGCCTCGCTGCTGACGCGCGAGACGCTGACGCTGCACAACGTCCCGAGCCTCGCCGACGTGCGCATGCTGGTGCGTATCCTCAACCACCACGGCGTCGACTATTCGATGGACGGCCGCCGCTCGGGCGAGGACCCGCATGCCGCCCGCGCCATCCATCTCTGCGCCCGCGACATCGTCGACACGACGGCGCCCTACGAGCTCGTCTCGAAGATGCGCGCGAGCTTCTGGGTTATCGCGCCGCTGCTGGCGCGGATGGGCGAGGCCCGCGTCTCGTTGCCCGGCGGCTGCGCGATCGGCACGCGTCCGGTCGATCTTCTGCTCATGGCGCTGGAGAAGCTCGGCGCCGAGATCGAGATCGAGGCCGGCTACGCGCATGCTAAGGCGCCGCATGGGTTGAAAGGCGCCGAGATCGAGTTCCCGAAGGTGACGGTGGGCGGCACCCACACCGTGCTGATGGCCGCCGTGCTCGCCAAGGGCACGACCGTGGTCCGCAACGCCGCGCGCGAGCCCGAGGTCGTCGACCTCGCCAACTGCCTCAACAAGATGGGCGCAAAGATTTCCGGCGCCGGCACCTCGACGATCGAGATCACCGGCGTCGGCTCGCTCGGCGGCGCCTATCATTCGGTGCTGCCGGACCGCATCGAGGCCGGCACCTACGCGATGGCTGTGGCGATGGCCGGCGGCGACGTGCTGCTGGCGGGCGCCGAGCCCGCGGCGCTGGAGCGCGCGCTCGACGCGATCACCTCGGCCGGCGCCAGCGTCGCCGCGACCAACGAGGGCATCCGGGTCAAGCGCAACGGCCACGGCCTGTCGTCGGTCGACATCTCGACGGCGCCGTTCCCCGGCTTCCCCACGGATCTGCAGGCGCAGTTCATGGCCTTGATGACCAAGGCCAAGGGCGCCTCGCGCATCACCGAGACGATCTTCGAGAACCGTTTCATGCACGTGCAGGAGCTCGCTCGCCTCGGGGCCCACATCCGGCTCGACGGCGACTCCGCCGTGGTCGAAGGCGTCAAGACGCTACAGGGTGCGCCGGTGATGGCGACCGATCTGCGCGCCTCCGTATCGCTCGTGATCGCGGCGCTCGCCGCGGAGGGCGAGACCATCGTCAACCGCGTCTATCACCTCGATCGCGGCTTCGAGCATCTCGAGGACAAGCTCGGCCGCTGCGGCGCCATCGTCGAGCGCCTGTCGAACCCCGGCTAGCGTTCCCCGCAGATCGGCGCCGGCCGCGGCGGCGGCGTCGGGTGCAGACGTCGGTACTCGGCCAGAAGCGGCTCGACGACATGCGCGGGCCAGTACTTCGGCGCGCCGATCTGCTTCAGGCAGTAGGCGTTCCAGTAGGTGCCTGATGCGCCGCGCCTGGCGCGGGCGACCGCCTCGACGTCGCGCGCATCGGGGTAGATGTAGAGCGTCGTCGGATCGTCCTTGACCATCGCGGCGATGCGCGTCGCATCGGACGGCGACCAGCTCGTGCACCCGTCGCTGCGGCCGCCCGTGTAATCGACCGGCGTGCCGAACGGCACATAGCCGTTCTCGTTGGCATAGGGGCTTTCGGGATCGTGACGCAGGCACACGCCCTTCATCGTGACGGCGGCATGTCCGCCGATCGCGCGTTGCCTTGCGTTGGCCGTCTCGCCCTCGCCGTCGAACTGGACGAAGGTGCGCACCAGCACCTGATCCTGCCCGCCGGCGCCGCGATAGTAGCCCTTGAACGACGCCTTGGTCTCGGCCGTCACGTAGGCGCCGCCCATCGTCAGGAACGAGTCCTCGGCATTGCCGAAATTCTTGGCGCACTGCCGCCTGTTGGAGAAGTCGGCAAGGCCGTGCAGGTCGCGCCCGCCGCCGTGGCCCGCCGGTATCGCGTGGAACACCTGGCGGTCTTCGCAGATCTCGTAGAAGCGCCGCGCCAGCGAACCGTCGCTCGAATTGTTCGGCAGCGTGGCGTCCATCGCAAAGTAGCAGGCGTTGCGGACCGCGCCTTCGGACACCTTCCGCTGATAGAGCGCCCGCGCCCGCTCGAGCACCGGCCGCGCGATCTCGCCGCTTCCGGTCCCGACATGCGCCGCGAGCCACGGCGGGATGTCCTCCTGGGCAAGAGCCGGGCTTGAGGCGAGGATGAGCGCGGCGACGCCGAACGCGCCTTCGAGCAAGCGACCTGTCGTCGAAGAATGGCGTCCCGATCGCATCGACCTCAACCCCGCAAAGAACGACCTGCTTTCGACCGCAACCTTGGCGAAAATGGTGTCGCGCGCCACGGCTCCCCTTCTCTCCGTCGTCTTGACGCGGCCGTGCGAAGCAACGCCACTGTCCGCGACAGAGAGGCGAACCGATAATGCTCAATGTGTTTCGCAGGCGATCGCGCGGCGGCAACGGCTACGCGGACAAGGCTCTTCAGCGCTATCGCTACAAGGACGTGTGGAACTCCGCCTCCAATACCGAGGACGGCGCCAAGTTCGCGGTCGCCGGGCTGGCGGACGAGGCGGCGCTCGAGGAGGCCGCTGAGGTCACGCTCGCCCAGCTGACCGAGTCCGTCGGCGTCAACAAGGACGACGTCATCCTGGAGATCGGCTGCGGCGTCGGGCGGGTCGGCAACATCCTTGCCCCCCGCTGCCGGAAATGGATCGGTGTCGACGCCTCCGACAACATGATCAAGTACACGCGAAAGCGCCTTTCCCGCCATCAGAACATCGAGCTCATCGCCAACAACGGCTACGATCTCCAGGCCGTCCCCGACAGCAGCGTCGATCTCGTCTACTGCACCGTCGTCATGATGCATCTGTCGCAATGGGACAGGTATGGGTACGTGAAGGAAGCCTTCCGCGTGCTGCGGCCGGGCGGCCGCATCTTCATGGACGGCGTCGATCTCACCTCGGACTACGGGTGGGAGTTCTTCCTGAACCACCTGTCGATCCCGCCGCAGGAGCGGCCGCCGAACATCAGCGAGCTGAGCACGCCGCAGGAATTCTCGACGTATCTGACGCGCGCCGGCTTCAAGAACATCAGGCTCCAGTCGGTCGGATTGTGGGTGGTCGCCACCGCCGTCAAGTGACGCGCACGATCTGAAGTCTTTGTCGCGAGCGGCTAAACGCTCGGCTGGCTCGCGAACAGCTGGCTCGCCTGCGCCACGAAGTGCGCCTGCGAGCGCGTGTCGGATTTCGAGAAGATCGACTTCAGGTGCACCCTGACGGTGCTGACGCTGACGCGGCGCTCCTCGGTGATCTGATGGACGGACCGTCCCTCGAGCAGCAGCAGGGCGATCGCCGCTTCGGTGGAGGTAAAACCATAGGCGCGCCGCAGGATCTCGTCGCGGCTGAACAGGGCCGGCTTCAGCAAAAGCAGGATCGAGCCCTTCGTGAACAGGAAGCGCGCGTCGAGATCCAGGCAGACGGCGCGGACGGTCAGCCGCTTTCCGCGGTTGCTGATCACCGTGATCGAGCGATCCATGACGATCGGCTCGATCTTCCGCTCGCAGGCGGAGTCGAGCAGCGCGTGGAACAGCGCCGCGCTTTGCGCGTGCTTGAACGTCAGGCGCTGGCCGCGGGTCATGGCGCCGACGAGCTTCTCCGCATCCTGGTTGGCGCTGAGGACGGCGCCGTTCTCGTCGCACACGATTGCGGCATGCGAGACGAAGTCGAGCGCCTCTGTCGTCGACTCGATCTTCACGTCGCCGAGCAGCCGCGACAAGGTCGCCGCGTCGGTCAGAGGCCGCCACAGCATCTTCAGCTTGTCCTGTTCCTCGGTCACGAACGGACCCTGCGCGATGCTGCGCTGGATCGAGATCGTCCAGAGATCGCCGCTCGCGAGGAAGCCGACGCCGGCAAACCAGTGACGGTTCTGCGCATGTAGAAAGTCCTGGTAGTAGTCCGACCTCCGCATCTGGTCTTGGGACATGATGTCGAAATCGGTCATGACCCCTTCGCGGGCCATGGTGGGCACGCCCTTATAGCGGAGATCCCGCTCGTGCCATCGGCCGGCCTCGTAGAGATGCGTGAGCTCGTCGAGGTCGGGGGAGCAGATTGGCCGCAGATGTCGGACGTCGGTCGAAAAGAGAAGCGCGCCGGCGCCGCCGACCTCGCTGCTGACCAAGGTGAGCAGGTCGCGCCAAGAGCCGTTGCCGAGCGCCGTGCTCTGCAAGTTCGACGCAATATTGTCCAAACGCCAGCTCGTCACTTGGCCGTCCTTGAGCCGAAGAGCCTGCGGGAAATCTGGACGAGCGCCAGGGCGCATGCAACTGCCATCCCGCGGCCCGTTGGGTCGAGTGCGCTGGGAGCAACGCTTGTGAACCCGAGCCGCGAGCCGCACGTTCCGTCGCCGCCCGCTCTGGAGATCACATGACCGCGTCCTCCGTCGCCGCCCCGCCGCTGCTCCGCCTCGTCGCGCTCGACGAGGACGATCTCGCGATCCTGTCGGCCAACCTGCAGGACGCGCTGATCCCGGTGCCCGAGATCGCCTATCTGCCGAGGGAGAAGCGGTTCGCGCTGGCCGGCAAGCGGTTCGACTGGGTCAAGGCGGCGGCGGGCGGCTGCGAGCGCTGCACGACCGGCCTGCATTTCGAGCGTGTGCTGTCGGTGGCACGCATCGGCTTCGCCCAGGACGAGCACGATCGCGTGCTCAACCTGCTCGCCGTCGCCTTCACGCCCGGCGACGCGCCGGCTGGCCAGGTGACGCTCACCTTCTCCGGCGGCGCGGCGATCCGGCTCGAGGTCGAGTGCCTGGAAGTCGGGATGGCCGACCTCGGCGAGCGCTGGCCCTGCACCAAGCAGCCGGCCCATCCCGTCGAGGAGCGGGCCTGAAGGCTAGATGGTCGTCACCTCGATCGAGTCGACGCGATCCGGGTAGAACGCGACATGGTCCTTGATCGCGAGCACCGCGTCGTACGGCGCCTCGTAGGTCCACACCGCGTTCTCGGCGCGCGGGCCGCCGGCCGGAATGCTGAAGTAGCCGGCCTCGCCCTTGTAGGGGCAGTAAGTGGAGTGCGCGGTCCTCGTCAGCGTGCTCATGTCGACGTCCTTGCGGGGCACGTAGAGCACAGGCGGGTAGGAGGCCTCGCGCAGCGAGAGCGCGTCGCGGGTATCGGCGACGACCTTGCCGCCGACGATGACGCGCACGCGCGTGCCGCTCGGGGCGGTGTCGATGGGGTGGTCGGGGCCGGGGATCATGACGGGCTTGTCGAGCATGGCGATGTCTCC
Organism: Beijerinckiaceae bacterium RH AL1; assembly: GCA_901457705.2. Classification (NCBI taxonomy): domain Bacteria; kingdom Pseudomonadati; phylum Pseudomonadota; class Alphaproteobacteria; order Hyphomicrobiales; family Beijerinckiaceae; species Beijerinckiaceae bacterium RH AL1. Next base: position 64,364 of record LR590083.2, read on the forward strand.
TTGCTGCAGCACATGGGGATGCGGGCCTTACCGCGCCAGAGCGACGGCCTCGTCCCTTGGCACGGCGGCGGCGTCCAGCGCGCGGACGCCCTGGATCCAGGCGACCATGGCGTAGGAGATGATCATCAGCAGGAACCATGAGGTGAGCTTGGACGGCGAAACGAACGTCCAATGCCCCATCTGGCGCGGATAGAGCCAGGTGCCCGTGAAGGTCCCGATGTTCTCGGCAAACCAGATGAAGAGCGCGACGAGCAGAAAGCCCAGGAGCAGCGGCATGAAGCGGTGCGTGCGCCAGACCTTGAAGTACACCGTCGTGCGCGCAAAGAGCGCGATAATGACGGCGATCAGGCCGAGCCGCATGTCGACGCCGAAGTGATCGGCAAGGAAGTTCGCGTAGATCGCCGCCGAAAGGACAAGCAGGGCCGGCAGGCTTGGATGGCGCGCGAAGCGGAAGTCGAACAGCCGCCAGACGCGGGCGAGGTAGGAGCCCACCGACGCATACATGAAGCCGGTGAACAGCGGCACGCCGCCGATGTGGAAGAGACTCGCCTCGGGATAAATCCAAGAGCCGACGTGGGTCTTCTCGATCTCCATCAGCGTGCCGATGACGTGGAAGGCGCAGATCACCTTGGCTTCTTCCAGCGTCTCCAGCCGGGTGACCAGCATGCCGATCTGCAAGGCGATGGCGGCGAGGAACAGGACGTCGTAGCGGGCCAGCGGCGCGTGGGCGGGATAGGCGTAACGGGTGGCGACGAGCAGCGCCAGCATCGCGCCGCCGAACAGGCAGGCCCAGCCCTGCTTCAGGCCGAAGCGGACGAATTCATAGAGCGCGACGGCCGCCGGACCGCGTCGGACGGCCGCCTCGCCGATCTCGGCCTCGATCGTGATGAAGCGGGCGATGGGCGGCCACGCGGCGGCCGAGGAGATGCGGGGAGCCATGCAAATCCCTTGAGCAATGCCCTCGAGAAGAGATGACCCACGAGGCGTTTCGATGGCGCCTAAGGCCGCCGCCCCGTCCCGGGGATGAGCACGACGGAAAAGTACGGCGCCTTTTCGTTGATCGCCTCGGCGAGCGGCAGCACCCGCTCGCCGCTCATCGAGCCCCGCTCGACATAGACGGCCTCGTCGAGCCGCCCCGCGGCCTCGACCGCCGCCCGCACTTTCGCGAAGTTCGAGCCGAGCTTCATCACCACCGCGGCGTCGGTCGCCGCGAGCTTTTCGCGCAGGATCTCGGGCGGCAGCGTGCCGGGCACGACGGTGAGAACGTCGTCGCCCCAGCTCATCGGTAGGCTTGCGGCGCTCCAGCAACCCGACATGCCTGACACGCCGGGCACGATAGTCACGGCGTAGCGTGCGCGCAGCCGCACGTAGAGGTGCATGAACGAGCCGTAGAACAGCGGGTCGCCCTCGCAGATCAGCGCGACGTCGCGTCCGGCGTCGAGATGGGCGGCGAGGCGCGCAGCCGCCTCTTCGTAGAAGGGCGCGAGGGTCGCGGCGTAGCTCTCGTCGTGGACCGGGATCTCGGTCGTCACCGGATAGGCGAGGCGCACCTCCTCGCAATCCTTGCGCAGATGCGCGTCGACGATCGTGCGGGCGTGGCCGCGCAGGTCCCGCTTGCAGAAGTAGGCGACGACGGGCGCCGCCCGCAGCAGGCGTACGGCCTTCAGCGTCATCAACTCGGGGTCGCCGGGGCCGAGCCCGATGCCGAAGAGCTGCCCGGTCACTCGCGTTCACTCGCGAGCGCATTGACGGCGGCGGCGGTCATCGCGCTGCCGCCGCGCCGGCCGCGCACGATGATCGAGGCGAGGTCGGAGCGCGCCGCCAGCGCGTCCTTCGATTCCGCGGCCCCGACGAAGCCGACAGGGATGCCGACGACAAGCGCCGGCCGCGGCGCGCCGGCGTCGATCAGCTCGAGGAGGCGAAACAGGGCGGTCGGCGCATTCCCGATCGCCACGACCGCGCCGTCGAGCCGCTCGCGCCAGAGCTCGAGGGCGGCTGCGGTCCGCGTCGTGCCGAGCTGCGCCGCTAGGCCTGGGACGCGCGGGTCGCGCAGCGTGCAAACGACGTCGTTGTCGGCCGGCAGGCGGGCGCGGGTGACGCCGTCCGCGACCATCGCGGCATCGCAGAGAACCGGCGCGCCGGCGGCGAGCGCGGCGACGCCGGCTTCGGCGGCCCCCGGCGAAAAGACGATGTCGTCGGCTACCTCGACCATGCCGCAGGCATGGATGACGCGGACCGCGACGCGCTCTTCGGCGGCGGTGAAACGGGCGAGCTCGGCCTCGGCGCGGATGATCGCGAAGGAGCGGCGATAGATCTCGTCACCGTCGCGGACATAGTCGAGGCCGCCGGTCATCCAAGCGCCTTCGGCAGCGGCGGCACGCGGGCGACGACGCCCTTCTTCAGCGCATCCGGCCTGGCCTTCCAAGGGATGATGCCGTGCTCGGCCTCGGCGTAGAGCCGTGCGCCGACAAGGATCGTCTCTGCGGCGTGCTCGGCCGAGAGGTCGCCGTAGACGTAGGTCCACTTGCCGGGCGCCGCGAAGGCGACGGTGCAGACGCGCTTGCAGACGCTGAGGCACTCGACGGGCTCGATATTGACCAGGGGGTCATCCGAAAGGGCTTCGAGTGCGGCAAGCAGCCGTGCGCCTGGCCGCTCGTCGCCCGAGGCCGCGGAGTCGCGGCAGGTCGTGCAGACGTAGACCGTCATCGGCGCGCCGGCATCCTGCACGGCGGCGGGAGCCGGATCGAGCACCGGGGCGTCGCTCATGCGCGCAAGCCTCCGGGTGTACGAGAAAGCGTGCCGCGCATCGCGCGCAGCTCAAGCACCGTCGGGACACCCCGCCGAAGGCGCGCGCTCTACTGAGACGGCAGATGTCCTGGCTCGTGGATCGTCGCTCGTGCGCCGCCTTCCCAGGCCTGACGACCCAGTGGCATCGATAGCGCCCGAGCTTCCCACTTACAGTTGCGGGGGCAGCTGTGGCTCGCGGCCCGGCGGGCCGGACCCCACATTCCCTTGCGAACCCGCGCGAGCGGGACCGTCGCGGGCGATCTAGGGCGGGCGTCGCGCAGCTGTCAATTGCAGGCGAGGCGCCCTCTCGCTAAGGTCACGGCCATGGACAAGTTCACCACGCTGACCAGCGTCGCCGCGCCGCTGCCGATCGCCAACGTCGACACCGACCAGATCATCCCCGCCCGCTTCCTCAAGACGATCAAGCGCACGGGGCTCGGCTCGGCCCTGTTCGCGTCCTTGCGCTACAACGACGACGGCTCGGAGAAGCCGGACTTCGTTCTCAACCAGCGGGCCTATCGCAAGGCGCAGATCCTCGTCGCCGAGGACAATTTCGGCTGCGGCTCGTCGCGCGAGCATGCGCCCTGGGCGCTACTCGATTTCGGCATCCGCTGCGTCATCTCGACGAGCTTCGCCGACATCTTCTTCAATAACTGCTTCAAGAACGGCATCCTGCCGATCGTCGTCTCGCCCGACGACCTCGCCAAGCTGATGGACGACGCCGACCGCGGCTCGAACGCGACGCTGACCGTCGATCTCGAGGCGCAGGAGATCAGGGGGCCCGACGGCGGCACGCTCGCTTTCGAGATCGACCCGTTCCGCAAGCACTGCCTGCTCAACGGCCTCGACGACATCGGCCTGACGCTCGAGAAGAGCGGCGGGATCGAGGCCTACGAGTCCAAGCTTGCCGCAGAGCGCCCATGGCTGTGACCCGGTCGTCCCTCGTCGCCGCGTTGGCGCTACTCGTGACCGCGGCCTCGGCTCAGCAGGCGCCACCGCCCGGTCTGCCGGGCGCGCCGCCGGTGGCCCCCGCCGCAGCTGCGCCCGCGCCCGCGCCCGACGCGTTCACCGGCGACACGGACACGTGGATCTTCTCCGGCGTGCTCCAGGACAGCACCGAGTCGTTCTCCGGCACGCTGATCACCGGCAAATCGGACACGCAGTTCGAGCTGAAGCTGGCCGACGGCGCGACTTGCGACGGGGCCGACCTGAAGCCGTCGCCCGGCCTCGTGAGGCTGAGCGAGATCCAATGCACCGACGGGCGTCCGATGCGCGCCCTGTTCGTGCCGCAGCCGCACCAGACGCTGAAGGTCTTCGGGCACGTCGGCGACATGCGCTTCTCCACCGTCGCGCATATCCTCGGCACGCAGCCGATTCCCGAGCCGCAGCAGACGACCGCCCCGCGCGCGCCAATGCCGATGCCCGACGTGCCGCCCGCGGCGGCTCCGCCGTCTGCGAAGCCGCCCGGCTAAGATCCGGGCTGACCCGCTAGCGCGCCGTCTCCTTGGCGGTCAGCGCCTCGGCGGCGCGGGCGTCGACCTGCGCCTGCTTCTGCTTCTTCAGCTTCTCGGTCTCGGCCTTGACGCAGTCCGCCCGCGAGGCCCGGGTCCAATGGCCCTCCTCGCAGACGAGCGCGATGTTGCGCTTGTCCATGTCGGTCAGCTCGGCCTGCCGGTAGTCCGACGGCGGCGCCGTGTCGGCGACCAGAACGAGAAGCAGTGCCGCGAGCATGTCGTCCTCCCTTGCGGGGATGAGAATGCCCGCATCCTGCGACGGCATTCCGACTAGAGTCCGGCAAAAATCAATGCGCCGACGATCGCAACGGCGATCTCGAGGGCGCAGGCGACCCGATAGAGCGTGAGCGCCTGGCGTATCGCCTCGGCGCCGATCTCGCGCGGGCCGTCGCCGATCGTCGCGTCCTCGACGAGCCGGCCGGCATAGACGCGAGGACCGCCGAGCGAGAGCTTGAGCGCGCCGGCCATCGCGGCCTCCGGCCAGCCGGCGTTCGGCGACGCGTGGCCGCGGGCGTCGCGTCGCGCGATGCGCCAGGCGTCGCCGGCGGAGGCGCCCGGCAGCAGCGCGGCCGCCGCGACGAGCCAGAGCGCGGCGAGGCGGGCGGCCGGCCAGTTGACCACATCGTCGAGCTTCGCCGCCGCGAAGCCGAAGGCCGCATGGCGCGGCGTGAGATGGCCGATCATGCTGTCGGCGGTGTTCACCGCCTTGTAGCCGAAGCCGCCGGGCAGGCCGCCGACGGCGAGCCAGAAGGCAGGTGCGACGATGCCGTCGGCAAAGTTCTCCGCCAGGCTCTCGATGGCCGCGCGCGCGATGCCGCCCGCGTCGAGCACCGCGGTGTCGCGGCCAACGATTCTGCCGACGGCCGTGCGCGCGGCGTCGAGGCCTTCAGTCTCGAGGGCCTGAGCGACGGCGCGGACGTGGCTATCGAGGCTGCGCTGCGCGAGGCAGGTCGAGGCGAGCAGGCCGACAACAACGAGCGCCGGGACGTGGGGTAGCGCGGCGGCCGCTGCCTGCGCCGCCGCCGCCAGCGTGAGGCACACGGCGAGCAGCGCCGCCAGCGCAGCGAAGCCTCGAGCGCGCCGCGCCGGCGCGGGGAGGTCAGCGCGATTGAGCCGGGCGTCGAGCGCGGCAAGGGCAGCGCCGATCCAGGTGACGGGATGGCCGATCCTGGCGAAGAGCGCGTCGGGATAGCCGAGCCCTGCTTCCGCGACGAGGCCGACGGCGCAGATCGCCAGGGAGTTCACGCGCTCTCGACGGAAATGACATGGAAGAACGAGCCGGACACGTGTCCCCGCCGGCCGCCGGCGGGCGCGACCGCGCCCTGCGCGTCCTGGACGGTTGCGAACGGCGCGTCGGCCTCGTCGGACACCGTGGCGTAGTGGAACTCGTGCCCCCGCAGCACCGCGTCGCGCCGACCCAGCACGCCGTCGGCTTCGAGGGTCCCGGCGCGGTAGCCGAGGTGCAGCTTGCGGGTGGCGAAGCTCGTGCTGTGGCCGAGCAGGCCGAGCATCTCGTGCGGGCGACCGTCCTTGTCGGTGAGGCTGCGGCCCAGCACCATGTAGCCGCCGCACTCGCCGTGAACCGGCCGCGTCTTCGCAAAGGCGCGCACGCCGTCGAGGAAGCGCCGCGCGTCGGCCAGAGCGTCGGCATGCAGCTCGGGATACCCGCCGGGCAGCCAGCAGCAGTCGGCGTCGGCGGCCGGCGCCTCGTCGGCCAATGGCGAAAAGAATGCGATCTCCGCGCCGGCCGCGCGCCAGCCATTGAGCAGGTGCGGGTAGAGGAAGGAGAAGGCTGCGTCGCGGGCGATCGCGATGCGTTGCCCGGGCGGCGGCACCGGCACGGCGAGGCCCGGCGGGGCCAAGTCGAGCGGGCGAGCGGCGGCCAGCACGGCATCTAGGTCGACATGCGCGGCCACGAAGTCGGCGATGGCGTCGAGCGTCGCGTCGAGGGCCGGATGCTCGCCGGCCTGCACGAGGCCGAGGTGACGCTCTGGCAGGGCGAGGACGTCGTTGCGCGGCAGCGCGCCGAGCACGTCCAGATCGTGCGCGCGCATCGCGTCGGCAACAAGCCGCTCATGGCGCGGGCTGGCGACGCGGTTGAGGATCACGCCGGCGAGCCTGACCTCCGGGTCGAGCCGCGCGCAGCCCAGCGCGACCGCCGCCGCCGTCTGCGCCTGGCCGGAGACGTCGAGCACGAGGACGACGGGCAGGCCGAAAAGGGCGGCGAGGTCGGCCGAGGCGCCGGCGCGTCGGGGCGGCGCGGCGACACCGTCGAAGAGGCCCATCGAGCCCTCGCAGACGAGCACGTCGGCGCCGGCCGCTGCCTGCGCGACGAGACCGTGCAGGAGACCGGGCTCCATCGCCCAGGAATCGAGATTGAGGCTGGCGCGGCCGGTGGCCGCCATGTGGAAGGCGGGGTCGATGTAGTCCGGCCCGTTCTTGGCGGCGGCGACGGCGAGGCCGCGGCGGGCCAACGCGCGCATCAGGCCGAGCGAGACCACCGTCTTGCCGCTGCCGGAGCGCGGCGCCGAGACGAGGAACCCGCGCGTGTGCCTCGGGGGTGTCACGCGCGGAACCGCCTCGTGTAGTCGGGATCGTAGAGCGCGCTCTCGCGAAAATCCTCCGCCGCAAGCGCGCGGCCGACGAGGATCAGCGCGGTGCGCTCCACCGGGTCGTCGGCCATCGCCGCGACGAGCGTCCCGAGCGTCGCCTGGACGACGCGCTCCTGCGGCCATGACGCGTAGGCGACGACGGCGGCCGCGCAGTCGTCGCCGTAGTGCGGCGTGAGGTCGGCGACGACACGCGCCAGCGCGTGGATCGACAGGTGGATCGCCAGCGTCGCGCCCGTGGCTGCAAAGGCGGCGAGCCGCTCGCGCGGCGGCATGGCGGAGGCGCGGCCCGAGGTGCGGGTGAGCACGACGCTTTGGGCGACCTCGGGCAGGGTCAGCTCGCGGCGCAGCGCGGCGGCCGCGGCGGCGAAGGCGGGGACGCCGGGGGTCACGGTGTAGGGGATGCCGCGCCGGTCGAGCCGGCGCATCTGTTCGCCCGCCGCGCTCCAGACCGACAGGTCGCCGGAGTGCAGCCGCGCGACATCCTGCCCCGCCTCGTGGGCGTGCAAAAACTCCGCCTCGATAGCGTCGAGGTCGAGGCTCGCAGTGTCGACGATGCGGGCGCCGGGCGGGCAGTGGGCGAGCAGCGCCGGCGGCACCAGCGAGCCGGCATAGAGGCACACCGGGCAGGCCGCGATGAGATCGCGCCCGCGCACGGTGATGAGGTCGGGCGCGCCCGGCCCGGCGCCGATGAAGTGGATGGTCATGTGGCTTTCATCGGACAGCGTCACGCGCCGAGGTCAAGCTGATTTCGTGATCGCGGACCTTCGGGCGAAAGCCTGAGACCCGCCGAAGCGAAAGGGCGGCATGTGGCGACATCGGCCCGTCGCATGCGCGCTCAATCGAGGTTCAAGGGCCGGACAGCACTTTTCCATCGTAGCGGGAAAAGCTCAGGACTTCGATAAGCTTCGCTTGGCCCGGGATCTGTGCCGAGACATGCCAAGCTCCGTCCCGCTCGGTGGCTTGGAGAGCTTCCTCGGGAATGCGTGCATCACCCGGGTTCGATTTCATCAAGGCGTGAGCGAAGGCCACGGCATCCTCCGGCTTGTTGATGACGCCGCCATAAAGTGCTCGATTCAGGTCGAGATACCGACCATCCGGTTCGAACACGGTCGGCGGTCCGAATATGCGATCGAATTCCTGAGGCGAAAATTTTTCATGCCAGTATTTCTTTTGGTCATCCGACAGCTGCGGTCGACCAGAGAAATCTATGGCCAACACTTGAGCGGTTGATTTATCTAGGAATACGGAAAAAATACAATGATGTAGTTTCAGCATGGGATCAAAGGATGACGATCCTTTGACCAGCCAGCTGCCGCCTCTGTCTATGGCGTGGAGTGGAAGCTGACTTTTGAGTCTGTCGACGCCCTGCGTGCTGGTCAGGATAAGAGCAGCAAGTACTTGAGCCGTGACGGCGTCCATCATCTTGAGGCTCCTGCAAATCCTATTTCCTTACGATAGCTTAGAAACAATATTGACCACCCCGGCCAAAAAGTATGCACGCCCATGTTAACAAGATCAAGTCGACCCGACATGGCGCTACCAACGCATTCAAGCCCACACCATGTAAGCTGACACGGGATGGGCATCCGCGTCAGCAATCCGGCCCCATCATTGCTGACGCTTGCCGGTCACCCGTTGCGTGCTGTACCCCGGGGCCTTCAGGATCGGGCGGCACCGTCCGTGCATCCGAGACGGACGCGCAGCGCGAAAGGGCAGCGAGCCATGAACAAGATCAAGGTCAAGAACCCGATCGTCGAGCTCGACGGCGACGAGATGACCCGGATCATCTGGCACTACATCCGCGACAAGCTCATCCACCCCTACCTCGACGTCGACCTCGAGTACTACGACCTCTCCGTCGAGAACCGCGACGCGACGGACGATCAGGTGTCGATCGACGCGGCGAACGCGATCAAGCGCCACGGCGTCGGGGTGAAGTGCGCGACGATCACGCCGGACGAGGCGCGCGTCGAGGAGTTCAACCTCAAGCAGATGTGGAAGTCGCCGAACGGCACGATCCGCAACATCCTCGGTGGCGTCATCTTCCGCGAGCCGATCATCTGCCGCAACGTGCCGCGCCTCGTGCCGGGCTGGACGCAGCCGATCGTCGTCGGCCGCCACGCCTACGGCGACCAGTACCGCGCGACCATGATCCGCGTGCCCGGCAAGGGCCGGCTGACGATGAAGTTCGAGGGCGAGGACGGCCAGGTCATCGAGGAGGAGGTGTTCCAGTTCCCCGACGCCGGCGTCGCGATGAGCATGTACAACCTCGACGGCTCGATCCGCGACTTCGCCCGCGCCTCGCTGAACTACGGCCTAGCCCGCAAATACCCGGTCTATCTCTCGACCAAGAACACGATCCTCAAGAGCTACGACGGGCGCTTCAAGGACATCTTCGCCGAGATCTACAAGAACGAGTTCCAAAAGGACTTCGAGGAAGCCGGCATCACCTACGAGCACCGGCTGATCGACGACATGGTCGCCTGCGCGATGAAATGGTCGGGCGGCTACGTGTGGGCCTGCAAGAACTACGACGGCGACGTGCAGTCGGACACGGTGGCGCAGGGCTTCGGCTCGCTCGGCCTGATGACCTCCGTGCTGATGACGCCGGACGGCCAGACCGTCGAGGCCGAGGCGGCGCACGGCACGGTGACGCGCCACTTCCGCCAGCACCAGGCTGGCAAGGCGACGTCGACGAACTCGATCGCCTCGATCTTCGCCTGGACGCGCGGCCTCGCGCATCGCGCCAAGCTCGATTCGAACGACGACCTCGCCAATTTCGCCACGACGCTCGAGCGCGTCTGCGTCGACACCGTCGAGTCGGGCTTCATGACGAAGGACCTAGCGCTCCTCGTCGGCGCCGAGCAGCGCTGGCTCTCGACCACAGGCTTCCTAGACAAGGTCGACGCGAACCTCCGCACCGCGATGGGCGGCGGCAATCTCGAGGCGGCGCAGTAGCGCGCGCCGTGGGTGAGAGCCCGGTAAGCTGGACCCGCGGACCTCCGTCGCGCGAGTTGCCTTCCGTCTCGCGCGATGACGGCGAACGCCCAGGCCTCCCGCGCATTGCCTCCGGCCACAACGGAGCAACGACATGTCCCTTGATACCGACACGCCCGCGAAGGTCCTCGAGCGGGGAAAAGCCCTGGCGCGCGGCGCCGTCGAAGAGCGTGGCGTCATCGCCGCGATGATCGTCGCCTTCCTCGGCATCGCCATCATCGGGCCGGCCTGGACGCGCGCCCGCACCCCGCGTTCGCGCGCCCAAAAGATCCGGGACGAGGCGGCTTTCCAGGCCGAGGCGTTCCGCCGGCGCGCACAGAAGTCCAGCCGCCGCGCGCGAAAGTCGACGCGCAAGGTCGCAAAACGGCTGGGCGGCGGCACTCTCGAGCGTTACTTCTAGGCGCGCCGGAGACTCGGCCGAACCACGTATGGGGGTGACTTATGGCGCACGACATCGCCAAGCAGATCGCCGCGCTCAAGGCGCATCACGACGTCACCAAGGCCGAGCCCGTCATAGAGCTGTTTGCCGCCGACCCCGAGCGGTTCGCGAAATTCCACGTCGCGATCGACGACCTGCTGTTCGACTATTCGAAGCAGCGGGTGACGGGCGAAACCATGAAGCTGCTCTTCGATCTCGCCGCGGCGGCGGGATTGGAGCAGCGTCGCGCCGCGCTTTTTGCCGGCGAGACGGTGAACCCGACCGAGCATCGCGCGGCGCTGCACATGGCGTTGCGCAACGTCTCGGGCAAGCCGATGAAGGCGCAGGGGCAGGACGTGATGCCCGATGTGATCGCCGTGCGCGACAGGATGGGCGAATTCGCCGAGGCGATCCGCTCCGGCACGATCAAGGGCGCGAGCGGCAAGCCATTCACCGACATCGTGAACATCGGGATCGGCGGCTCCGACCTCGGGCCGGCGATGGCGGCGCGGGCGCTCTCGCCCTACGTGCAGAAGGGCCTTTCGCTGCACTTCGTCTCCAATGTCGACGGGGCCGACCTCGGCGACGTTTTGAAGGTGGTGCCGCTCGAGACGACGCTGTTCATCGTGTGCTCGAAAACCTTCACGACCCTCGAGACGATGACCAACGCGCAGTCTGCGCGGAAGGCCGTCGCCGCGAAGCTCGGCGAAACGGCCGTAATCGACCATTTCGCGGCGGTGTCGACGCAGCTCGACAAGATCGCCGAGTTCGGCATCGCCGAGGATCGCGTGTTCGGCTTCTGGGACTGGGTCGGCGGCCGCTACTCGGTGTGGTCGGCGATCGGCCTCTCGGTGATGATCGGCATCGGCCGCGATAACTTCCACGAGTTCCTTGCCGGCGGCCAGGACATCGACGAGCACTTCGTCTCCGCGCCGCTCGAGAAGAACATCCCGGCGCTGATGGGCCTGATCGAGGTGTGGAACCACAACATCCTCGATTACGCGACGCAGGCGGTGATCCCCTACGACAACCGTCTCGCCCGGTTCCCGGCCTATCTGCAGCAGCTCGAGATGGAGTCGAACGGCAAGCACACGCAGCTCGACGGGTCCGAGGCCGACATGGCGACGTCGCCGATCATCTTCGGCGAGCCGGGCACCAACGGCCAGCATGCCTTCTTCCAGATGCTGCACCAGGGTACCGAGCCCGTGCCGATCGACTTCCTGCTCGCCGCCAAGCCCACCGACGCCGACCAGCACCATCACGACCTGCTGGCGGCCAACTGCTTCGCGCAGGGCGAGGCGCTGATGCGCGGTCGCACGCTCGACGAGGTGAAGACGCTGCTCAAGAAGCAGGGTCTCGACGACGCGGCGATCGCGTCGCTTGCGCCGCACAAGACCTTCGAGGGCAGCCGCCCGACCTCGACCTTCCTCTACACGAGCCTGACGCCGCGCGCGCTCGGCCGCCTCATCGCGCTCTACGAGCACAAGGTGTTCACGATGGGCGTCATCTGGAACATCGGCTCGTTCGACCAGTGGGGCGTCGAGCTCGGCAAGGAGCTCGCCGGGCGCCTCGTGCCGATCGTATCGGATAAAACCAAGTCGACGGCCGATCTCGATTCGTCTACCGCAGGCCTCATCGAGGGCATGCGTCGTCTCGCGGCGAGCTGACGGGCCCGCGCGAAAGAGACGATGTGAGTGATCGATCTGCTGACCGCGGGTCTCCCGCGGTTTTGGCGCGGCTCGGCAGCTGGCTGTGGGGCCAGCCCTGGCTGCTGCTCGTCGGCATGGCGACGCTCTTCGGCGCCAACGGCATCGCTGCGCGGCTCGCAACGGGCGAGATGTCGCCGCTCGTCCTCGTCTTCCTGCGCTGGTGCATCGTCTGCCTGGCTTTGATGCCGATCCTGAGCCGCCCGCAGCGCGACGAGGTGCGCTGGCTTCTGCGTGCGCATCGCGGCCGGCTGGCCTGGATGTCGCTGCTCGCCTTCGCCGGCTACAATGCGGTGTTCTTCACCGCCGCCTATCACACAAGCGCGATCAACCTGACGCTGCTGCAGAGCTCGATCCCGCCGTTCACCCTGCTCGGCGCGGCGCTGGTGTTCGGCACGCGGGTGCGCGCGCCGCAGGTGCTCGGCATGCTCCTCACCTTCCTCGGCGTGCTGGTGGTGGCGGCGAAGGGCGACCTCGGCGCGCTGTCGCAGCTGCGGCTCAACGCGTCCGACGTCTCGATCATCCTCGTCTGCGCCGGCTATGCGGCCTATCTGCTCGGCTTGCGCACGCGGCCTGCCACGTCCGCGCTCGCCTTCTTCGCCGCGCTTGCGATCGTCTCGACGCTCTGGGCCGTGCCGATGGCGCTCTACGAGATCGCGACCGGCCACGCCTACTGGCCGAGCCTCAAGGGCTGGCTCGTTGTACTGTTCATCGCCTTTGGGCCGTCGTTCGCGGCGCAGGTGTTCTTCCTGCGCGGCGTCGATCTCATCGGGCCCGGGCGCGCCGGCCTCGCGCCGAACCTCGTGCCGATCGCCGGCGCGCTGGGCGCCGTGCTCATCCTGCACGAACCGTTCACGCTCGCCGACGGCTGCGCCCTCGTGCTGGGGATCGGCGGCGTCTCGCTCGCCGAATGGTCGGTGGCGCGGGCGCTGCGGCGGGAGCGGAGCGCCTAGCCGCGACCGGCAGGACTACTCGGCGGCGATCGCCAGCTCGACCTCGGCCAGCTCGGGCTCGGGCCGATCGTCCCATGTCCCCACCCACGGCTCCAGCACCACCGGGATCGACTTCGAGGTCGGCGTGTTCGAGCGCAGGGCGCGGCGGCTCAGCGGCACCAGCGGGTTGGTCTCGGGGTAGTAGGCCGCCGCGCACCCCTGCGGGAGGTTGTAATCGACGAGGCGGAAGCCGCCGACCGAGCGCGCGTTGCCGTCCGGCGCGATCGTGCGCATGGCGACGAAGGCGCCGGGCTCGTAGCCGAGCCGCTCGCGGTCGGCCGCGTTGACGAAGACCACCATGCGCTGGCCGAAGACGCCGCGGTAGCGGTCGTCGAGCCCGTAGATCGTCGTGTTGTACTGGTCGTGGCTGCGGATCGTCATGAGCTGCAGCACGTCGTCGCGATCCCTGGGCATCTCGTTTTCCTCGAGCCCGTGGTGGACGATGAAGTTCGCCTTGCCCGTCGCCGTGCGCCACTCGCGCCGATCGACCGGCGAGTCGAGGCGGAAGCCGCCTTTCTGGCGGATGCGCTTGTTGTAGTCCTTGAACAGCTCCGGCATCACGCTCTCGATCGCCGCGCGGATGCAATCGTAGTTGGCGGCAAAACCGTCCCAGTCGATGCCGAGCGCCGGCGGCAGCGTCGCCTTGGCCATGCTGCAGACGATCTCGATCTCCGACTTCAGGAACGGCGACGCCGGCTCGTTCATGCCGGCCGAGCCGTGCGTGAAGGACATCGAGTCCTCCACCGTCACGATCTGCTTGCGGCCGCCGGTCATATCGATCTCGGTGCGGCCGAGGCAGGGCAGGATTAGCGCGGTGCGCCCGTGCACGAGGTGGCCGCGGTTGAGCTTGGTCGCGATCTGCACTGTGAGATCGAGACCGCGCATCGCGCGCGCCACGACCGGCGTGTCCGGCGCCGCGAGCAAGAAGTTGCCGCCGAGGCCGATGAAGGCCCGCGAGCGCCCGTCGGCCATCGCCTCGATCGCCGCGACGACGTCGTGGCCGTGGTGGCGCGGCGAGACGAAGCCGAAGGTCCGGTCCATGCCGGCGAGGAAGGCCTCCTTCGGCTGCTCCCAGATGCCGACGGTGCGGTTGCCCTGCACGTTGGAATGGCCGCGCACCGGGCAGACGCCGGCACCCGGCCTGCCCATGTTGCCGCGCATGAGCAGCAGGTTGACGATCTGCTGGATGTTGGCGACGCCGGTGCGATGCTGGGTGATGCCCATGCCCCACACCGCGATCACCGCCTTGGCCTTCATGTAGAGCGCGGCGATGCGCTCGATCTCGTTCCGCGAGAGGCCGGACTCGGCGACGATGTCGTCCCAGGAGGTCGAGCGGATGTCGGCGGCCAGCACCTCGAAGCCGTGCGTGTGCTCGGCGATGAAGTCGACGTCGAGGACGCGCTTGCCGCCCGTCGCCATCGCATCGTCGTCGGCGGTCAGCACGGCCTTCATCATGCCCTTCACGGCGGCCATGTCGCCGCCGATGCGCACCTGGCAATACTGCGTCGAGATCGGCACCGGCTTCACCATGTCGCCGACGTGCTGCGGCGAGGCGAAGCGCTCGAGCGAGCGCTCGCGCAGCGGGTTGAAGGCGACGATCTCGGCCCCGCGCTTGGCCGCCGCGCGCAGGTCGTTGAGCATGCGCGGCGAGTTGGTGCCGGGGTTCTGGCCGAACACCATAATCATGTCGGCCTTCTCGAAATCGTCGAGAAGCACGGTGCCCTTAGGCACGCCGATCGAGTCCGGCAGCGCCACCGAGGTCGACTCGTGGCACATGTTCGAGCAGTCGGGAAAATTGTTGGTGCCGTAGGCGCGCGCGAAGGCCTGGAACATGAAGGCGGCCTCGTTGGAGGCGCGGCCGGAGACGTAGAACTCGGCCTGGTCGGGATCGGGCAGCGCGCGCAGCCGCTCGCCGATCAGCGCGAAGGCGTCGTCCCACGCGATCGGCACGTAGTGGTCGGTCGCCGGCTCGTAGACCATGGGATGCGTCAGGCGACCCTGGTCCTCGAGCGCGAAGTCGCTCCACTCCAGAAGCTCGGTGACGGTGTGCGCGGCGAAGAAAGCCGGCGTCGTGCGCTTCTTGGTGGCCTCCCAGGCCACCGCCTTGGCGCCGTTCTCGCAGTACTCGAACGAGCTCGTATGCTTGGGGTCGGGCCAGCCGCAGCCGGGGCAGTCGAAGCCGTCGCCCTTGTTCATGGCGAGGAGGGTCCGGTTGCCCGAGATCAGGATCTTCTGCCGGCAGAGGTGACGCTCGACGGCATCGAGCGCCCCGATGCCGCCGGCCGGTCCGCCGTATGCCTTGATCTTCGGTTTTGCCATCGAGCCCGCTCCGGGTGCGCCAAAAGATTCCTCAGGCGCCGCATGGGTTTGCATTCCGGAGCTATGCCTTTGGCCAGGTAGCGGGTATCGCCGCGCACGCAAATGATTTTTGCGCTTTGGGAAACAATGTTAAGCCGTCCGTCATGGACATGCTGGCCGCCATGCAGAGCTTCGTGCGGGTCGTCGAGCACGGCTCCTTTTCACGCGCAGCAGGGTCGCTCGGCGTGCAGACCTCGGCGGTGTCGCGGACCATAGCGGCGCTCGAGCGCGAGCTGTCGGTCGACCTCTTCAAGCGCACCACGCGATCGCTGCACCTCACCGAGCCGGGCGCGACCTTCTACCAGCACGCCCGCACCGTGCTGCGCGAGGTCGACGACGCGGTGATCGCCGTCTCCGACCACAGGGACCAGCCGAGCGGCGTGCTCAAGCTCGCGTTGCCGGATGCGTTCGCGCGCCTCCACATCATGCCGCACGTGCCCGAGCTGCTGGCGCGCTACTCCGACCTGCGGCTCGACCTGCAGCTCAGCGACGTGCGCGTCGACATCATCTCCGTCGGCGCCGACGCGGCGATCCGCATCGGCCCCTTAATCGACTCCGCGCTCATCGCCCGCAAGCTGGCGCCGCACCGTCGCGTGCTCTGCGCAAGTCCAGCCTATCTCGCCGCGCGCCCGGCGCCGAAGCGTCCCGAGGATCTCGTCCAGCACGACTGCCTGATCTATTCGCTGCAGCCCTCGCACAACTGGTACTTTCGCGATGCCGAGGGCGCCGAGACGGCGCTGCCGGTGCGTGGCCCGCTGCGCGCCGACGATTCCGAGCCGCTGCGCGCCGCTGCGCTCGCCGGTCTCGGGATGGTCTTGCTGCCGACATGGCTCGTCGGCGACGACCTTCGCGCCGGGCGACTCGAGCGCGTCCTGCCTGCCTTCCAGGCGATGATCGCGACGCAGCCGTCGGGCATCTTCGGGCTCTACCCGCCGCACCGCGCCGTCCCGAGCAAGGTGCGGGTGTTCCTCGACTTCCTGCAGGGCAAGTTCGGGCGGACGCCGTACTGGGAGAAAGGCCTGGCGTGATCCCGGCCGCTACCCCGCCGGCTTCTCGTCGATCGAGATGTAGCGCCCGGGATGGCGGTCGATGATGTTTTGATACCAACCCTTCAGCCGCGGCGAGACGAGGTGCGGTGACTGGTAGACGAGCAGCGGGAGGTAGGGCCCGGCGGCGAGCAACCGTGCCTCCGCCTGATGCAGGATCGCGGTGCGCTTGGCTGCGTCGATCTCGCGTCCCGCCGCCGCCATCAGCGCGTCATAGCCGGGATCGGCCCAGTGCGGCGTGTTCAGGCGGTTGTCGGATTGCGACAAGAAGAGGAAGTTCTGCGCGTCGGGATAGTCGTCGAACCAGCCGCGACGGATCGCCTCGAAGGGCTCGCCGGAATCGAGGAAGGCGTAGTAGCTCGTCGCATCGGTGACGATGAACTCGGTCGAGACGTCGAGCACCTTCCACATGTCGGCGAGCGCGATGGCGGTCGCCTTGTTGTTCTCCTGCTGATTGAAGCGAAGGGTGACGTGCAGCGGATGGTCCGGCCCGTAGCCGGCGGCCTTTAGCAAGGCTTTGGCCTCGTCCTCGCGCTGGAACTGGCTCTCGTCGGCGAAGGCAAGCCGCTCCGGCGCGCCGTAGCCCGGCACGCCTGGCGGGACGAACGAGACGGAGGGCTCGACGATGCCGCCCCAGATCACCTTGGCGAGGAAGTCGCGATCGACGACCATCGACAGCGCTTGGCGCACGCGGACGTCGTCGAAGGGCGGGTGCCGGCAGTCGAGCGCGAGGAAGTAGGTCGCGAGCGCCGGCGTCAGACGCAGCTCGGCGCCGAGATGCGCGCGCACGAACTTCACCTGGTCGATCGGCACGTCGTTGTAGGAGTCGATCTCGCCGGCCATGAAGCGCCGCAACGCCGCCGAGCGGTCCTCGAGCGGCATGATCGTCTCGCCGTCGAGCGCGACGTCGGCGGCATCGTGGAAATAGCGGTTCTTCTTCAGCACCAGCCGGTCGTTCGGCATGTAGCTTTCGAGCATAAAAGGGCCGTTGGTCACCAAACGGCCGGCGCGGGCGAAGCCTTCGCCCCATTTCTCGACGGCCGGGCGGTAGACCGGCAGAGACGTCATGTGCGCGAGCAGCGCCAGCAGGTAGGGCGCGGGGTGCGCAAGCGTGATCACGAGCGTCGCCGGATCGCGCACCGCAACGCCGAGCGCGTCCGGCGGCATCTTGCCGGCGTTCACCACGCGGGCGTTCTTGAGGTCGAAAAGGACCGAGGCGTAGGGCGAGCCGGTCTTCGGATCCATCACCCGGCGCAGCGAGTAGGCGAAGTCCTCCGCGGTCACCGGCGCGCCGTTCGACCAGCGCGCGTCGGGGCGCAGGTGGAACGTGTAGGTGAGCGCGTCGGCGCTGACCTCCCACCTGGTCGCGACGCCTGGGCCGAGCACGCCGTGCGCGTCCCGCGACAGCAGGCCTTCGCTCAGCTCGTAGAGGATGTTGGCTTCGCCCGACGAGGTGGCCTTGGCCGGATCGAGCGAGCCGGGGTCCGTCAGCTCGCCGCGATACCAGATGCCGCCGGCGCGGGCGGGGGTGGCGAGCAGGGCGAGAGCGGCGAAGAGCGCAAGCGCGCGATGCACTATGTTTTCCCCCGGGCAGGACGAGGGGCGGCCCGCGACCTCACGCCCAAAAGTCTGGCCGCGCCTCGCTAAGGCGGCCGCCGAGACGGACCGGCGCGACCTTCTCGGCCAGGCCGTTAGGACCTGTCTCGACCGCGATGCCGCAGAGCGTGGCCGGGCCGGCGGCCGGCTCGTAGCGCACGCCGGGCGTCTTCTGGGTCATGCGGCGGATCGGCTCGGCCTTGTCCATGCCTATGACCGAGTCGTAGTCGCCGGTCATGCCTGCGTCGGAGAGGAAGGCGGTGCCGCCGGGCAGGATCTGGTGGTCGGCGGTCGGCACGTGCGTGTGCGTGCCGACGACGAGCGAGGCCCGGCCATCGGCATAGTGGCCGAACGCCATCTTCTCGCTGGTCGCCTCGGCGTGGACGTCGACGATCGCCGCGTCGCAGCCGCGCCCGAGCGGGCAGGCGTCGATCTCGCGGTCGAGCGCGGCGAAGGGGTCGTCCATCGCATCCATGAAGATGCGGCCCATGACGCTGACGACGAGCACGCGGCGACCGTCGCCGGCCTCGACGAGCGCGGCACCGGCGCCGGGCGTGCCCTTCGGATAATTGGCGGGACGGATGAGCTTGGGCTGGCGCGCGATGAAGACGAGCGCCTCGCGCTGATCGAAGGAATGGTTGCCGAGCGTGACGCAGTCGGCGCCCGCGTCCAGCAGCTCGCGGCAGATGTCCTCGGTGATGCCGAAGCCGCCCGCTGCGTTTTCGCCGTTGACGACGACGCAATCGAGCGCCCATCGGCGCCGCAGCTCGGGGAGGTGCGTCGCGATCGCGGCGCGTCCGGCGCGGCCGATCACGTCGCCGACGAACAGCAGCCGCATCAGGCTGCGTCCGCCGTGAGGATCGTGTCCTTCTCGGTGACGATCATGTCGAGGGGCTCGTCGTGGTCGTCGTTGGGCACGAACAGCACTTCCTGTCCTGCATAGGCGACGCCGATCGCGACGACGTCCTTCTCGGCCCGCAGCGCGGCGAGCGTCCTGTCGTAGAAGCCGGCGCCGTAGCCGATGCGATGGCCACGGCGGTCGAAAGCGGCCAGCGGCACGAACAGCACGTCGGGCACCACGGGAGCGGCCTCCGCCGGCGGCTCGGGGATGCGCATGCGGCCCTCGACCATGCGCGTCTCAGGAGTCCAGAGGCGGAAGCTGAGCGGCGTGCCGATCTTGCCGGTGATCGGCAGCCCGACGACGAAGCCGGCGGCATGCAGGGCGGCAAGCAGCGGTCCGGTCGCGATCTCGTCGCCGATCGAGGCGAAGGCGGAGACGGCCCTCGCGCCGTGCGCCCGCGCCAGCTCCGGGCCGATCCGCGCGAGACGCTGAGCGAAGGCATCCGCCTCCGCGGGAGAAATCTTGGCACGCAGCGCAAGGGCTTCGGTGCGGGCAGCCTTCTTGTCCAGCGTCATCCAGGCTCGAAAGGAAAAGGTGCGGGCCACAATGGCCGTGGGACATCGACCCCGGGAACCTACAACGTAGGTGGGCGCCGTGTGACCGAGTCCACGGACAAGGCCAGGGACAGCTCCCTTGAGATCGATAAGGCCCCGGGAATACAGATCCAGCACGAACCCGCAGCACCGCCCAGTTAATGTAGGTCAAGCCGAGGCATCGCGCCAGGGGCTCAGGCGGCATCCTCGCGCTGGCGCATCGACGCATTCGCGGCGCGCTCGGCCTCGAGGCTGGCCTCGGCGAGGCCGGCGCGCATCTCGGCCTCGCGCAGGCTCTCGACCAGGATCAGGACGGCACGCGCGAGCTTGGCGACGACGGGATCCTTGCCGTCGCTAAACTTCATCAGCGCCATGATCTCCTCGACGTACACGCCTTTTCTCTCCGCGCCTGCCTCGCATCCGCCCGAGCGGGCTGGTCGTCACAGCCCGGCGAATCCCTTGATCCTACGATCACCCCCAACAGGCCGTTAAGGCGGGCCTGCGGCGCCGCAGCGATCACGTTACAGATAAACGCGTCGCGTGCCCTTTTGGAAACGCCGAACCCACCGAATTTTCAAGGTGGGCTGGCCGCTGCGTCCCCCATCGTGGCCTGGAAGGCGGCGCGCAGACCGGCCGGGAGTCGAACGACCCTGGCGGCGCGCACGGCGACGATCGAGACCTCGGCGCGCACCAGCGTCTCGTCGCCGCGACGCACCTCCTGCACCAGCCGGACGAGCGGTCCGCGCACCTCGCCGACGGTCGTCGCAACCTCGATCATGTCGTCCATGCGCGCCGGGCGCAGATAGTCTATCGTCAGCCTCGTGACGACGAAGACGAGGCCGGCCTCGTCCCGATGGAGTGTCGACTGGGTGATGCCGAGCGCGCGCAAAAACTCCGTCCGCGCCCGCTCCAGGAAGCGCAGGTAGTTCGCGTGGTACACGAAGCCGGAGAAATCCGTGTCTTCGTAGTAGACGCGAAACGGGACGAGGTGCGGCGCGGTCATCGCGCCCTCTAGCCGGGAGAGACGCTGGCGTGCAAGGCGAAGGCTACCTGAAGCCGGGCGAGGCAGCGATCGGCATCGTCGTGCTCGGCGTGAGCGGTTGCGGCAAGTCGACGATCGGCAAGATGCTGGCGCCGCCTCTCGGCGCGGCCTTTCTCGAAGGCGACGACTATCACTCCTCCGCGAATGTCGCGAAGATGCGCTTGGGCCAGCCGCTCGACGACACCGACCGCTGGCCCTGGCTCGAAAAGCTCGGCGGCGCGGCCGGAGAGCACCTTCGGCAAGGCCGCTCCGTGGTTGTCGCCTGCTCCGCGCTGCGCCGGGCCTACCGCGAGGCGCTGACCAAGGCGGCGCGCGCCGACCTGATCTTCGTGCATCTCACGATCGACAAGGCGACCATCGCCGCGCGGATGCAGGCCCGGCAGCAGCACTTCATGCCGGTTTCGCTGCTGGAGAGCCAGCTTGCGACGCTGGAGCCTCTCGCCGCCGACGAGAACGGCACCGAGATCACCGAAACCGGCACCGCGCAGGAAACGGTGAAGGCGATCGAGCGGTGGCTGAAGCTGCGCGCCGAAGGCCATGTCGTCGGCCACGAAAAAGGGCGGCAGAGCCGCCCTTTTGCACGCGAACAGAAGTTTCTGGACTCGCTGAAGTCCGGCGAGGACGACTGATCGAGCCGCGCCTGCTGCTTGCTTAGCGCTTTCCCGCGCCGTCGCCGTCGCGCAGCTTGCCGGTCGGCTCCTGCACGTGCGCCTCGAGGAACCACAGCTGCTTGTCGACGCCGCGCGAGATCTCGGTGAAGAGATCGGACGTGCCGGCATCGCCGGCTTCGTCGGTGTCGTCGATGTTCTGGCGCACCGCATTGCCGTAGGCGGCGTAGCGGTCGATCAGCGCGGCGATGTGATCGGCGATGGCGTAGGTGTCGAGCGGGTAGGGGGCGAGCTTGGTCTCCTGGGCGACCGCCTGCGTGGTGCCGCGCGCGGTACCGCCGAGCTGGGTGATGCGCTCGGCGACCTTGTCGTTGAAGTCGTCGAGCTCGTCGCGGAAGCCGTCGAGCATCTCGTGAATGCCGATGAACTGCGGGCCCTTGAGGTTCCAGTGCGCCTGCTTGACGTCGAGCGCGAGGTCGATGCCGTCGGCGAGACGCGCCTGCAGGGTCTCGATCGAGACCTTGCGCGCGTTCGACTTGGTATCGTTGCGGGTCTCGTGCATGCGGATGCCCTTGCCGGTTGTCGGCTTGGCGGCGGTCGAAGTCATCGTCGTGATCCTTGTCTGGTGGACTGTCGGACATGAGCCGCGCGTCGTGCTGGCTCTCGACGCGAAGAACAGGAAGGCTCGGCCGGGGTTCCAGCGCGACGCGGAACGTGAAGAGGCGCGTCTCGATTCGGCGCAGGCAGAAACGCTACCGAAACTTGCCCGGCTGCCAGAGCACGTCGCCGGGCCCGAGATCGTTCACGTACCGGGCTGCGACGAAGAGGAAGTCGGAGAGGCGGTTGAGGTATTTCAGCGTCGCCTCGCCGACCGGCTCGTCGGGTGTCGCCTTCAGGGTTACAAGCAGGCGCTCGGCGCGCCGCGCCACCGTGCGCGCGAGATGCAGCGCCGCTGCGGCCGGCGCGCCGCCCGGCAACACAAACGAGCGCAGCGGGGTCAGGCTCGCGTTCAGCGTGTCGATATCGGCCTCAAGCCGGTCGACCTGCGTGTCGACGATGCGCAGGGGTTCGTAGGGGAGCGGCTTGCCCTGATCGGGCGCGCAAAGGTCGGCGCCGAGGTCGAAGAGATCGTTCTGGATGCGCGCGAGCATCGCGTCGAGGTTCGCGAGCTTCGGCTCGGCGGCGGTGGCGACGCGGGCGAGCCCGATCGCGCTGTTGGCCTCGTCGACGGTGCCGTAGGTCTCGATGCGCAGGTCGTCCTTGCGGCGACGCTCGCCGGTCCCGAGCGCCGTCGTGCCGGCGTCGCCCGTCTTCGTGTAGATGCGATTGAGGACGACCATGACGTTACCGGTGCGGGCGGAAGAGGAGAACGCCCATGATGATGACGATCGCGACGAACTGAAGGCCGATGCGCCAGCGCATCAGCCGCTGCGAGAGGTTGGGGTCGCCACCCCGCCACATGTTTCCGAGGCCCATGAAGAGCACGACGGCGACGGCGCCGCAGGCGATGGCGACGAGAAGGTTGGTGGCGAAATGCATGGACATGGCGCGACCCTGCATGGTGGTGCGGAGGAGCGCAAGCGCGACGTCAGGGGCGCCTCAGGATAGCGGCGGCGAGGTGCCGCAGCCCTGTCAGTACGAGCGCAGTAGCCGCTCGAGGTAGTCGATCTCCTCCTGCGCGCGGGAGGGGTCGCCGAGACGGCGGCGCAGCTCCTCCAGCACGCGCTGCGCGCGCTGGGCGGCCGGCACGCCGAGCGGGTCGAAGCGCGACAGCGAGTTCAGCGTGTTGTTGCCGCCGCGCGGGCGGCCGAGCGGGTCGTCGCTCTGCGACTGCTGGCCCTCGCGCGAGCCGGTGCCCCCGTCGTTCTCGCCGTTGGCCTGGCCGTTGGGGTCGCCCTGCTGGCTCATCGCGTCGGCGAGCTTCTTGGCCCCGCGGCGCATGGCGTCGAGCGCCTTGCCCTGCTGCTCGACGGCATCCGAGTTACCGCTCTCGCCCTCGCGCAGCGCCTGCTCGGCCTCGCGCATCGCCTTGCCGGCCTCGTCGAGCTCGCCCTGGCCCTCGCCGGCCTGCTTCAGCTTCTTCTGGATCTGGGCGAGCCGGTCGCGCAGCTCCTGCTGGCGCTGCTGCAGATTTCCGCCCTGGCCGCGGCCGGACTTGCCGGGACCGCCCTCGGAGCCTTCGGACTGGCCGTCCTGCTCCTGGCCCTCGGCCTTGCGGCCGCGCTGCTGGCCTTTCGGACCCGGCCCCGAGTTCATGCCCTGGCTCTGGCCGGGATCGTTGCCGCCCGGCATCTGCTGATCTTCGTCCTGCTGCTGCTGGCCCTGCTGCTGGCCTTGCTGGCCCTTCTTGTAGGTCTGGTCGCGCAGCTCCTGCTGGTCGCGCATCGCTTGGTCGAGCTGGTTCAGGCCTTCCGCCATCGCGCGGGCCTGCGGATCGGCCTTCTGCCGCTTCGCCGTCTTCAGGTTCTCCAGGATGTCCTGCAGCTCATCGAGGGCTTTCTTCGCCTCCTCGCGATTGCCGGACTTCGCCTGCTGCTCGAGCTTGTCGATCAGCTTTTGAAGGTCTTTCTGGCTCACCGACTTCGAGTTGCGGCCCTGCTGCTGGTTCTGCGCCTGCTGATCCTGCTTCTGCTGCTGCTGGGCGAGCTCCTTCAGGAACTTGTCCATCGCCGCCTGGAGGTTCTTGGTGAGCTTCTGGATCTCCTCGGGCGAGGCATGGTGGTCGAGCGCGTCGCGCAGCTCCTTCTCGGCCGCGCGCAGCGCCTTCTCGGCCTCGGTGAGGTCGCCGTTCTCGAGCTGCTGTGCCATCTCCCACAGGAAGTCGGCGACGGCGAGCTGCTCCTGGTCGGTCTGCGCGCGATCGAGGCTCGTCGAGGCGAAGCGCAGGCCGAGGTAGACCGAGGCCGTCGTGCCGAAGGCATCCGGCGCGATCATCATCGCGTCGAGCGCGGCGATCACGTCGGACTTCCTGTGCGGGTTGAGCACCAGCTCGCGGCGCTGCTCGACGAGCGCGCGGGCGACCGGGTTCGTGAACGGCTTTTCGGGCAGCGTGATCGTGACGGGCTCGCTGCGGCCCTCGTTGCCGCCCTCGTCGTGGGCGACGAGCACCATCTTCACCTGCGTGCCGGCCCAAGGCGAGTCGGAGAGGTCCAGCGTCGTCTCGGCGTCGCCGATGCCGCCGCTGACGCCCGGCAGCGCCAGCTCGCCCTTCGGCGCGGCGACGAGCGGCGGCCCGTCGATCGGCGTGCCGTCGATCATCGGGCCGGAGAACAGGACCTCCGCTTTCGAGACCCCGTAGTCGTCCGCGGTCGTGTAGGCGAGGGTGAGCGAGCCGCGCGCATTGGCCTTCGGCACCTCGCGCAGCGCGATGGTCGGCGGCTTGTCGGCGATCGCGGTGAGATCGATGATGCCGCGCAGCGATCCGTCGTGGCGCAGCACGAGGCGGCTGTCGCCATGCAGCACCAGCCGCTTCTCGCTGTCCCCCGGCACCTTGGCCGCGTCGTCGGCCTTGGCCTCGTCGGTCTTCGCCCCGGCTGCCTTGCCGGCGTCGAGCGGCTTGGCTGGCGGCGGCAGCAGCGGGCCGGTCGTCTCGATCTCCGCCGGCTCGCCGCCCGAGGAGCGGATGATGACGACCGAGCCGGCCGGCGCGGCGATGGTGCGCGGGTGATCGGTGTCGCGGGCGCTGTCCGACGCCAGGTCGATCAGCACCGGCGGCTTGCCGGTGTAGGGCGGCGGGTCGATCCAGGCGTCGAGCCGGTAGCTCGTTCCCAGCGACGGACCGTCGCCGAAATCGAAGGCGGCGGCGACGCGGGCGTAGCGCTGCGGCCCCGCCACGATGGCGCAAGCGACGAGCGCAACGACGATGCCGGCGCGCACCGCGTAGCGGTCGAGCTCGACCGCGCGGGGCGAAGGCCGGCCGGGGCGCAGGCGCGCGGCTTCCGTCTCGGCGCGCTTGCGGTGCAGCGCCCACAGCGCGTCGGTCGAGGGATCGCGTCCCGCCGTCGCCAGCGTGTCGTCGAGCACCGAGGCCGGCCGGTGGGTGAGGCCGGACGCCTTGTCGATGCGGCGCAGCGCCTCGCGGCGCGACAGCGGCACGAGTCGCCAGAGGCCGAAGGTCGAGAGGGCGAACAGAACGGCGAAGATCGCGACGCCGACGATCCGGCCGACGTGGGGGACGTCGAGCCACAGGCCGAGCCAGGACACGCAGAGGAAGGCGCCGATCACCACCAGCGGCGGGATCAGCCCGCGCCACAGGCCTTCCCAGAAGGCTGCCGCCGTCGCCAGGCGCACCAGCCGATCGAGGCGTCGCTCGACGGGGTTCTGGGGTGGCGTCTCGGGCTTGCTCATCGAGGCTCCGCTTTGTCCTCGCCGCACCGCGTGCGGGATCAGCGGCTCAGGGGTAGGCGGTTGTAGCCTCTATAGCAACCGCGGCGGAAGCGTGTCGTGCGCAGGAGGGCGCGGCCCGACGACGCGCCACGCTCGGCGCCGGCCTCGAGCGGCGACTGCCCCGAGCCATTTCCAAAAAAGCTTGCCGTCCAGCTCGAACCAAATCGCCGCAGCCCGCTTGGTGCTGGTACCCTGTAGGGGTACTGCATCAGGAGACGGCAAATGTTCTATTTCGGCAAGAAGCTTCAGTATCCGGTGAAGGTGGAGAAGCCCGATCCGCTGTTTGCGCGGATGCTGCAGCAGGCGATCGGCGGCATCGAGGGCGAGATCCGCGTCTGCATGCAGTACTTCTTCCAGGCCTGGGGTGCGCGCGGCCCGACGACGAAATATCGCGACATGCTCCTCCATACGGCGACCGAGGAGATGGGCCACATCGAGATGCTGGCGACGGCAGTCGCGATGAATCTCGAGACGGCACCCTCGTCGCTGCAGGAGGAAGGCGCCAAGGACAAGGTGGTCGGCGCGATGATGGGCGGCGAGAACCCGCGCCACGTCCTCGAAGGCATGCTGCACCGGCACGTGCTGTCGACCGGCATGGCGGCCTATCCGGCGAACGCGGACGGCGTGCCCTTCGACATGTCGCACATCTATGCCAGCGGCAATCTTGCCGCCGATATGTACTGCAACGTCGCCGCGGAATCGACGGGCCGCGTGCTGGCCGTGCGCATCTACAATGCCGCGCACGATGCGGGCATGAAGGACATGCTGCACTTCATGATCGCGCGCGACACCATGCATCAGCAGCAGTGGCTTGCCGTGATCGAGGAGCTGGGCGGCCACGAGGGCACGCTGCCGATCCCCAACAGCTTCCCGCAAGACATGGAGCACCAGGAGCACAACTACGACTTCTTCGCCTGCGCGCACGACGGCGAGAAGCCGGAGAAGGGGCGTTGGACCCACGGTCCGTCGATCGACGGCAAGGGCAAGTTCACGGTGTTCCAGAACAAGCCGCTCGGCGAGGAGCCGGTGCTCGGGCCGGCACGCCCCGACAGCGGTGCGGAGACGCAGCAGATCGGCTAAGACGACGGCGGCGGGCGGCGGAAGCCGCCCGATGCCGGACATCGCAGGCCCGATGGAAAGTACCTTGTTCGAGGACGGAAAGCTCAAGCTCCAGAGGAGTCCCGAGGACCGCAAGCCGCTGATCGATCGGCTCGATCGGATCGAGGGACAGGTCCGCGGCCTGAAGGCGATGATCCAGGCCGACCGCTACTGCGGCGACGAGCTGCAGCAGATCAAGGCGGCCATTGCCGCGCTGCGGCGGGTCGCGATGATGATCTCTAGGCAGCATATCGCCGCCGCTGCCGACTGCCTTCAGGACAAAAAGCTCAAGGATGCCGCGAACGAGGACATCATGCGCATCGTGGACGGCGCGCTCGATATCTGAGCCCAGGGCGGCGCCTCACCGGCGTGGTCACTCGTTGTAGTCGTCGCGGTGGTCGTAGGCGTCGAGCACGGTGGCGGGCGGCGGCCCCAGCGGTCGCGGCACGAGGTAGGGGCCGACGATCGGCACGGCGGCAATCAGTGGCGGCGGCGTGATCGGCACCGGCGGCGGCGCGTAGAGGCGCCCCGGCGGGCGTTCGCCCGGCGGGATGACGAGGAGGGTCGCGCGCGGCGCCACCACAATCGGACGCAGCGGAGGCGCCGGCAGGACGACCGCGCCGTAAGCGTAAGCCCCGGCGCTCACGCGGACGTGCCGGTGCCGCGCGTAGGGGCGATCGAAATCCGCCGCAGTGGCGAGCTGAGGCGCGATCGCGAGTGCGGCGACGATAAGACCAGCCCGCATGCTTCCTTCCCCAGCGAGGCCGCCACCATCGCTCGATATGGTTAAGCAAGTGTCGCGAGCCGGGACGCTAGCCTCTCGCCCCGCAACGCCAAACATGCCATGCAGCGCGACCATTCTCAGGACTACGCGCATGCCCCTCATCTGGCCGTCGCAGCGCATCGCGGCCGCCATCGCCGACGGCACCATCGTCACAGCCACGCCGCCGGACCCCGACCAGGTGCAGCCGGCGAGCCTGGACCTGCGGCTGGGGCCGAAGGCGTACCGGTTGCCCGCGAGCTTCCTGCCGGGCCCGGGGCGCAGCGTCGCCGAGCGCCTCGCCGACCTCTCGACGCACGAGGTCGACCTTTCTCAGCCCACCGTGCTCGAGCGCAACTGCGTGCACATCATCCCGCTGATGGAGCGGCTGCGCCTGCCGCCCGGCGTCGACGCGCGGGCCAACCCGAAGAGCTCGTCGGGGCGGCTCGACATCTTCGTGCGCATCATCGTCGACGGTGGCGCGACCTTCGACGAGATCCCGGCGGGCTACGAGGGTCCGCTCTACGCCGAGGTCGTGCCGCGCTCGTTCCCGGTCATCGCGCCGGCCGGCTCGCGCCTCGCGCAGCTGCGCTTCCGCGAAGGTTCCGGCGCGCCGTCGCGGGTGGTGCCGGTGACGGTCGACCTCGATCCCGAGGGCAAGGCGAACGGCATCGTCGGGTACCGGGCGCGGAAGACATCAGGGCTGATCGACATGGCGCGCATCGGCGCCTATCCGCGCGATCTTTTCTGGGAGCCGCTGGTGCCGCGCGCCGGCAAGCGCGACCTCGTGCTCGACCCGGACGAGTTCTACATCCTCGCCTCCGCCGAGGCGGTGGTGGTCGGCGCGGAAGAGGCGTCCGAGATGGTCGCCTACGACACGTCGGTCGGCGAGCTGCGCTCGCACTACGCCGGCTTCCTCGATCCGGGCTTCGGCCTCGACGAGGCAGGCGGGGCGGGCGCCAAGATCGTGCTGGAGGTGCGCAGCCACGACGTGCCCTTCCTGCTCGACCACGGCCAGCGCATCGCGACGCTCAACTACGAGCCGATGGCCGCGCGCCCCGACAAGCTCTACGGCGCCGACCTGCGCTCGAACTACCAGGGCCAGCAGCTCAAGCTGTCGAAGCACTTCGTCTGATTCTACGGCGTCACGGCCTTACCGAAGTGCGCGTCTGAACAGCGCGAACAGCCGCTCCCAATGCCGTTCCGCCGCAGCGCGATCGAAGGTCGAGCGCTTCGGGAAGGCGAACCC
The DNA here is from genome assembly GCA_901457705.2 of Beijerinckiaceae bacterium RH AL1. NCBI lineage: Bacteria > Pseudomonadati > Pseudomonadota > Alphaproteobacteria > Hyphomicrobiales > Beijerinckiaceae > Beijerinckiaceae bacterium RH AL1. The sequence continues at coordinate 92,967 of LR590083.2, forward strand.
GTGTCCCGCGCCCTCGTAGATCTCGACCTCGGCCTTCGCCCCGGCCTTTTCCAGCGCCGCGCGCATATCCGCCACCATCTCGAGCGGCGCGTATTCGTCGTGCTCGGCGCAGCCGAGGTAGAGCTCGGCCTTCGCCTTCCCCGCGACGCGATGCGGGCTGTCCGGCTTATCCGTCACGAGCCGCGTGCCGTAGAACGAGGCCGCGGCGGCGATGCGGTCGGGGTGGCGCGCGGCGGCGTTGATCGCGTGCTGGCCGCTCATGCAGTAGCCGACGACGCCGACCGGGCCGTCCGACGCGGCCGGGTCGATGGCGGCGAAGGCGAGCAGCGTGTCGACGTCTACCATCACGCGAGCGATCGTCGTCTGGTTCATCAGCTCGAACATCTGGTCGGTCGTCAGCGGGTTCGGGCCTTTGAAAATCTCCTCGACGCCGGCGCGGTAGTAGAGGTTCGGCAGCATCACGTAGTAGCCGACGCTGGCGAGGCGCCGCACCATGTCGCGCAGCTCGCCGCGGATGCCCGGCGCATCCATCAGCAGGATGACCACGGGATGCGGCCCGTCGCGCTCGGGGTGGCAGAGGAAGGTCCGCATCGTGTCGTCCGGCGTCGGGATGTCGGCGTGGCGCTCGATCACCGTCGTCTCCTTCTCTGCGCTGCCGCTCTTCCGGCCCCGCGCGTTTTGCCATAAACGCAGGCCGCGTCGAATGCGGCGCGCAAGGATCGCATGAATCTCATCCCGCGCCCGCCCGTCGAGGCGGTTCATGTCGCCCACGAGTCGTCGCACGACGCCGACCTCGCGCCGGGCACCTTCACCGTCGGCTCGACGCTGCGCCACGTGCTCGTGATGACGGCGACCGGCGCCGTCGGGCTCGTCGCCGTGTTCATGGTCGAGTTTCTGACGCTGCTCTACATCTCGCGGCTCGGCGACACCGAGCTGACGGCGGCCGTCGGCTACGCCTCGCAGGTCACCTTCCTGCTGATCTCGATCAACATCGGGCTGACGATCGCCGTCGGCGCCCTGGTGTCGCGCGCGCTCGGCGCCCGCGACCGCGAGAAGGCTCGCGTAGTCGCGGCGTCCGGCGTGACGCTGATGGCGCTGATCGCCGGCGCGCTCTCGTTTGCCGTGATGCCCTTCACGCATGGCATCCTCGCCGTCATCGGCGCGCGCGGCGAGGCGCTCGAGGTGGGCTCGCTCTACCTGCGCATCATCCTTCCCGGCACGCTGCTGCTCGGGCTCGGCATGGCGTTCTCGGCGGTGCTGCGCGGCGTCGGCGACGCGCGCCGCGCGATGTACGTGACGCTCGGCGGCGCCGTCGTCACCGCCTGCCTCGATCCCGTGTTCATCTTCGTGCTGCACCTCGGCGTCGTCGGGGCCGGCATCGTCGTCCTGATCTCGCGCGTCTGCCTTGCGGCGACGGGCTGGCACGGTGCGGTGCGGGTGCATGGGCTCGTCGCGCGGCCGACCCTCGCCGGGCTGCGCGCCGACACGATGCCGCTCGCCGCGATCGCCGCGCCGGCGGTGCTCACCAACATCGCCTCGCCGATCGCCAACATCTACGCGATGCGCATCTTCTCGGGCTTCGGCGATGCCGTGGTCGCGGCCTTCGCGATCATGGACCGCGTGACGCCCGTCGCCTTCGGGACCCTGTTCGCGCTCTCCGGCGCCGTCGGCCCGATCATGGGCCAGAACTACGGGGCCAAGGCCTTCGGTCGCGTGCGCGGCGTGCTCGACGACTGCTACGGCGTCTCCGCCGTCTATGTCGCGCTGGTCGGGGTCGTGCTGTGGCTCGCGGCGCCGGCCATCGTCTGGCTCTTCGCCGCCACGGGCGAGACAGCGGAGCTCCTCGTCTTCTTCTGCCGCGTCGGCGCTCTGCTGTGGTTCTTCCTCGGTGGGGTGTTTGTCGCAAACGCCGCCTACAACAACCTCGGCTGGCCGTTCCTGTCGACGGCGATCAACTGGGGTCGCGCGACGATCGGCACGATCCCGTTCGTGACGCTCGGCGCGGCGTGGTATGGCCCGAAGGGCGGCTATGTCGGGATGATCCTCGGTGCGGCGCTGTTCGGCGTCGTGGCGGTGATCGGCTCCTACCGCCTCGTCGGCAGGATCAGCCGCCAGGCCGAGGCCTGAGCCGGGGCGAACCGGAGGACTGCATGTTCAACCTCTACCAGATCCTTCTCGCCGGGCAGGGCGGCCAGGCGCTCGACAACCTGGCCGAGCGCTTCGGCCTCAGCCGCGACCAGGCCGACAGCGCTGTGAAGGCGCTGATACCGGCGCTCTCGACCGCCTTCATGACCAAGGCGATGCATCCCGGCGGCATGCAGGAGATCGCCGGCGCGATGACCGACGATCATCATCGTCAGGCCTATGCCGACCCCGGCACCGCCGCCGCGCCGGAGACCGAGCAGAAGAGCGGCGACATCGCCAGCTCGATCTTCGGCAACGGCGCGATGGTCGACACCGTCGTCGAGCAGGCCGCGCGCTACACCGGCCTGCCGGAAAGCGTCCTGCGCCAGATGCTGCCGGTCGTCGTCTCGATGGTGCTCGGCGGCGTCGCGACAGCGATGCACGGGCAGGGCATGGGCGGCATGCTCGGCCAGCTCGCCAATTCCGGCCTCGGCAACATCTTCGGCCAGGGCGCCGGCGCGCCCGCGGGCCAGGCGGCGGGCGGCGGCATCTTCGGCAGCATTCTGGGCAGCATCTTCGGCGGCGCGGCGCCGGGGCAGGCGCCGCAGCAACAACCGGGCGCCGGTCCCACGCCTGGTCCGCAGGGTACGCCCGACACCAGCGGCCTGCCGCCGATGATGCAGGCCGGCATGGACATCTTCGGCAAGATGTTCCAGCCCGGCGTCCAGGCGCCGCCCGGCCAGGGCGACCTCGGCGACGACATCTCGTCGATCCTGTCGGGAAAGAAGTAGCCGATCTCAATACCCGGCCGCGACGGCGCGTGACCGTCACATCGTGGCGTCGCTCTTCCCGAGCATGCCGCCGAACTTCTCGGCATCAAGCACCAGCAAAGCCCCCTGCTTGCGCACGGCTTGGCGGAACTTCGGCGAGGACTCCGGCACGAAGGCCACAAAAGGATAGCGGCCGGCGCTCGAGGGGCCGCCCCCGGCCTCGGCGACGCGGGTGCCTGCAGAGCCGGCGTCGACCCAGGGCGGGAAGACCACAGCGACCGCCGCATCGGCATGCGGGCGCGAGCTTTCGAAGCCGACGATCACCAGGCCCAGCAGGGCCATGGCCACGATCAAGGTCTTGTAGAAAACGTTCGCTCCGGTTGCGCGCAAGCGGCGTTCCTCTGTTTGGTTGCGATGCGGGAGGAATGTAGCCGGGCATTGGTGCGCTGCAATGGCGATCATGTAACCGAACGTTTCCGGCGCGTCAGGCGGCCCGCTCGCGCAGCGGCCGCAGGGCCAGGACGGCGAGCGCGGCGGTGACAAGATCGAGCGCGACGACGATCGCGAAGACCGGCAGCCAGCTTCCCGTCTGCGTCCGCAGCGCCGTCGCCAGCGGTGCGCCGAGGATCGAGCCGATGCCCTGCGCCATGTAGAGAAAGCCGTAGTTGGTCGTCGCGAAGCGCGGCCCGAACGTGTCGGTCAGCGTCGACGGGAACAGCGAGAAGATCTCGCCCCAGCCGAAGAAGACGACGCCCGACATCAGCACGAAAACCAGCGGGTCGTGGCGCAGCGCGATGAGCAGGGCGATCGCCAGCGCCTCGAGCGTGAAGGCCAGCGCCATCGTCGGCTCGCGGCCGATGTGGTCGGACACCCATCCGAAGAAGGGCCGCGTCAGCCCGTTGGCGACGCGGTCGATCGAGAGCGCGAGCGGGATCGCCGAGGCGCCGAGCACGGTGGCGCCGGCGATGCCGAAGTCCGAGGCGAAGGCCTTGAAGTTCGAGACGACCATGAGGCCGCCAGTGGACATCATCGTCATCATCACGAACATCAGCCAGAAGACCGGGCTGCGCAGCATCTCGCGGGGCGTTGCGCCGGGCTCGGGCACGTCGCGCACGCCCTCGTCGGGGGCGCGCAGCAAAAGCCCCGCGACGATGCCGATGACGCCGAGGATGAGCCCGAAGGTGACGAGCGTCGGCCGAAAGCCCTGCGTCGAGATCATGGAGTCGATCGGGAAGGTCGTGGCGAGCGCCCCGAAGCCGTAGCCGGCGGCGACCAGCCCGCAGGCGAGGCCGCGGCGATCCGGGAACCAGCGCGCCATCAGCCCGACCGTGCCGACATAGACGAAGCCGGTGCCGAGGCCGCAGAAGAGGCCGTAGGTCGCATAGAGGCCGAGGAGCGTGGTGGCGTGGCTGGCCAGCACCCAGCCGAGGCCCGACAGGCCGCCGCCGAGCGCCACGAGGACGCGCGGCCCGAAGCGATCGATGAGATAGCCCTGCGCCGGCGCCGCCCAGGTCTGCAGCACGACGAGGATCGAGAAGGTGACCTGCACCGCCGTCGCCGAGGCTCCGACCGACTTGGCGAAGGGGCCGGAGAACAGGGTCCACACGTATTGCGGGCTGGAGATCGCCATCATGGCAATGAGCGCGAAGGCGAGCTGAGCCCAGCGCTCGCGGCGGACGGTCGGATCTGACATGGCCCGCCCCTGGCAAGTCGCATGCTAGCTCGGGCTTGGCCGTCGGAGCCGACCGCCATCCGGTCCGCCAGCAAAGCGTCCGCTTGACCTTCGCCCCCGCCGTGCCCACTCTGAAGACAGCCGAGGGGAGCCCCGCCAGGGGGCTGAGAAGCCGGCAACGCCCAAAAGGCAGCCCGGCGACCCTTTGAACCTGAACCAGCTCGCACTGGCGGAGGGACGGCATCGCGGGTTGCGCGCCTGCCGGCGCCGTTGTTTCCCAGGCCAGCAGACAACGAGGCGCCGCGCTTGGCTCCGACCATCGCCATCCTCGGCGCCGGCATCGCCGGCCTTACCGCCGCCGACGCCTTTTTGCGCGCAGGCTGCGAAGTGACGGTCGTCGAGCGCAATGCGGGGGCCGGGCAGGGTTGCTCGCACTACGCCGGAGGCATGATCGCACCCTATTGCGAGGCGGAGGCCGAGCACGAGCCGCTGATCGTCGACTTGGGCCGCGAAGCGCTCGCCTACTGGCGCAGCGAGGTGCCGGTGGCGCTGACCAACGGCTCGCTGCTCGTCGCCGCCCCACGCGACCTGCCGGAGCTGACCCGTTTCGGCCGCGGCACGACGAACTTCGAGACGCTCGATGCCGCAGGCATCGCTGCGCTCGAGCCCGATCTCGCCGGCCGGTTTTCGCGCGCGCTGTTCTTCCGGCAAGAGGCGCATCTCGACCCCCGCGTCGCCCTCGCCGAGCTGGCTCGCCGTGTCGCCGCGCATCCGCGGGCCACGCTGGCGAAGGGTACCGATAAGGCGCCACAGGCCGACTGGACGATCGACTGCCGCGGCTTTGCCGCGCGCGACCGCCTGCCCGACCTCCGCGGCGTCAAGGGCGAGATGGTCGTGCTTGCAACGAAGGACATCGCCTTCCAGCGCCCCGTGCAGCTGCTGCACCCGCGCACGCCCGTCTACATCGTGCCGCGCGGCGACGGCCGCTTCATGGTCGGCGCGACGATGATCGAGAACGAGGAGCGCGGCCGCGTGCGGGCCCGTGCGCTGCTCGATCTCATCGGCGCCGCCTACACGATCCACCCTGCCTTCGGCGAGGCCGAGGTCGTCGAGATCGGCTGCGACCTGCGTCCTGCCTTTCCCGACAACCTGCCGCGCCTGCGCCTCGAAGGGCGGCGCCTTTTCATCAACGGCCTTTACCGCCATGGCTTCCTGCTCGCGCCGGCGCTCGCCGCGCGGGCGGTGCGCGTGGTGCTCGAAGGCAAGACGTTTCCGGAGCTGCAAGAAGGACGCGATGCTGATCACGCTCAACGGCACGTCGCGTGAGGTGCAGGCGGCGACGCTCGCCGCGCTGATCGACGAGCTCGACCTCGGGGAGGCGACGGTGGCCACCGCGCTCAACCAGGCCTTCGTGCGCGCCGCCGACCGCAGCGCGACGAGGCTCGCTGAGGGGGACGCCGTCGAGATCGTCTCGCCGCGGCAGGGGGGATAATGCCGACACGCCAGTCTCATCCTCGTCGGATCACCACCTTCTCCGGCAAGCGGGAGAAGGGGAGATCGAAACCATGACCGACGCCCTCACCCTCTACGACGCGTCTTTCGCCTCTCGCCTGATTTCGGGCACCGCTCTCTTCCCGTCGCCCGCCACGCTCGCCGGCGCCGTGCGCGCTTCCGGCGCCGAGATCGTCACCGTGTCGCTGCGCCGCGAGTCCGGCGCCGGGCGCGCCGGCGAGGCGTTCTGGTCGCTGATCCGCGACCTCGGCGTCCGCGTCCTGCCAAACACCGCTGGCTGTCGCACGGTGAAAGAGGCCGTCACCACGGCTCAGATGGCCCGCGAGGTCTTCGGCACGCCGTGGATCAAGCTCGAGGTGATCGGCGAGGACGATACGCTGCAGCCCGACGTGTTCGGGCTGGTCGAGGCCGCCGGCCTTCTGGCGGCCGAGGGCTTCCAGGTCTTTCCCTACACGACGGAAGACCTCGTCGTGGCCGAGCGCCTTCTCGCCGCCGGCTGCGAGGTGCTGATGCCGTGGGGCGCCCCGATCGGCTCGGGGCGTGGCCTCAACAACCGCTACGGCCTGCGCGCGCTGCGGGCGCATTTCCCCGGCGTGCCGCTGATCGTCGATGCCGGCATCGGCCTGCCGTCGCAGGCCGCCGAGGCGATGGAGATGGGCTACGACGCGATCCTGCTCAACACGGCCATCGCCAAGGCCGTCGACCCCGTCGCCATGGCCCGCGCCTTCGCCCTCGCCGTCGAAGCGGGCCGCGCCGCGCATCTCGCCGGCCCGATGGAGCCGCGTGACATGGCCGCCCCCTCGACGCCGGTGATCGGCCGCGCCTTCGCCGAAGGCTGAGCGGCCATTGCAGTGCAGCTTGCTCGCGTTGCGACGCTTGGGCGCGCCCCCGAGGCGCGGCATTTGCGTTGCCGTGCGGACAACGCACACGAGGAGCGAATGACGGCTGGCGAGATCAAGGTGCAAGTGCCCGACATCGGGGCGCATGGCGCGATCGGCAACATGCGCTCGATCGCCCTCGTCTCGACCGACGGCACGATCGACTATCTCTGCCATCCCAATCTCGACTCGCCGGCTGTCTTCTGCGGGCTACTCGATCCCGTGCGCGGCGGCGAATTCTCGATCGCGCCCGACGGCGACGTCGCGTGGCGCGCGCGCCAGCTTTACATCCCCGATACCAACGTGCTCATCACGCGATTCATGGACGGCGGCTCGGTGCTCGAGATCACCGACTTCATGCCGGTGATGGCCAAGGGCGGCCCGCAGAGCGCGGTGATGCGGCGCGTCGCCTGCGTCACCGGGAAGGTCGACGTCGTCGCCCGCTGTGCGCCGCGCTTCGACTACGGGCGCGACGGCCTGCCTGAGATCACGATCGAGCGCGACGCCGCAATGTTCGTGTCGTCGAAATCGACGCCGTCGAGCCCGCTGCGCCTGCGCACGGACGTCGAGTTCGAGCGCGGCCGGGGCGAGGTGACGGCGCACTTCTCGCTCAAGGAAGGGGAGCGCCGCAGCTTCCTGCTCGAATGCGGCAAGGAGCAGCCGTCGAACGACGCCGAGCTCGAGACACTGCTCGGCCAGGCGTTCGACGAGACGATCGCCTACTGGCAGAGCTGGTCGGCGCACTCCTCCTACCGCGGCCGCTGGCGCGAGCACGTGATGCGCTCGGCCCTGGTGTTGAAGCTGCTTACCTCCGCCGAGCACGGCTCGATTGCCGCCGCGGCGACCTTCGGGCTGCCGGAAAAGATCGGCGGCGCACGCAACTGGGACTATCGCTTCTGCTGGATTCGCGACGCGGCCTTCGCGACGTTCGCGCTTATGCGGCTCGGCTACGTCGGCGAGGCGCAACGCTTCAACGAATGGGTGTCGGCCCGCGCCGACGCCAGCGAGGCCGGCGACTTCCAGATCCTCTACCGGCTCGACGGCTCGCCTGAGGCGCCGGAGATCACACTCGACCACCTCTCCGGCTATCGCGGCTCCGCGCCGGTGCGGATCGGCAATGCCGCCGCCTCGCAGCTGCAGCTCGACATCTACGGCGCGCTGTTCGATTCCGGCTACCTCGCCGACAAGTACGGCGAGCCCGTTACCTATGGCGCCTGGAAGCGCATGGCGCGTACGCTGAATTGGGTTTGCCAGAACTGGGAGCAGCCCGACGAAGGCATCTGGGAGATCCGCGGCGAGCGTCGCCACTTCCTGTCGTCGCGCCTCATGTGCTGGGTGGCGCTCGACCGCGGGCTGCGGCTCGCGCGCAAGCGATCGCTGCCGAGCGAGGACGCCGAGGCCTGGCGCAAGAACCGCGATCTGATCTACCGCGACATCCACGAGAACTTCTGGAACGACGAGCGCGGCGCCTTCATGCAGTACAAGGGCGGCTCGCGGCTCGACGCGTCCGCGCTCCTGATGCCGCTGATGCGCTTCATCGCGCCGCGCGATCCGCGCTGGCTGTCGACGCAGGCGGCGATCGAGCGCGAGCTGACCTCGGACGTGCTGGTGCGCCGGTACGAGACCGGCGAAGGCGACGACAACGTCGACGGGCTCGCCGGCGACGAGGGCGCCTTTACGCCCTGCTCGTTCTGGCTCGTCGAATGCCTTGCGCGGTCCGGGAACGTGCGCCGGGCGCGCCTGCATTTCGAGAAGCTCGTCAGCTACGCCAACGAGGTCGGCCTCTTCGCGGAGGAGATCGGGCCGGGCGGCGAGCAGATCGGCAACATCCCGCAGGCCTTGACCCACCTCGCCCTGATCTCCGCCGCCTACACGCTTGACGCCATGCTCGACCGCAAGGGCGCGCACGGCGACGCTTGGCGACAGTTCTGAGCTAGCCGTCCCTTTCATCTATTTTGCGGCTTAAGCGGAACGCGGTCGTTGCGATTGCGCTATCGGTCGGCAGGGAATGCGCGAGGGGACATGAGCTGGGCTGAGGCGTTGAAGTCGGGGGTGGGCGCGCTCGGGCGTCGGCGCGCACGGGCCAAGACCCCGCCGGCCTCGAGCTCCACCAAGGCGCGGGGCCGTCGGGCGCGCCCTCGATCCCGTCGAACGGCGATCCGCGCCAGGCCAGCCGTCCTTCCCTGGTACATCATCGCGATCGGCGTCGCGGTCGCCGCCTCGACGAGCGCGGCGCAGAAGCGGGCGGTCGAGCTCCTCAGCGCACCTGACCTCGATCGCACCGATCCGCTGCCCATGGCCGCACCGGGCTGGGCCAAGCGCAGCCCTCGCATCCGCTCGCTGTGGACGGTGATCAATCGCGTGCAGATGCGCGTCGCGCAGGACAATCTCATGCTGATCGCCGCCGGCATCGCGTTCTACGGCATGTTCGCAATCTTCCCGGCGCTCGGCGCGCTGGTCTCGATCTACGGGCTCTTCGGCGACACGCACATGGTGCAAACGCAGGTGCAGCAACTCACCGCGCTGCTGCCGCGCGAGACCGCCAACCTCATCAACGAGAGCCTCAATGCGTTGCTCGCCAAGCCGAACGGCAGCCTCAACTCCGGCCTGCTGATCAGCCTCGGGCTGGCGATCTGGGGCGCGCGGGCCGGCACGTCGGCGATGATGTCGGGCCTCAATGCCGCCACCGAGCGCCGAGAGACGCGCAGCTTCCTGGTGTTCCAGCTGCTGGCCCTGGCGCTGACGTTCGGGGCCATCGTCTTCGCGATCGTCGCGCTGACGGCCGTGGCGATCGTGCCCGTCGTCATCGCGTTCCTGCCGATCGACCAGGTGCTGCAGTCGTGGCTCGCCTATGCGCGCTGGCCAGTCCTCGGCGTGTTCATCCTGCTGGCGCTCGACGTCATCTATCGCTTCGGCCCGAGCCGGACGAACCCGCGCTGGCACCTGCTGTCGGTCGGCACCGTCTTCGCCGGTGCAAGCTGGATCCTCTCGTCCGCCGCCTTCTCGTATTACGTCACCCGCTTCGGCTCCTACGATGCGACCTACGGCTCGCTCGGCGCGGTGATCGTGCTGCTGCTCTGGTTCTGGCTCTCGTCGCTGATCGTGCTGACGGGAGCGACGATCGACTCGGTGCGCGCCGACATGCGGCGGGCGGCCTAAGACGCGGGGGCGCTACCGCCCTGGTTACGTCGCCCCGGCGCGGGGCAGGCTGACGCCGCCCACCAGGCGCGTGATCTCTGCCGCCGCCTCGGCGACTTTCGGCCCCAGCGCGGAGACCTTGGCGTCGTCGAGCCGCGCCACCGGCCCCGACACGGAGAGCCCCGCGACCGGGTCGCCGTGCTCGTTGAAGATCGCCGCCGCGATGCAGCGCATGCCCGGGTTGCGCTCCTCGTCGTCGAGCGTCCAGCCGCGCAGGTGCGCCCGCGCGAGATCCGCGAACAGCGTCTTCGTCTCGGTCAGGGTGCGCGGCGTGAACCGCTCGAGCCCCTTGTCGGCGATGATCCGCTCGACGGCAGCGCGCGGCATCTCGGCGAGCAGCGCCTTGCCTATGCCCGAGGCGTGCACTGCGCGCCGCTCACCTGAGCGGAAGAAGGCGCGGATCGGCTCCTGGCTCTCGACCTGCGCGACGAAGACGATCTCGCCGCCCTCGAAGATCGCGATGTTCGCCGTCTCGCCCGACATCTGGACCAGCTCGCCGAGGATCGGGCGCCCGACGGAGGCGATGGAATAGCGTCTTTGGAAAGCCATTCCAGTCCGGAACGCCTCCACGCCGATCACCCACAGCTGATCCCGCTCTAAAAATTCCACGTAGCCTCGCGAGGCGAGCGTCTGCAGCAGGCGGTAGGCCGAGGAAGGCGCCAGCTCGGCGCGATGCGACAGGTCCGAAAGCGCGATCCCGTCGGTGCGCGCCATGACGTCGAGCAGGCTCAAGGCGCGGTCGAGCGCCTGGACGGCGCCGACCTCGGGTGCGTTGGTGCGCGGGCGGCCACGCTGGCGGGCAGGAGTCTTTGTCATCGCGCGAAGGCTCGTTGCAGCAGCGCACCACCCCGTCGGCATCGGTGCGAAATGATTTTCCACTCTCGACATTAATTCGCAGCGGGAAAATGAAAAGCGTCGATGGAACAAAGGCTTGAATTTTTGTTTGGGATGGCTGGAAAATAATTTCGGAAAAATTGACGGCGGCGGCGTCTGTGCGCATCTTGCGGTTGCGAAGTGCAATCCGTGAAGGGCGCGCCCCATGAAGACCATCGAGAAGAACGGCCTCGTCGTCACCCAGCGGCTGCACGACTTCCTGGTCGCAGAGGCGCTGCCGGGCTCCGGCGTCGACGAGGCGTCCTTCTACGCCGGTCTCGCCGTCCTCGTGAACGAGCTTGGGCCGCGCAACCGCGCGCTCCTCGCGCATCGCGACACGCTCCAGGCCAAGATCGACGCCTGGCACCGCGCCCATCCCACGCCGTTCGACCAGGACGCCTACGAGGCCTTCCTGCGCAAGATCGGCTACCTGCAGCCGCAGCCCGCGCCGCAGACGATCGCGACCGCCAACGTCGATCCCGAGATCGGCGAGATCGCCGGTCCGCAGCTGGTCGTGCCGATCTCCAACGCCCGCTACGCGCTCAACGCCGCCAACGCCCGCTGGGGCAGCCTCTATGACGCGCTCTACGGCACCGATGCGATCCCCGAGGATGCCGGCGCCGAAAAGGGCAAGGCCTACAACCCCGTGCGCGGCGCCCGCGTCGTCGCCGAGGCCAAGGCGACGCTCGACCTCGTCGCGCCGCTGGCCAGGGGCTCGCACGCAGAGGCCACGGGCTACCGCGTCGAGAACCGCAAGCTCGTGGTGTCGCTGACCGACGGCAGCACCACCGGGCTTGCCTATCCCGACCGCTTCGACGGCTACCAGGGCACGCCGTCCGATCCGAGCCTCGTCCTCGTCTCGAACAACGGCCTGCACGTCGAGATCGTGATCGATCGCGAGCATGCGATCGGCCGCAACGACCCCGCCGGCGTCGCCGACGTCATCGTCGAGTCGGCGATCTCGGCGATCATGGACATGGAAGACTCGGTCGCCGCCGTGGACGCCGACGACAAGGTCGTCTGCTACCGTAACTGGCTCGGCCTGATGAAGGGCACGCTGCGAGAGGCCTTCCAGAAGGGCGGCGCAACGGTGCACCGCGTGCTCGCCGGCGACCGCTCCTACAAGAGCCCGCGCGGCGGCGAGCTGCGGCTGCCCGGCCGCGCGCTCATGCTTCTCCGCAACGTCGGCCATCACATGATGACGAACGCGGTGCTCGATGCCGAAGGCAACGAGATCCCCGAGGGCCTGCTCGACGCGCTGGTGTCGGCGACCATCGCCCGTCACGACCTCTTCGGCACGCAGGCGCTGCACAACTCGCGCACCGGCTCGGTCTACATCGTCAAGCCGAAGCAGCACGGGCCGGAGGAAGTGGCCTTCACCAACGAGCTGTTCGGCCGCGTCGAGGAGATCGTCAAGCTGCCGAAGAACACGCTCAAGATGGGCATCATGGACGAGGAGCGGCGCACGTCGGCCAACCTCACCGCCTGCATCGAGGCGGCGGCGGAGCGCGTGTGCTTCATCAACACCGGCTTCCTCGACCGCACCGGCGACGAGATCCATACCTCGATGGAGGCGGGTCCGGTCGTGCGCAAGAATGTCATGAAGCAGACGCCGTGGATCGCGGCCTACGAGGACCTGAACGTCGACGTCGGCCTGGCGCTCGGCCTGCCGGGCCGCGCGCAGATCGGCAAGGGAATGTGGGCGGCCCCGGACCAGATGGCGCTGATGCGCTCGATGAAGCGCACGCACCCCGAGCAGGGCGCCAACACCGCCTGGGTGCCCTCGCCGACGGCCGCGACGCTGCACGCCCTGCACTACCACGAGGTCGACGTCGCCGAGCGGCAGCAGGCGCTGCGCAACCGCAAGCCGGCCGAGCTGCGCGACCTGCTCACGATCCCTCTGGCGCAGTCGAACTTCGAGCCGCGCGACGTCGCGCAGGAGCTCGAGAACAACGCGCAGGGCCTGCTCGGCTATGTCGTGCGCTGGATCGACCAGGGCGTCGGCTGCTCCAAGGTGCCGGACATCAACAACATCGGGCTGATGGAAGACCGCGCCACTCTGCGCATCTCCTCGCAGCACATCGCCAACTGGCTGCACCACGGCGTGGTGAGCGAGGACGAGGTGATGGCCGTGCTAAAGAAGATGGCGGTCGTCGTCGACAAGCAGAACGCGTCCGACCCGGTCTACCAGCCGATGGCGCCGGGGTTCGACGGCCCCGCCTTCCGCGCCGCCTGCGAGCTGGTGTTCAAGGGCCGCGAGCAGCCGAACGGCTACACCGAGTTCGTGCTGACCGCCTACCGCCGCGAGGCCAAGGCGCTGCAGGGCGAGACGGGGTTGCGCGCCGTCGCCTGAAAGGCGCCGCCGTAGACTTCCCGCCCCGTACCGGCGAGACTCCTCGCGCATGATTCGCGTGGGGAGCTTCGCATGGACGGACAACGTCGGACGGGAAGCACGCTGACGGGGCGTCCGCTGGCCGAGAAGCTGAACGCGCGCACGCGGCCTCTCGCCGACGTCGTCGCGAAGCTGCCGGACGGCGCGGCGCGGAATGCCGGCGAAGGTCTCGACAGCGATGTCGCGGCCTCGCTCGAGACGATCAACAAGGTCACCGAGACCTACGGCGTCCTGCTCGACAAGCTCTCCAGCTACGAGAGCAAGGTGCGCGACCTCACCCGCAAGCTTGCCGACGAGGAGCGAACGACCGGCGATGCCCTGCGTGCCGCCGCTCGCGCCGAGGAGGCCGCGCGCGACGCGCAGGCCAAGGCGGCGCGCGCGGAGGACGAAGCGGCCCGGTCCGCGGAGACGGTGCGGGGCTTGGAGCGACAACTTGCCGCGCTGCGCGCCCAGACCGCCAAGCTGATGGACGCGGTCGACCAGCTGTTCCCCGACCTCGATGACGATGCGCGGGAGTCGTCCCGCGGGTTGCGCGTGGTGCGCTAGGCGCCGTCAGCCGAGGCACACGCCACGTGTACCTTGTCGATCGGACGAGGGCGAAGTGCCTCGTCTCGTTCTCTTTCAAGCTCGACTGTTTTGGGTCTTGCGCTATGTGACGAAGCGCGGTGAAGACCGCGCGTCGCGACGACGACACGACAAGACCATTTTGGGAGGATCGACTTGAAGACGACCATCGCAGCTGCCGCCATTGCCGTGCTCTCGCTTTCGCCGGCGTTCGCGCTGGACGTGAAGAAGTCGGCCGAGATCCCCGCCGCGCCCGACGCGGTCTGGAAGACGATCTCGGAGTTCTGCAGCATCGGCCAGTGGCACCCCGCCGTCGAGAAGTGCGACCCCTCGATGGACGGCAAGAAGAGCGTCCGCACGCTGTCCCTGAAGGGCGGCGGCACGATCAAGGAAGAGCAGACTGAGCACAGCGACAAGGCGATGAGCTATTCCTACAAGATCCTGGAAAGCCCCCTGCCGGTCGAGGACTACCACTCGACGATCAAGGTCGCGAAGAGCGGAAATGGCTCGACGGTCACCTGGATAGGCCGCTTCAAGGCCAAGGGCGCGCCGAATGCCAAGGCGGAAGAGGTCATCGGCGGCATCTACGACGCCGGCCTGAAGGGCATCGCCGACAAGGTGAAGTAGGCCGCGCGTCCAGCGCTCGACAGATCGGGGCCGCGGGCGTTACGCTCGCGGCCTTTCCTTTTGAGCGGTCATGGTCCGGTTCGTCGTCGCCCGCCTTGCAGCCGCCGCGCTGACGATGCTGCTCGTCGTCGCGATCGCGTTTTTTCTGATGCGGCTGGCGCCGGGCGGCCCGTTCGACCAGGAACGCACGCTCGATCCGGCGATCAAGGCCGGCCTCGAGCACCTCTATGGGCTCGACCGGCCGCTACCCGTACAATTCTGGCTCTACCTGAAGGCCCTCGCGCACGGCGATCTCGGCCCCAGCACGCATTGGCGCGATTTCTCGGTCAACGACCTCTTCGCCAAGGCGCTGCCGATCTCGATCCGGCTAGGCGCCGAGGCGCTCGGCCTCGCGCTCATTCTCGGAATACCGATCGGCGTGATCGGGGCCGGCGTCCGCAGCCACGTGGCGAGCACCGCGATCGTCGTGCTGGCGCTCGCCGGGTTGGCTGTTCCGCCGTTTGTCGTCGCGCCCCTCATGCAGGTGTGGCTCGGCCTCGACCTGCATCTGCTGCCGGTCGGCGGCTGGGGCGACAGCGCTTGGGCTCACCAGATCCTGCCGGTGCTGACCCTCGCCTTGCCGCAAATGGCGATCATCGCAAAGCTGACGCAGGCCGCCATGCGCGAGGCGCTGGCGGCTCCGCACATCAGGACGCTCCGCGCCTACGGCTTGCCGCGGCATCTCGTGGCGCGTCACGCGCTGCGCGGGGCGATCCTGCCGGTGCTGTCCTATTGCGGGCCGGCGGCGGCGGCCTTGCTGACCGGCTCGATCGTCGTCGAGACGATCTTCGGCATCCCGGGCATCGGCCGCTACTTCGTCGATGGGGCTTTGTCGCGGGACTATACATTGACGATGGCGACGGTCGTGACGGTCGGCGCCATGATCGTCGTTTTGAACCTCGCGGTCGACCTCGCCTACGGCGTGCTCGACCCGAGGGTGCGTTCGGATTGAGTGCTTAGTATCCGAGGGCGCGGGCGGTAGCACCGGCACCGTAGGAGCCGAAGTCCTCGCGCGGGGCGGGGGCGGGAGCCGGGGCTTCCGAAGCGGCCGGGGCGGCGGCACGGTGCTCGTAGGTGGCGTAGTAGGCGTCGGCATTCGCCGGGAGACGGCGGTGCGCGCTGCTGGCGAACGCCGAACCGGCGAAGCTGGCGGCGACAAGCGAAGCTATGGTGAGGGTCTTGATCATGGTCCTATCCTCCGAAAGAGGTACGGCAGCATAGCTAAGTCTCCGACCAAAGAGGGGTAGACATTGCGGGGCATGTCTGATCCGCGCTCGGCGCACGACTACGCTGCGATGACGCTTTTGTGGCGCTCGGCTTGAGGGGCCTGCTGCGCGATCCCGCCGGCCTCGCGAGCCTAGCGACCGTGCTTCTCGTCGCCATCGCCTGCTACGGCTCGTCGATCTGGGCACCGCATGCCTACGACGCCGTGTTTCCAGACTACGTGCAGGTGCCGCCGTCGCTCGCGGCGCACCCGACGCCGCCCGAGCGCGAGGCTGCCTTGGCCGCGCTCGCCGTGCGCGCCCATATGTCGGTGAGCTTCATCCACGACGGCGATCGTGACGCGCTGCGCTTCGCCGACACCAAGCCTATCGACGGCCGTGTCGTCCGCACCATCGAGCGCTCGGACATGTTCCGCGCCGTGGGGCTGGCTGTGACGGAAGATGGCGGCCGCACGCTGACGGTGCCCGTTGCCATCAAGCACGAGATCTTTCTCGTTGGCACCGACGTCAACGGTCGCGATCTCCTCGTCCGCATCCTCGTCGCCGGGCGCATCTCTCTCGCCGTCGGCGCGCTCGCCTCGCTCGTCTCGCTCGGCATCGGCGTCGCCTGGGGCGCCGTTGCGGGCTACGCCGGAGGCGGCATCGACGGCGTGATGATGCGCATCGTCGACGTCGTCTACGCGCTGCCGTTCATCTTCCTCGTCATCGTGCTGGTCACGCTATTCGGGCGCACGCTGTGGCTCATCTTCGTCGCGATCGGCGCGGTCGAATGGCTCGACATGGCGCGCATCGTGCGCGGCCAGACGCTGTCCCTGAAGAGACGCGAGTTCGTCCTCGCCGCGCAGGCGCTCGGCGCGAGCGACGCGACGGTCCTCGCGCGGCATGTCGTGCCGAACATGGCCGGGACGATCGTCGCATACCTTGCGCTGCTCGTGCCGCGGGTCATCCTGGCGGAGAGCTTCCTGTCCTTCCTCGGCCTCGGCGTCGAGGAGCCGCTGACGAGCTGGGGCACGCTGATCGCCGACGGCGCCCGCCACGTGCAGGGCTCGGTGCACCTGCTGCTGTTTCCGGCGCTTGCTCTGGCGGTCACGCTCGTCGCGGCCAACCAGCTCGGCGAGGCGATCCTGCGGGCGACGACCTACGACTCCGCCGCCCGCGCGGCCGCCAACCCCTCCTGAATTTCGCCCGCTTCCACGCGCTATGTCCGGCGCCGTTAACCCTGAACGAACGGCTTTGCCGGAGAATCATGCGGCCATGATCCGCCCCTTGAAGATCGCCCTCCTTCTCACCGCCGCCGCCTGTCTTGCGGCGGGGCCGGCGGAGGCGCGGCGGCACAGCACGCCCAAGAAGGACGCGGATCAGGAGACCACCGCCAAGAAGGATGCCAACAAGCCGCAGCAGGTCGCGAGCTTCGGCGACTGGGGCGCCTATCTCGCCAAGAGCGGCAAGGGCAAGACCTGCTACGCGCTGGCCTCGCCCAAGGAGCGCCGGCCCGAGGCCAAGCGCGACGCCGCCTACATCTTCATCTCCGACCGCCCGGCCGAGAAGGTGCACAACGAGGTCTCGATCATCATGGGCTTCCCCCTGAAGGAATCGGGGAAGGCCGAGGCCAAGGTCGGCCGCGCCGCGTTCGATCTCGTCACCAAGGGCTCGAACGCCTGGATCAAGAACCCCGAGGACGAGGCCAAGTTCGTCGAGACCCTGCAGAAGGCGGGAACACTCATCGTCAAGGCCGCCGCCGCCAAGGGCCCGGCTACCGTCGACAGCTACGCGCTCGACGGGCTGAAGCAGGCGCTCGGCCGCATCTCCAAGGACTGTAAGTAGCACTGAGGCGCCGTTGGCGGCGAGCAGCGGCGCCAACCATCTCACGCGCTTCGACGCGGCGAAGATGAGCCCGGCGAAGCTGCGGGTCGTCGCAAGCGTCCTTTCCGGCTGAACGTGGTCGACCGGCCGGCGATTGCCGGGTTTCAAGGCGCCGCCCTCGTCGAACGCGGGATTTGAATCGCGTCTTCGTTGCCTTAGTTGGTCGGCAAGGCTCGCTCATTGCGCGAGTCAAAACAAATGAAAGCCGCAGGGAGGCGCAGGTGTCCGAGACAACGGTTCCAGTTTCGAAGGAAATCGCGGCGCATGCGCTGATCGACAAGGCGAAGTACGACGAGATGTACGCGCGCTCGCTGAAGGATCCGGACGGGTTCTGGGGCGAGCACGGCAAGCGCATCGACTGGATCAAGCCCTACACCAAGGTGATGAACTGCTCGTTCGACGCGCCGGACGTCTCGATCAAGTGGTTCGAGGACGGCGTCACGAACGTCTCGATGAACTGCATCGATCGCCACCTCGAGAAGCGCGGCGACCAGGTCGCGATCATCTGGGAGGGCGACGACCCCAGCGAGTCGAAGGAGATCACCTACAAGGAGCTGCACGGCCACGTCTGCCGGCTCGCCAACGTCCTCAAGGCAAAGGGCGTCAAGAAGGGCGACACCGTCACGATCTACATGCCGATGATCCCGGAGGCGGCCTACGCGATGCTCGCCTGCGCGCGGATCGGCGCGGTGCACTCGATCGTCTTCGGCGGCTTCTCGCCGGACTCGCTCGCCAACCGCATCACCGGCTGCGAATCCAAGGTGATGATTACCGCCGACGAGGGCCTGCGCGGCTCGAAGAAGGTGCCGCTCAAGGCCAATGCCGACGCCGCGATCGACAAGGCCGGCATCGTCGGCACCGTGATCGTCGTGAAGCGCACCGGCGGCAAGATCGAGATGAAGGACGGCCGCGACGTCTGGTACCACGACGAGGTCGAGAAGGCCGCCGCGGAGTGCGAGCCGGAGCCGATGAACGCGGAGGACCCGCTGTTCATCCTTTTCACCTCGGGCTCGACCGGCGCGCCGAAGGGCGTGCTGCACACGACCGGCGGCTACCTCGTCTACGCCGCGATGACGCACGAATACGTCTTCGACTATCACGACGGCGAGGTCTACTGGTGCACGGCCGACGTCGGCTGGGTCACCGGGCACAGCTACATCGTCTACGGCCCGCTCGCCAACGGCGCCAAGACGCTGATGTTCGAGGGCGTGCCGACCTATCCGTCAGTGTCGCGCATGTGGGAGATCTGCGACAAGCACAACGTCGCGATCTTCTACACCGCCCCGACCGCGATCCGCGCGCTGATGGGCGCCGGCACCGGCCCGGTCGAGAAGACCAGCCGCAAGAGCCTGCGCGTGCTCGGCACCGTCGGCGAGCCGATCAACCCCGAGGCGTGGAACTGGTACTACAAGGTCGTCGGTGACAGCCGCTGCCCGATCGTCGATACCTGGTGGCAGACCGAGACCGGCGGCCACCTCATCACGCCGCTGCCCGGCGCGACCGCACTGAAGCCT
The DNA here is from genome assembly GCA_901457705.2 of Beijerinckiaceae bacterium RH AL1. Lineage (NCBI taxonomy): Bacteria > Pseudomonadati > Pseudomonadota > Alphaproteobacteria > Hyphomicrobiales > Beijerinckiaceae > Beijerinckiaceae bacterium RH AL1. Next base: position 112,216 of record LR590083.2, read on the forward strand.
GGCTCGGCGACCACGCCGTTCTTCGGCATCGAGCCGGAGATCGTCGATGCCGAAGGCAAGGTCCAGGACGGCGCCTGCGAGGGCAACCTCGTCATCGCCCGCTCGTGGCCCGGGCAGATGCGCACCGTGTTCGGCGACCACAAGCGCTTCGTCGAGACCTACTTCTCAACCTACAAGGGCAAGTATTTCACCGGCGACGGCTGCCGCCGCGACGAGGACGGCTACTATTGGATCACCGGCCGCGTCGACGACGTCATAAACGTGTCCGGCCACCGCATGGGCACGGCCGAGGTCGAGTCCTCGCTCGTCGCGCATGAGAAGGTGTCGGAGGCCGCCGTCGTCGGCTTCCCGCACGACCAGAAGGGCCAGGGCATCTATGCCTACGTCACACTCAACGAGGGGATCGAGGGCGACGATGCGCTGCGCAAGGAGCTCGTCACCTGGGTTCGCAAGGATATCGGGCCGATCGCCTCGCCCGACGTCATCCAGTTCGCGCCCGGCCTGCCGAAGACGCGGTCCGGCAAGATCATGCGCCGCATCCTGCGCAAGATCGCCGAGAACGAGGTCGACAAGCTCGGCGACACGTCGACGCTCGCCGACCCCGCGGTGGTCGACGACCTGGTCGCGAATCGGCCGCAGAAATCCGAGCAGAAATCAGCCTGATAGGCTGGTTTCCCGGCGCGACGGGCTCCGCAAAAAAGCCCGTCGTGTTGCGGAACCGCGGACTCCCGCGCCGCCCCGGGCCCAATTGCGGCAAATATGCGACTCCGGCGCAACAGCGGGCGGCGGAGTGCGCCGCTCGCGATCTTTTAACTCTGCTTGAACGCCTGCCTTGCTATTCTCCGCGCATGGACTTCGACGCCGCGTCACCTGCGTGATCGATCGGGTCCAACGGGGATATAATGGTCAAGAATTCGTTGAACGGCCCGCGGGCCGAACGGCTTTTCGCGTCCGTCGTCTTCGCGGCGGGCATCCTCGGCGCTTCGGCCGTCGTGCCGGTCGCCGCCAAGCAGTCCGTGCAGGTGCCGATGAGCTATCCTGCCGGCACGATCATCATCTCGCAGCACGAGCACCAGCTCTACTTCACGAACGGCGACGGCACGGCGATCCGCTATCCGGTCGCGATCGGCAAGATGGGCAAGGCCTGGGGCGGCAAGACCTACATCGAGGGCAAGTTCATCCGCCCCGACTGGTCGCCTCCGGCCGTGGTCGCGCGCGACCATCCGGAGCTGCCGAGCCTGATCCCGGGCGGCGCGCCGAACAACCCGATGGGCGAGCGCGCCCTGACGCTGCAGCTCGACCAGGTCGCGATCCACGGCACTACGCAGAAAATGCGCAAGTCGGTCGGCACCTCGGCCTCCTACGGCTGCATCCGCATGCTGAACGAGGATGTCGTCGATCTCTATGATCGCGTCAGCGTCGGCACCCCGGTCGTCTCGATCCCGTAAGCCGGGAACACCCGAGTTCAATAGTCCGAAGCGCGGAGAGCGATCTCCGCGCTTTCCTGTTTTGCCCGGCGGACGCGCGCGCTAGAAGGCGCGCCATGTCGAAAAACATTGCTAGCGCCAGCCTCGTCCTTCTCGCCCTCGGCTTCGCCGGGCCCGCTGCGGCGGCACCGGTCTTTCCGGGCGCCAGCGGCGTCGGGCTCGAGCCGCCGCCGGGCATGACCCCCTCGCGCACCTTCGACGGCTTCACGGCCGGCGCGGCGACCATCCTCATCACCGAGATGCCGGCGGTGGCCTACGCGCAGATCGACGGCAGCCGGCAGATGTTCGTCTCGCGCTTCGGGGCCAAGCAGGCCGACGACGTCGACGTCAACGGCACGCATGGCTTCCTGATCAAGGGCTCTGCGACCGTCGGTGCCGCGCATCTGCGCAAATGGGTGCTGGTGCTGAACGGCAAGACCGAGACGGCCGTCGTGTCGGCCCAGCTGCCGGAGGCCGACCCGAAGATCACCGAGGCGGCGATGGATGCGGCGCTGCGCACCGTCGCCTTTCGGCCGAAGCCGGGCCTCGACGCGCAGGTCGCCGCGCTGCCGTTCGCGGTCGGCAACCTCGCCGGCTTCCGCGTCTCGGCGACGGCGCTCGGCGCCGCGCTGATCCTCGTCGACGGGGCGAGCGACGTCGATCCCGCGCAAGGCCAGGCGCATGCCGTGCTGACGGCGAGCGAGGTGCCTCCGCCCAAGGACAATCGCGAGGCGTTCGCGACATCGCAGCTGCAGTCCTTCCAGGCGGTGCGCACGACCGAGGTGAAGTCGGCGAAAGTCTTCGATGCCGGCGGCACGCAATGGGCGCAGGTCGACGCGGAGGGCAGCGAGGGGCAAGCCGAGACGCCGGTCGCGATCACCTATTTCATCCGCTTCGATCCGAAAGGCTTCGAGACGATCGTCTGCATAGCGCCGCGCGCCGACGCGCCGCGCTATGCGGACCGGTTCAAGTCGATGGCGCTGTCGGTGAAGCCGGTGGGCTGAGCCTGTTGGCGGGTGCCGGTGAAAGCCGTGTACCCGCCCAATGGCTTAGTGCCCCGGAAATTCCAGCAGCGCCCGCACCGGCGTGCCGAGCGCCTTGATCTTCGCCGCGCCGCCTAGCTCGGGCAGGTCGATCACGAAGCAGGCCGCCACGACCTCGGCGCCGATCTGCTTCAAGAGCTTCACGGCACCCTCGGCTGTGCCGCCCGTGGCGATGAGGTCGTCGACGAGGATCACCTTCTCGCCGGGCGTCACCGCGTCGGAATGGATCTCCATCTCGTCGATGCCGTACTCGAGCGAATAGGCGACGCTCACCTTGGTGTGGGGCAGCTTGCCCTTCTTGCGGATCGGCACGAAGCCGGCCGAGAGCTGATGCGCCATCGCGCCGCCGAGGATGAAGCCGCGCGCCTCGATGCCCGCCACCTTGTCGATCTTCTTGCCGGCCCACGGCCGCACCATCTCGTCGACGGCGAAGCGGAAGGCCTCGGCGTCGCCGAGCATCGTCGTGATGTCGCGGAACATGATGCCGGGCTTGGGATAGTCCGGGATCGCACGGATCGTCGAGAGCAGGTCGAAGGGCTTGTTCATTGCGGCGCGTTCACCCGCTTCATGATGGTCGAAAGCTTTTGGAGCATCGCCGGGTCGCGCGCCTCCGGCGCGGTGATCAGCGCGGTGTCGAGCGCGCGGTCCGACCCGTCAGGGCAGGGCTCGTGCTCGGAGGGGAAGTCGCGGAGCAGCCGCGCGACGAGGCGCGCCGCATTGTCGGCGTTGGCCTTGAGCACGGCGATAACCGCGGCGACGTCGACATGCGCATGGTCGGCGTGCCAGCAGTCGTAGTCGGTCACCATGGCGACGATCGCGTAGGAGAGCTCGGCCTCGCGCGCGAGCTTGGCCTCGGGCATCGCGGTCATGCCGATAACGTCGTAGCCCGCGGCCTTGTAGGCGAGCGACTCGGCGAGCGAGGAGAACTGCGGCCCCTGCATGCAGACGTAGGTGCCGCCGGCGACCGCCGCGATGCCCTCGGCCTCGGCGGCGGCAAGGCAGCGCTTCTTGAGAAGTGGCGCGACGGGATGCGCCATCGAGACGTGGGCGACGCAGCCGTTGCCGAAGAACGAGCTTTGCCGTCCGACGGTGCGGTCGACGAACTGGTCGGCGACGACGAAGGTGCCGGGCGCGAGCTCTTCCTTGAACGAGCCGCAGGCCGAGACCGAGACGAGGTCGGTGACGCCGACCTGCTTCAGGGCATCGATGTTGGCGCGGTAGTTGATGCCCTCGGGCGCGAGGCGATGGCCGCGCCCGTGGCGGGGCAGGAACACCGCCTCGGTGCCGCCCAAGCGCCCGAAGAGAAGCGCGTCGGACGGCTCGCCCCACGGCGTCGAGACGCGCTCCTCGCGCACATCCTCGAGGCCGGGCAGATGGTACACGCCGGACCCGCCGATGATCCCGACGATGGCTTTCGTCATGCTGGCTCGCCTCGCGCAATCGAGCTGGCTGCATGGACGAAAACCGCGCCGAAGGCAAAGGCTTGAGCGTGACCGGTCACACGCCACGCGAAATCAACGACGTGACCTGCCCGCGCCGGTCGAGGCGGCGTTCCAGAAAGAGGCTCGAAGAGCGTGTCCGCAGTCACTGCGGCCAGCGCACGAGCGCAACGCGGCCGGCCTCCGTGAGGCCGTAGCTGCCGCGTGCGATGCGCTCGAACCAGCCGTAGACGTTTCCGCGTAGGATCTGGGCCGCGGTCGGCACGATCGGGCGCAGCTCGCGCGGGCTTTTCGGGCCGTCCGCCATCGCGGCGGCGCAGCGCAGCGCCTGCTGGCGATAGGCGGTCATGATGGGGGCCCGGCTGCCGCCGCCGAGCGCCGGATCGCCGTGCCGCCGGCGATGCTCGTCCACGAGGCGCGAGCGGCGCTTGGCGTCGCGGCGCGGCATCGGCGCGGCGGGGCTGACGAGGATGTCGACGCCGCCGGCATCGGTGACGCCGAGCATGCCGAAGCCGAGGCGCCGGCAGAGGTTGCGGAAGCGCGCGTCGCCTTCGCGGCCCGACCCCCGCGTCGAGACGCGCGCCGCGATCCACACCTCGTCGCAGGCCGCCGCGCGATCGACCGCCTGCAGCACGAGGTCGAGGTTGAAGCGCATCTTCAGCTCGCCGATGACGACGAGCGGCGGCTCGCCGTCCTTCACGGCGACGATGTCGCAGCCGCCGATCTCGCCCTTCACGACGAAGCCCAGGCCTTCGAGGAAGACTTTCACCGGGGGGTACAGCGTCGTTTCCAGTGCCTGGTCTCCCTGTGACGACGGCCGAATCGGACATACCGCCTTTAAGCGGCTGTCGCGCGCCGGGTCCACGACGGTGGAAACACTGCACTAATCGCCCGCTTTGCAGCGGCGGCGGCGGATGGTCTTCTGTCTCTCGACGCAAACGATGCGTCGCCCGACAGGTCGATGGCGGGGGTAGGCATGGCGCAGGCGCGGCGTTGGCTTTGGGGTCTCGTTCCGCTCGTTGCTCTCTGGCTCTGCGGCGCCTGGCGCGAGACGCCTGTCGTCGCAAGCGACCTTGCCGCGGCACCGCCGCATCGAATCCATCGTGAAACAGGCGCACAGATGATCCACCTGCTCCATACGCACTGGCTCTGGTTCTTCGGCGCGCTGGCGCTGGGGATTATCGTCGGCTGGGTCACCTACGCCATCGCCGCGACGCGATGGCTCGACCGGCCGGTGCACATCGCCATCGCCGTCGTGGCGCTCGCGGCGATCGTTGCGGTCGCCAAGGTGGTGCCCGGGCGCTACGGCTATTGGCTCGATCTCGGGGTGATCCTCGCCGTCTTCTATGCGATCGGCTGCTTCATCGGCTGGGCGCTGCGCGACCTCGCCGAGTTCGTGCCGGCTGCGACGACAGCCGATGCGACAGCAACGGCCCCGGCGAGGTCGGCGACCGGCTCCTATCTCTTCCGCGAGGCGCATGCCGGGTTGGCGACCGGCTGTCCCTACATGCGCGCTGGCTCGACCGAAGGCGCCCCGGCCCGGCAGCCGCTGGTGTTCGGCGAGAGCGTGCTGTCCAAGCCGCCGGCGCCGGGCGGCTACACGTTTCCGAGAACGCAGCCGTTCGCCGAAGCGACGACGAGCCGGGCCGCCGCGCCCGCGCCGGGTGTGCGACGGCACTGGAGCTGGCCGCGCGAGCCTGGGGCAGTGCCCGCCGCAACGCCGGAGTTCACAGGCTCGAAGGGCGGCTACATATTCCCGGCGGCGGTCGCCGACGCCGCGCCGCTCGCCGGCACCCGCTCGGGCACATCGCGCGCCGGTCTCTACAGGCACTGGTCCTGGCGCGGTGTCGCTCCAGCGACGCCGGCGGCCGCGACGGACGAGTCTGGTCAGCCGCGCGCTAGCTCCGCGCTAGCGCCTGCGGCGGCGCCGGGACGTACCGCGGCGCCGGCGTTTGCCAGCGCGCCGGGCGGCTACGTTTTTCCTATCGCCAGTGGAGACACCGCGCCCGTTGCGGCTCGCAAGGGCACGAATAAGGCGGGGCAGTACAAGCATTGGAGCTGGCGCGGTGCCAGTGCAGCGGGCGCTGCGGCCGGCGTTGCGGAGGCCGGCGGCTCTACGACCTCAACCCCTCCGGTGCCGAGCTCCGTCGCGGCTGCGCCGGTGCAAGACGCGCCCGTTGCTCCTGCTCCCGGTCCGGCCGAACCGCCGGTCGCGGCCGGGCCCGCTGCCACGAGTCCTGCTGTGCCCCCGACGGAGCCTCCGAGCGTGACTCGGCCTGTTGCCGAGAATCCTGTAGCCGGCGCTCCGCCAGCAGCAGCCTCGTCAGTGGCGACCCCGACGGCAAGCGGCGGCGCGCCGACAGATCCATCGAGCGAACGACTTGTCCCGCCCGTCGCGCCCGCGACTGCCGCCACGCCGATGCCCGCAGCCCCAGCAGCGGCCGCGTCCACGACGTCCGCCGCGGCTGCGCCGGAGGGCGTGTCTCCGGCCACCCGTTCGACCCCGGCCGTCGCGTCGGTGCCGGATGCCACGGCGGCGGCCCTCCCTGCTTCGACTGCGACGACCCAGGAGCCAAGCGTCACCGGCTCGCTCGAAAATGCGGACGAAGGTCGGGGAGCGGCTCCAGCCATGTCCGCAGAAGAGTCGACGCAGGGCGCAGCCCCACCGGCCGCAGTGGCATCGACAAGCGCCGCAGACGAAATGACCCCCGCACCGCACAGCGACGCTGGAGGGCCGGCCACGACAGAGGCGGCGGGCCCATCCCCCAGGCCCACGGCCGGTGCCGCAAGTCATAGTCCAGCGCCGAACGACGGCGTCACAAGCGCTGTGCCTGCCGAGGCTGCCCCGACGACCCCGGCAGCCTCGCCATCGCCTCCGCCGGACGCAAGCATTCCAGCACCGGTCGGCGCGACGACACCCGCCGAGGCCGGCCTTGCGGCGGCGCCGCCGGTCGCGCCGGGCGAGCCGCCGACGGTGGCGAGGGTGCCGGGCGAGGACAAGCACCCCGGCGCGCGTCCTGTCGGCCTGATGACCGCGCGCGACAACCGCGCCGACGACCTGAAGCGCATCCGCGGCATCGGCCCGCAGAACGAGGGTCGGCTTCACGCGCTCGGCATCTGGCACTTCGACCAGATCGCGAGCTGGTCGCCGGAGAACGTGCGCTGGGTCAGCTCGTATCTGGCCTTCCCCGGCCGCATAGACCGCGAACGATGGATTGAGCAGGCGGCGATGCTGGCCGCCGGCGGCATCGCCCAAGTGGCGACATCGCAGGTCGACGGCAGCCTCGGCCAGCCGAGCGTCAGCGATCCCACGCAACCGCGGCCCAGACGGCCGCGGCGCTGAGCCGTCGAGCGCGCCGGCCTCGGCTGCTTGTTCCTCGTCCGCGGCCGTGCTAGCCGACCCGCCAAACGTGCAACCGGGCCACGAGGCGCCGGCAAGGGGAAGAAACGATGGCCGAGACGAATGGCAACGGCGCGGCACAACAGGCTCAGGCCGCGCAGGCACCCTCGCTGAATGCGCTCGTGCAGTTCACCAAGGATTTTTCGTTCGAGAACCCGAACGCGCCGCGCTCGCTAGGGCCGCAGGAGAAGCAGCCGAACATCTCGATCCAGGTCAACGTCAACGCCCAGCAGCTCGCGGAGAACGAGTTCCTGGTCGACCTGCTGCTCGAGGGCTCGGCCGGCGATGGCGCGGACACGCTGTTCAAGTTCGAGCTCGACTACGCAGGCATCTTCCGGCTGATGAACATTCCGGAGGAGCAGCGCCACCCCGTCGTGATGATCGAGTGCCCGCGCCTGCTGTTCCCGTTCGCGCGCCAGATCATCGCCGAGGCGGTGCGCGGCGGCGGCTTCCCGCCGCTTTACATCGACCCGATCGATTTCGGCACGCTCTACCAGCAGCGCATGGCCGAGGTGGCCAAGCAGGGCGGAGCCACCGCCTGAGGCGGGCGATACCGGCTCTGACGATCTTCGCGCTACTGGCGTCGGCGTGGCCGGCCGCCGCGGCGGAGGACGCCTGCCGCAAGGTGCTCAAAGCGCGCATCAAGGCTTGCACCGAGGATTGCGTGGCGAAGGCCAAGGCTGCGGTCGATCCCGAGGTGCGCGACCGTATCCTCGGGTACGGCTGCCAGACGAATTGCGCCAAGCTCGAGATGTTCAACGGGCACGCCTGCCCGAACCCATGAGCTAAGCCGCGCCGGCGACGGCCTCGGGCGTCACGTAGCGCTTCCAGATCGCCGCGTCGCCGAGCCCGGCGACGAACGCCGCATGGCTCGCCGCCTCGGCGTCGGTCAGCGCCGGCGCGAGCGGCGTCGGGCGCGGACGCCGGGCGACGGTCGAGACGCCGCCCCAGCCGCGGGTCGCCGGCCCCGCGAAGACGAGGGCCGTCTGCCGGCCGCCGTTCAGCTCGGCATAGACCTCGGCGAGGATCTCCGAATCCAGAAGCGCGCCGTGCTTGGTGCGACGGGAGTTGTCGATGCCGTAGCGCTGACAAAGCGCGTCGAGGCTCACCGGCGCGCCGGGGTGGCGGCGCCGCGCCAGCGCCAGAGTGTCGACCATCCGTTCCAGCGCGAGCGGCGGATGGCCGAGCGCCACCAGCTCGGCGTTCATGAAGCGGAAATCGAACTCAGCGTTGTGGGCGACGAGCTTGGCGCCCTCTGTGAAGGCCAGGAACTCGTCGGCGATGTCGGCGAAAAGTGGCTTGCCGGTCAAAAACTCGCTCGACAGGCCATGGACGGCGAAGGCCTCCTCCGGCATGTCGCGCTGCGGGTCGAGATAATGGTGCAGCGTGCGGCCGGTCGGGATGCCGTTCAGAAGCTCGACGCACCCGATCTCGACGACGCGGTGGCCGGACGCTGGGTCGAGCCCGGTGGTCTCGGTGTCGAAGACGATCTCGCGCAAACCCTAGGTCCCTCAGCTCCGCTCGGAGAGCTGCCTCACGAGCGCCTGCACCTGACGCTCCGCCGCCTCGAGCCCGTCGCCGGTCTCGATGATGTGGTCGGCCCGGCGGCGCTTCTCCGCGTCGGGCAGCTGCTTTCCCAGTATGGCCTCGAAGCGCGCCTCGGTCATGCCCGGTCGGGCAAGGACGCGGGCCTTCTGCACAGGTTTGGGCGCCGACACGAGCACGACGGTGTCGACGTCCCGCTCGCCGCCGGTCTCGTAGAGGAGGGGGATGTCGAGCACCGCCATCGGCGCGCCGGCCTCGCGGGCCTCGGCGAGGAAGGCCTCGCGCTCGGCGCGGACGAGCGGATGGACGATGGCCTCGAGCCGCTTCATCGCCGCCGCGTCGCCGATCACGTGGCGGCCGAGCGCCTCGCGGTCGATGCGCCCCTCGCGCGCGACGCCGGGAAATGCCGCCTCGACCGGCGCGACCGCTGCGCCCTCGTAGAGCCGATGCACGGCGGCGTCCGCGTCGAAGACGGGGAGGCCGGCGGCGGCGAACATTTTCGCCGTCGTCGACTTGCCCATGCCGACGGAGCCGGTGAGACCGATGACGATCATTGAGACCTCCGCTCAGCTGGCACGTCGCCGAGCGGGAAGGGTTGCGTCAAGCCGCAGCCAGAACGACGCCTCGAGGAAGGCGCCCGCCTACTTCTTGATGAAGCCCTCGACCGGGCGCCAGTGGTTGCCTTCGCGCGCCAGCATCTCGTCGGACTCCTTCGGTCCGGCCGAGCCAGAGGCGTACATCGCCGGCTCGCCGGTCTTCCAGGCATCGAGGATCGGCTGCACGACGCGCCAGGCGTCCTCGACCATGTCGGCGCGATTGAACAGCGTCGCGTCACCGATCATCACGTCGTAGAGCAGGGTCTCGTAGCCGACGTTCGGCTCGTGCTTGAAGAAGTCCTTGTAGGCGAAGTCCATGCGCACCGTCGCCACCTCGACGTCGGGACCGGGCCGCTTGACCTCGAACTGCAGCGAGATGCCTTCCTGCGGCTGGATGCGGACGACGAGCCAGTTGGCCGAGAGCTCCTCGATGTCGGTGCCCTGGAAATGGGCGGTCGGCGCCGGCTTGAAGCGGATCGCGATCTCGGTGAGCCGGTCCGTCATATGCTTGCCGGTGCGCAGGTAGAATGGCACGCCGGCCCAGCGCCAGGAATCGATGCCGACACGCATCGCCACGTACGTCTCGGTGTTCGATTGTGGCGAAACGTTGGGCTCCGAACGATAGGCGTTGCATTGCTTGCCCTGCACCTCGCCGGCCGTGTACTGGCCGCGCACGGCGTCCTCCGGCTTCAGCGGCGGCATCGAGGTGAAGAGCTCCGCCTTACGATCTCGGATGCCCTTGGCGTCGAAGGTGACCGGCGGCTCCATCGCCACCATCGCCATCAGCGTGAACAGGTGGTTCGGGATCATGTCGCGCAGCGCGCCGGTCGGCTCGTAGAACTTGCCGCGCTGCTCGACGCCCACCACTTCCGCCGCGGTGATCTGCACCGACGAGATGCGATCGCGATTCCAGATCGGCTCGAACATGCCGTTCGCGAAGCGGAACGTCATGATCGACTGCACCGTCTCCTTGCCGAGGAAGTGGTCGATGCGGAAGATCTGGTCCTCCTCGAGCGTCTGCAGCAGGCTCTTGTTGAGCGCGATCGCGGAGGGAACGTCGTGGCCGAACGGCTTCTCGACGACCACGCGACGCCAGAAGCTCGGCACGCCGTCGTTCTTCTCGCCCTGCTTCGTGAGCTTCGCCTCGCCGAGCTGCTGTGCCACGGTCGCGAAGAAGCGGTCGGCGATGGCGAAGTAGAAGATCGCGTTGCCTTGCGCGAAGCCGGCCTTCTCGAGCGCGGCGCCGATGTCCTTGTAGAGGTCGGGCTTGGTCATGTCGCCGCGCACGTACTGCATCGTGTCGGCGAGCTTCTTCCAGGTGTCCTCCTCGATGTGGTCGACATCGAACTCGGACGAGCTGTTGCCGATGAAGCTCTCCAGCATGTCATGCAGGTGCTTCTTCCAGCTCTCCGCATCGCCCTCGGCGAGGTCGACGCCGATCACCGCGACCTTCTCCGGCAGGACCTTCTCGCAGCCGAGATTGTAGATCGCCGGCATCACGAGGCGCTTCGTCAGGTCGCCGAAGGCGCCGAAGATGACGATGGCACAGGGCTCGGGGTCTTCGGCTTTGCGGGAGCGGAGGGAGCGGATTGCGTCATCGAGATAGTCCTCGCGGCGTGAGCGGCGCGCGACCCTGCCGCGCGGACGATGACAGGCAAATGACGCGCCTACCGCGACTGTCAATCGTATCTGACTGTTCAACTCGTGATGAGGACATCGGCGGCGGCCGGCTCATAAGCGCGTGCTTATCTGCCGGCCGCCGGCGCGATCACGCTTCGCGCAGCAGCCGCTCGGTGCGCGCACTCTCGAGCCGATTGATGAAGCGACCGGCCTCGTGGACGTCGCGCAGGCTCTTGGCCAGCGTGAAGCAGGCCTGGATCAGCAGCAGCACCGCCATCGCAAAGTAGCCTTTCACCCACCGGTCGAGCGGCAGGAACAGAATGCCGGCGCCGACCATCACGAGCGCGGCGGCAAAGGAGATGTAGCCGAACATCACCCACGCGGGGCTGGGGCGCTCGATGCTCGTGGTGTCGTTGGTATCCATGATACGTTCCTTTCAAGGTTTGAGATAAAACGGTCAGTCTTGGATCAGTCTTGGGTGATCGCCGCGGGCGGCGCGGCGAGGGCCCGCAGGCGCGCCAGGACATCCTGGGCCCGCACGTGGGTGGGAGCGCCGAAGCCTGCCTCGGCGAGATCGTCGGTCAGCGTCGCGGCCTCGGGCGCGAAGGCGACGCGGACGGCCTCCGCTTCGGCCTGCTCGGCCTCGACCCGGGCCAGGGCCGCCTCGGCGCGCGTGAGCGGCGTGAGCCCGTCACCGGCGGGCGCGCCGTCGGCCAGGGCAGCGCCGATCCGGGCGAGACGGCGGCCGCGCTCGAGGTCCGCCAGGCGCCGCCGCTCGGCTTCGACGGCGCGCCGAGCCAGCGCGACGCGAGCGGCAAAGCGCACCGCCGCGGTATCGGAGGCGGCGATCTCCGTCTCGAGCACGGCGATGGACTCGGCGGCGCGGACGGCAAGGTCCTCGCGGCCGCCGCTCAGCGCGGCCACCGCGCGAGCCTCGAGATCCTTGGCCTTGGCGGCAAAGGCCTCGCGGCGCCGCGTCTCGCCCGCCTCCTCGGCGATGGCGGCGGCGAGCGCACGGCGGCTCGCGATGTGTGCGCGAGTCGCCATGCCGATCAGGCGGTCGAGCTCTGTGAGGTGCCGCGTCGGCGGCAGGAGGTTCGCTACGAAGGCATCGAGCATGAGCATCTCCATGAACAACGTTCACAAGTATGTGATACGTTGGCTGAAATCGCCCTGCAAGCAAAAAATGAACGCCGTTCAAATATAATTGATGCCTCGCCGCGGGTGGCTTCCGGTGGGCGCTCTGCCGATGTAGAGCGGGGCGAGGAGACCGCATGACAACCGCCGTCGAGCCGTTCCACGCCATCGGCATCAGCCGGCTGGCGCACGAGATGAAGGCGCAGGGGCGCTCCGTCATTCACATGGAGTTCGGCCAGCCCTCGACCGGCGCACCGCGCGCGGCGATCGAGGCAGCGAAGCGCGTGCTCGACTCCGATCCGATGGGCTACTGGGAGAGCGTCGAACTGCGCGCGGCGCTCGCGCGACGCTACCGCGAGCGACACGGCGTCGAGGTCGACCCCGAGCGCATCCTCCTCACCGCCGGCGCCTCGCCGGCGCTGGTGCTGGCGCTCGCCACCTCGTTCAAGCCCGGCGATCGCGTCGCGCTGGCGCGGCCGGGCTACGTCGCCTATCGCAACGTGCTCCGCGGGCTCTCGCTCGAGCCGGTGGAGATCGCCTGCGGGCCCGAGGTGCGCTTCCAGATCGACGCGGCGACCCTCGCCGCGCTCGAGCCTGTTCCGGCCGGCCTCATCGTCGCCAGCCCCGCCAATCCGACGGGCACGATCATCCCGGCGCACGAGCTCGCCGCCATCGCCGAGGTCTGTCGCGCACGCGGCATCCGCATCGTGTCCGACGAGATCTATCACGGGCTGAGCTACGCCGGGCCGACGCATTCGATGCTCGAGTTCGAGCCCGAGGCGACCATCGTCAACAGCTTCTCGAAGTACTTCTCGATGGTCGGCTGGCGGCTCGGCTGGCTCGTCGCGCCGCCGTCGATGCCCGGGCGGGCGCGCGCCTATGCCGCCAACTTCTACCTCACCGCGCCATCGCTGGCGCAGCACGCCGCTCGCGTGGCGCTCGACTGCACGGACGAGCTCGACGGCCATGTCGAGACCTACCGCGCCAACCGCGCGCTGATGCTCGACGCCGTGCCGCGCCTCGGCCTGGCGCGGATCGCCCCGCCCGACGGCGCCTTCTACATCTACGCCGACATCGGCCATCTCACGCAGGACAGCTTCGGCTTCTGTCGCCGGATGCTGCTCGACACCGGCGTCGCGGCGGCGCCCGGGATCGACTTCGATCCCGTCGACGGCCACCGCTTCATGCGCTTCTCCTTCGCCGTCTCGACGCCGGAGGTCGAGAAGGCGATGAGTCGGCTCGAGCCGTGGTTCGCGACGAGATCGTGAAGGCCGGCTGCTTTACAGGTTGCGCAGATACGGCGCCGGCTTCCGCCCGAGCACGCGCCACGTGCCCGCAAGACCGAGCAGCACGGTGAAGACCAGCGCGGCGGCAGCGGCGGCGAGCGCCTGCGGCCACAGCCAGACGAAGTCGAGCCCCATCACCTTCGAGACGATGCCCCAGGCCGCAAGCATACCTGCGAAGACGCCGAAGGTGGCCGTGGCGAGGCCGAGGATGCCGTATTCCAGCAGGAAGGCGGCGAGCAGCCGCGCCCGCGTCGCGCCGAGGGTCTTCAGCACGACGGCGTCGTAGAGCCGCGCCTCCTGGCCGGCGGCCAGCGCGCCGGCGAGCACCAGCACCGAGGCCGCGAGCGCGACGCCCGCCGCGCCGCGGATCGCGGCGGCGAGCTGCGCGACCACGTTGGAGACGGCGTCGAGAGCGTCCTTGACGCGAATGATCGTCACGCCGGGATAGGCGTCGGCGACCTCGCGCAGCAGTACGAAGTCGCGCGAGGCGGGGCTCGCCTTCGGGAAGGTGAGGCTCGCGAGATCGCTGTAGGGCGCGCCGGCGAACGTGCTCGGTGTGTAGACGAGCACGAAGTTGATGCCGAACTTACGCCAGTCGACCTTGCGCGTGTTGGCGACGGTGGCCGTGATGTCGCGACCGAACACGTTGACGGTGAGGCTGTCGCCGATGGACAGGCCGAGCCCCTTCGCGATGTCCTCCTCGAGCGAGACGAGCGGCTTGCCTGCGTAATCCGCCGGCCACCACGGTCCGCGCACCAGCGTCGAGCCGGCGGGCAGGGTGGGCGAGAAGGTGATGCCGCGGTCGCCCTGCAGCACCCAGGCCGCCTTGTCGCTCGGCCGCACCTTCGAAACAGGCGTGCCGTTCACCTTCACGATGCGGCCGCGCATCATCGGCACCAGCTCCAGCTTGCCGTCGGCCGCCTTGCCATGAAGGAAGCCGGCGAAGGCGTCGGACTGCCGGTGGTTGAGGTCGACGAAGAAGAAGCTCGGCGTCTCCCCCGGGACGGTGTGATTGAGCTGCGCCCGGATGTTGCCGTCGATGAGGGTCAGCGCCACGAGCAGGGCCAGGCCGAGCCCTAGCGAAAGAACGACGGTCGGCGTCAGGGCGCCGGGGCGGTGGATGTTGGCGACGGCGAGCCGCAGCGCGACGATGCGTGAATGCGGCATCCGCCGCGCCGCCGCCATCAGGAGCCAGGCGACGAGCCGGAGCAGAACGAAGCCGCTGGCGGTTGCGATCATGTAGTACATCGCCAGCGTGCGCTCGTCCGACAGCGCCAGGATGGTCGCGACGAGGCCGAGGCCGGCGAGCGCCACCATCGCGAGATAGCGGGCGCGCGGGCGGCGTCGGTCCGGCTCGACACGATCGCGGAACAGCGCAGAGACGGGGACGTCGTGGGCTTGGCCGAGCGGCCCCAGCGAGAAGGCGAGCGCCGTCCAGGCGCCGTAGAGCACGCCGGCGGCGATCTGGGCGGGATAGACCGAGGGCGCGAGCTGGATCGGCAGCACGCCGGCGAAGGCGGCCTCGACCACGAACGGCATCGCGACGCCGATGGCGAGCCCGATAACGATGCCGCCCGCGGCTATCAGCATCACCTCCAAGAGCATGATCGCGAACACCCGGCCGCCCGTCGCGCCAAGCGACTTCAGCGTCGCGATCTGCGGCCGCTTGCGCGCGACGAAGCCGCGGATCGCGTTGGCGACGCCGGCACCGCCGATGATCAGCGCGGTGAGCCCGACGAGGGTGAGGAACTGCGTGAAGCGCCGGAGGTCGCGGGAGAACTGCGGCGACACGTCCTTGCGCGTGCGCACCTCCCAGCCGGCATCGGGGAACGCCTTGTTGGCGGCCTCGACGAGGGCGTCGACGGCCTTGCTGTCGGCCGGACGGCTCGGGGCCGCTTGCGGCAGCGCCACACGGTAGAGCCGGCGCACCAGCGAGCCGGGCTGGATGAGGCTTGAGGCCGCGAGCCCGGCGTCCGACATGATCACGCGAGGGCCGATGTCGAGGCCGCCGGCAAGCTTGTCGGGCTCGGCGGTCAGCACGGCGCGCAGCGCGTAACGCGCGGTGCCGATCGCGACCTCGTCGCCGAGCCTGAGGCCGAGCCGCGCCTTGAGCGCCGGGTGGGCGACGATGCCGTGCAGACCGTTCTGCTCGGCCAGCGCCTGCGCGAGAGGGATCGGCGGGTCGAGCGTCAGGGTGCCGGCCGTCGGGTAGTCGGCGCCGACGGCCTTCAGCTCGACCAGCGCCGTGCCCTCGCCGTGCCGCGCCATGGCGCGCAACACGCTCACCTCTGAGACGTGGCCTCGCGACGCCAGGAAGGCGGCCTCCTGCGGCGTCGCCTCGCGCTGGATCAGGTTGAACGAGGCATCGCCGCCGACGATGACGCGACCCTGCCGCGCCAGGCCGTCGGAGAGCGCGCGCGATACCGAGCCGACGCCGGTGATCGCCGCCACGCCGAGCGCGATGCAGGCGAGAAAGATGCCGAAGCCACGCAAGCCGCCACGCAGGTCGCGGAGGGCGAGGCGGAGGATCAGGGGCATGCTTCAGCTCGCCGGCGGCCAGGGACGGTCACGCATGTCGAGCGGGACACCGCCGAGCGCAAGAGCGTCAGATGCGCTCTGCCGCCGCCAGCACGCCATAGACAGCGCTCAGTGCGTCGCCTCTGCCCCCGTCACCTCGAAATCAGTGGCCTCGATGTCGAGCTGGCCGGCCATGGTCGGCATGGTGACGCGGATCGGCACGACGACATGCGCCTTCTCGACCGGCGCGAGCCACACCTCGATGCCTTCGTTCTGCGCCATGAAGGCGGTCGACCGCGAGTTCACGAGGTGACCGGAGATCGGCATGTAGCGCGCCGAGCAGACCGAGACCGGGCCGTTGTAGCCGGCGACCGACACGTCGCGCTGGCCGACGTAGTGGAGCGCGATGTCGAAGCGTGCGTAGCCGTCGTAGATGGGCAGGGTGCGATCGCAGGCGGAGGGGCCGACCAGCGCGGCGCTCACCGGCACCGGCATGATCAGCGCGCTCGTCGGATCGAGGATGTTGCGCTTGTTGGCTTCGGTCACCGGCACGCGCTCGCCGTGGAACTCCGGCGGCGGATCGATCTGGACGGCCTTCACCGTGCCGGCCTTCAGCGCCATGCGCAGCGTGCGCGTCTCGTTCGAGTTGACGGCGCTCGTCGCGTAGGTCGAGGGGGCGAGCTTGTCCTTGCGAACCGTGCCTGATGAGGCGAGGGCCATGTGCACCGACGATACCATGGCGGCGAGGCCGGTCAGATGGGCGCCGATCTGCACGCGATAGTTCTGCGGCTCGAGCGTGCCGTCGGCGGAGAGCTCGCCGATGTGGAGCCCGATCATCGACACCGCGTACTGCGCGTGCAGGGACTCGGCTGCGGCCGGTGAGACGAGGCTCGCGGTGATCGCGCACGGCAATGCCAGGCGCCGCAGCGCCTTGCCGAGCTTCATCGCATCCCCCATCGCATCACCCCTGCGGGATCGCCCCGCCCGCATAAGCCTTTTCGAATCCGCCGGATTCAAGGCTTCGACCCCATGGAACACCTTTGGTTAACCATGGGCAAAGTCTTGCGCGCGGAATGGTTAACGGGGCGTGTTGCGCGCGCCACGCCGCGGGGCCCGTGGCGACAGCGCGGTTGCCTTTCGAGCCTTCGCCTGTCACGGAGGCGCCATGGCTGCCACGAGTGCGAACGGCGTCGAAGTCGCCGCGACCAAGGACGACAAGGGCGAGAACTTCCCTGTCGCCTCGATCCTCATCGCGCCGCGCCATCGGGCGACGGTGCTCGCCTTCTATACGTTCGCGCGAACGGCCGACGACATCGCCGACAGCCCCGATCTCTCGCCCGAGGAGAAGGTGCGGCGGCTCGATCTCTTCGAGGCGACCCTCCTGGGTCAAAGCGACGAGGTCGCCTCGGCGCGCCCGCTTCGCGAGGCGCTGGCGCGGACCGGCGTGACGCCGCGCCACGCGCAGGACCTGCTCGTCGCCTTCCGGATGGACGCGACCAAGCTCCGCTACGCCGACTTCGACGAGCTGCTGCACTACTGCCGCTACTCGGCGGCGCCGGTGGGACGCTTCGTTCTCGACGTGCATGGCGAGGCGGAGACGACCTGGCCGGCCAACGACGCGCTCTGCTCGGCGCTGCAGATCATCAACCACCTCCAGGATTGCGGGAAGGATTACCGGCTGATCGACCGCGTCTACGTCCCGCAGGACATGCTGGCGAAGCACGGCGCGCGCACCGAGGACCTCGGCGCTGACGCCGCGACGCCGGCCCTGCGCGCCTGCCTCGCCGAGCTGGCGCACCGCAATGCCGCGCTGGTCGCGCACGGCGAGGCCTTCTCGCCGCAGGTCAGGGACTGGCGGCTGCGCCTCGAGACGGCGATCATCGGCCGGCTGGCGCGCAAGCTCAACGGCTGGCTCGAGGTGCGGGACCCGCTGGCCGAGACGGTGCACCTCTCCAAGGCCGGCGCGCTCTGGCAGGCGCTGCTCGGGGCGGGCGGCAGCCTGCTCTCGCCCCGTGCGCCGGCGCCCCGCGCGAGCCTCGATCGCGCATGAGCCACGTCGATGCCGCTGCGCCGGCCGAAGAAAGCGCCGGGCACGCGCGCAAAAGCTCGTTCTACCTGGCGATGCGCATCCTGCCGAAGGCGAAGCGGCAGGCGATGTACGAAGTCTATGCCTTCTGCCGTCTCGTCGACGATATCGCCGACGACCCCGGCCCGCGCGAGGCTCGCCACGCCGCGCTCGAAGCCTGGCGCCGGGACATCAATGCGCTCTATCGCGGCGAGCTGCCGCGCGAAAGCCTGCGCGACCTCGTCGAGGCGATCCGGACGTTCGATCTGCGGGCGGAAGACTTCCACGCCATCATCGACGGCATGGACATGGACGTGCAGAACGACATCCGCGCGCCGAGGTGGGACGAGCTCGAGCTCTATTGTGACCGGGTGGCCAGTGCGGTCGGGCGGCTGTCGGTGCGCATCTTCGGCACGCCGGCGGCGGAGCGCGACGGGCTCGCGCATCATCTCGGCAAGGCACTCCAGCTCACCAACATCCTGCGCGACATCGACGAGGATGCCGAGATCGGACGCCTGTATTTGCCGAAGGAGGCGCTCGACGCTGCCGGCATCGGCTCCAGGGAGCCGCTCGCCGTGGCTGCCGACCCACGACTGCCGGCGGCCTGTGTGCCTGTCGTGGCACGGGCCCGCGAGCATTTCGCCGCCGCGCGCGAGATCATGCGGCGATGCCCGCGCAAGAGCGTGGTCGCGGCGCGTGTGATGGACGAGGCTTACGGCGAGATCTTCGAGCGGACCGTCGCTCGCGGGTTCGCGCCGCCGCGCCAGCGCCTGAAGGTCTCGAAGGGGCGCTTTGTGCTGTCGCTGCTGCGGCACGGGCTGTTGTGAGATGACCGTCCACGTCATCGGTGCGGGCCTCTCCGGCCTCGCGGCTGCGGTCGCGCTCACGAAGCGCGGCGAAAAGGTCGTGGTGCACGAGGGGGCGCGTCAGGCCGGCGGACGCTGCCGGTCTTACTTCGATGCCACGCTGGGCATGACGATCGACAACGGCAATCATCTGCTGCTGTCAGGCAACCTCGAGGCGCGCGCCTTCTGCCGCACGATCGGCAGCGAGGCGCAGCTGGTCGGCCCCAACACCGCGGACTTTCCCTTCGTCGATCTCGCCGACGGCGCGCGCTGGAAGCTGCGCCCCAATGCCGGACGCCTGCCCTGGTGGATCTTCGCACCGAGCCGTCGCGTGCCGGGGACGCGGGCACGAGACTATCTCGCGCTCGGCGCCCTCCTGCGGGCCAAGGGTGCGGCGACGATCGGCGAGACGATGCCCTGCGAGGGTGCGGTGTACCGCAGGCTCTGGCAGCCGCTGCTGCTGGCGGCCCTGAACACCGACCCGCCGGAGAGCTCGGCGGTGCTCGCGGGCGCGATCATCCGCGAGACCTTGGCGAAGGGCGGCGCGGCGTGCCGCCCGCTTGTTGCAGCGCAAGGTCTGGCGGCGGCCTTCGTCGACCCTGCGCTCACCTGGTTGTCTGCCAACGGCGCCGAGGTCCGGCTCGATCACCCGCTCCGCGGCCTTGCGCTCGGCGAGAGCAGCGTGACGGCACTCGACTTCGGCGACGAGCAGATCCCGCTCGGCCCCGCGGATCGCGTGATCCTCGCGGTCCCCCCGCCGGCCGCCGCGGGCTTTCTCTGCGGGCCTCGAGGTCCCGAAGAGCTTCCGCTCGATCGTCAACGCGCATTTCAAGCGGAAGCCGCCGCCCGGCATGCCGCCGATCCTCGGCATCGTCGGCGGCGTAGTCGAATGGATTTTTGCGTTCGATGACCGGATTTCGATCACCATCAGCGGCGCCGACCGCCTGCTCGACGTCCCCCGCGAGGAGCTGGTCGAGACGCTCTGGTCGGACGTCTGCAGGGCGCTAGGGGTTGAAGAGCCGCTTCCCGCGTGGCAGATCATCCGCGAAAAACGTGCGACCTTCGCTGCAACTCCGGCAGAGGCTGCGCGTCGTCCCGGTGCGCGCACCCGGTACGCCAATCTCCTGCTCGCGGGTGATTGGACGGCGACTGGATTGCCGGCAACGATCGAAGGGTCGATCCGCTCAGGCAATCGAGCCGCGACGCTAGTCTAGCGGTCGAGGCGCGATATTTGGGCAACGACTTGCGTCTATGCGCTATCTGCGAGCGCCGGGCGCTTCGCATTGCAGCGAACACGCTGTACAGGATTTGCTAGCTGAGCCTTGTCCGGAGCCGTCATGTCTCCGGTGCATGGGATTCGAGGTGAACGAAGTGTTTCAAACCGACCTGCGCGACGCACCGCCGCCCGTTTTTGGGATAGACGGTATCGATCACGCGATCGCTAAAGCCGAGTCCGCTCTTCTCGCCACGCAGCGTCCCGACGGTCATTTCGTCTTCGAGCTCGAGGCCGACGTCTCGATTCCCTCGGAGTACGTGCTGTTCAAGCATTTCCGCGGCGCCGAGATCCGCTACGGCATCGCGCAGAAGTTCGCCCGCTATCTCCGCAAGCACCAGACCGCCGGTGGCGGCTGGCCGCTCTTTGAGGATGGTGGCTTCAACATCTCCTCTTCGGTGAAGGCCTACTTCGCGCTGAAGCTCCTCGGCGACTCGCCGGACGAGCCGCACATGGTGCGCGCCCGCACGGCGATCCTGAAGCATGGCGGCGCCGCGCAGTCGAACGTCTTCACCCGCGCGTTCCTCGCGCTCTACGGCGAGGTGCCGTGGGACGCCGTGCCGGTCATGCCGGTAGAGATCATGCACCTCCCCAAGTGGTTTCCCTTCCACATGGAGAAGGTGAGCTACTGGGCGCGGACCGTGCTGGCGCCGATGATGGTCGTCAACGCCATCCGCCCGCGCGCCCGCAACCCGCTCGACATCCATATCCCCGAGCTCTTCGTCACGCCGGCCTTCGAGGTGAAGACCTGGCCGGGCGGCGCCGGCAAGTCGCCGACGCTGACGGCCGTGTTCAACTGGATCGACAAGGTACTGCGCGCCGCCGAGCCGCACATGCCCAAGGCCCCGCGCGCTCGGGCCATCGCCAAGGCCGAGGCCTGGACGACCGAGCGCCTCAACGGCACCGACGGGCTCGGCGCGATCTATCCGGCCATGGCCTATTCCGCGCTGATGTACGACGCGCTCGGCTGCAGCGAGGACGATCCGCGTCTCGCCCAGGCGCTCGCGGCGATCGAGGGGCTCGTCGTCGAGTACGACGATTATGCCTACCTGCAGCCCTGCGTGTCGCCGGTGTGGGACACGTCGCTTGCGGCGCACGCCTTGATGGAGGCGGGTCTCGACCGCAACGCCAAGCCGGTGAAGGCGGCGCTCGACTGGCTGGTGCCGCGCCAGGTGCTCGACGTGCGCGGCGATTGGATCGCCCGCAAGCCGCACGTCCGCCCGGGCGGCTGGGCCTTCCAGTACAACAATGCGCATTATCCTGATCTCGACGACACCGCCGTCGTCGTGATGGCGATGGACCGCGCGCAGAAGTCGCCGATGGCGGGCATTTCCGGCCGCTACGACGCCACGATGGCGCGTGCCCGCGAGTGGGTTGAGGGCCTGCAGAGCCGCAACGGCGCCTGGGGCGCGTTCGACGCCGACAACGATTACGACTATCTCAACAACATCCCCTTCGCCGACCACGGCGCGCTGCTCGATCCGCCGACGGCCGACGTCACCGCCCGCTGCATCTCGATGCTGGCGCAGCTCGGCGAGACGCAGGAGTCGAGCCCGATCATGAAGCGGGCCGTCGACTACCTCGTGCGCACGCAGGAGAAGGACGGCAGCTGGTTCGGTCGCTGGGGCATGAACTACATCTACGGCACCTGGTCGGTGCTCTGCGCGCTCAACATCGCCAAGGTCGACCCGCAGTCGACGACCGTGCGCCGCGCGGTCGAGTTCCTGAAGAAGAACCAGAACGAGGACGGCGGCTGGGGCGAGGGCGCCGAGACCTACGAGCGCGAGTACAACGGCTACCAGCAGGCCGTCTCGACCGCCTCGCAGACGTCCTGGGCGCTGATCGCGCTGATGGCGGCGGGCGAGGTCGGCGACCCCGGCGTCGCGCGCGGCATCGACTACCTGCGCGAGACGCAGGGCGAGGACGGCTTCTGGAAGGAGCCGCGCTTCACCGCGACTGGCTTCCCGAAGGTCTTCTACCTGCGCTACCACGGCTACTCGAAGTTCTTCCCGCTGTGGGCGCTGGCCCGCTTCCGCAATCTCACCCGCTCCAACCACCGCGAGGTGGCGGTCGGGATGTGAGGGTGGCTCTCGCTTCCCTTCTCCCGCTTGCGGGAGAAGGTGGCCCCGCGAAGCGGGGTCGGATGAGGGCGATGCCGCTTCTCGCCTGATGCCGGAGCTGTCGGCGCGATCCCTCATCCGACCCGACTTCGTCGGGCCACCTTCTCCCGCAAGCGGGAGAAGGAAGGGCCGCTCATCTTGAGCGATCTCGTCGTCGTCTGCGGCCTTGCGGCGGAAGCGAAGATCGCTGCGGCGCCGGGCGTCACCGTGATCCCCGGCGGCGGGGACGGGGCGAAGCTGGCGGCGACGCTTTCCGCGCTGCCGCTCACCGTCACCCACCTCCTGAGCTTCGGCGTCGCCGGCGGCCTTGATCCGGCCCTCAAGCCTGGCGACATCCGCGTCGCGACGGCTCTTCTCTATCAGCACGGCCGGATCGACGCAGAGCCCGCCTGGGCGGCGCGGCTCGCGTCGGCGCTCGGCGTCCCGGGCGCGCTCTTCGCGGGATCGGAGACCGTGGTCGCCGGCACGCGCGAGAAAGCCGCGCTGCGGGCGGCCACCAGGGCGGCGCTTGTCGACATGGAGACCCAGCACGTCGCCCGCGAAGCGCAGCGGCGCGGCATCGCTTGGGCGGGGCTTCGCGCCGTCACCGACCCTGCCGACCGCGCGTTGCCGCACGCGGCCGCCGTCGGCATGCGGCCGGATGGCTCGATCGACCTGCCGGCGATCCTGGTCTCGTTGGGCAAAAACCCCGGCCAGCTGCCGGGGCTCTTCCATGCCGCGCGCGACGCCCGCGCGGCCTTTGCGGCGTTACTCCGCTGCCGTCAGGCGCTCGGCGGCGGCTTCGCGCGCCTCGATCTCTGAGAGGCGCTTCTGCACGTGGCGTGAGAAGACGAACTCCGCCTTGCGCTGGTTGGCGAGCGGGATTTCGGGCGTCATCTCGCCCTCGGTCCTGATGCCGCGCAGCGCCGGGCCGATCAGCTTCCACGGCCGGCGGAAGGAGTCGGTGACGGCGGAGGCCTCGAAGCCGGAATGCACCATGCAGTCCGCGCATTTCTCGTAGTTGCCGGTGCCGTAGGAGTCCCAGTTCGTGTCCTCCATCAGCTCCTTGAAGGTCTTGGCGTAGCCTTCGCCGAGGAGGTAGCAGGGCTTCTGCCAGCCGAAGACCGTGCGGGTCGGGTTGCCCCACGGCGTGCAGTGGTAGGTCTGGTTGCCGGCGAGGAAGTCCATGTAGAGGATCGACTGGTAGAACGGCCACGCGCGGCCGCCCTTGCCCTTGGCGAGGATCTTGCGGAACAGCTCCTTCGTCGCCTTGCGGTTCAGGAAGTGCTGCTGGTCGGGCGCACGCTCGTAGGCGTAGCCCGGCGCGACGGTGATGCCGTCGATGCCCCAGGTCTTCGCCTCGTCGAGGAAGCGGGCGGTCGCCTCGGGGTCGGCATCGTTGAAGAGCGTTGCGTTGATGGTGACGCGGAAGCCCAGCTCGCGGGCCTTCTTCAAGGCGGCGAGCGCCTTGTCGTAGACGCCCGTCTGGCAGACCGACTTGTCGTGCATCGCCTTGTCGCCATCGAGATGGATCGACCAGTTGAAGCGCTTGTTCGGCTTGTACTTCGGTAGGTGGCGCTCGAGCAGCAGCGCGTTGGTGCAGACCGTCACCCACTTCTTCTTGGCGATCGCGCCCTCGACGATCTGCGGCAGCTCCTTGTGCAGGAGCGGCTCGCCGCCGGCGACGACCACGACGGGCGCGCCGCATTCGTCCATCGCGTGCAGGCAGTCGGCGAGCGGCAGGCGCTCGTTCAGGATCTTGTCGGGATAGTCGATCTTGCCGCAGCCGGCGCAGGCCAGGTTGCAGCGGAACAGCGGCTCGAGCATGAGCACGAGCGGGTAGCGCTTGGCGCCCGAGAGCTCCTTGCGCGCCACGTAGCTGCCGACGCTCGCCATCTGAAGAAGCGGAATACCCAAAGGATCTAATCCTCGATCTACGGTTTCGTGGAGAACACAACCCGTCTCACGCCTGCTCGGACCGCCGATGAGTTCGGGGCGAGCAACCTAGCGTCGCGGTCGAGGGATACTCCTACGACTATGGAAGACACCACGCCAATCGGCTCTGGCTCTCTTTCTGCTTGCCGGAGTCGGTGAGGGATGACATTGACACCGGCAGATTACAAGGCTGAGAGCGCTTCGTCGACTCTATGGCGGGTGCGCTGCCGCATCCCGGCCACAGCGATGCTGTTCTGGTGCGCGGCCCGGAGCCTTGCCGGGCATTCCATTCTCGCAACCTGATGGTGCACGCCACGCATGACGACCTCGCAAGAGCCCGCCGCCGCGCAAGACGCGGGCCCGGTGATTTCGCACGGCCCGATCACCAAGGCCGTCGTGGCGATCGTCATGGCTTGTGCCCGCAGACGCTGGGCGGTTCTGGTCGTCGCAGTGCTGCTGACCGTGGTGAGCGCCTGGTACGTCGTCGGGCGCTTCAACGACCCTAACGATTCCGCGATCAACACCAACACCGACGACTTCATCGCCGCCTCGGTGCCGTGGCGCCAGGACGAGATCGCCTACGACAAGGCTTTCCCGAACCAGGGCAACGACACGATCGTCGTGGTCGACGGCAAGACGCCCGAACTCGCCGAGGAGGCGGTCGACGCGCTCTACGCCAGGCTGCAGAACCATCCCGACCTGTTCCAGTCGGTGGTGCGGCCTGACGGCGGACCCTTCTTCGCCAAGAACGGCCTGCTCTTCCAATCGACCGAGGACGTGCAGAAGGCCGTCGGCGGCCTGATGCGGGCACGTTCGGTGCTCGGCATCATCGCGTCCGACCCGTCGCTGCGCGGCGTCTTCGACGCCTTCGCGTTCATCCCCAAGGGCGTCGCCCAGAATCAGGGCTCGTTCGACCAGTTCAAGAAGCCGATCGAGCAGATGAACGGCGCGCTTGAGAACGTGCTCGACGGCAAGCCGGCGTTCTTCTCGTGGCAGACGCTGCTCTCCAACGGCGAGGCGCCCGGCGGTCGCCAGCTGCGCAAGTTCATCCAGATCGCGCCGGTGCTCGACTACGCGGCGATCCAGCCCGGCGCCAAGGCCAGCGACTTCATCCGCCAGCAGGCGGAGGATCTGCATCTCGACAAGGCGCATGGCGTCGACGTGCGGATTACCGGGCAGGTACCGATCTCCGACGCGGAGTTCGCCACGGTGCTCGACGGGTTCGGGCTCAACGGCCTGTTCATGATCGCCGCGGTCATCCTGATCGTCTATGCGGCGGTGAAATCCTTCAAGCTCGTCGGCGCGGTGTTCCTGACGGTGCTGATCGGCCTCGTCATCACCTTCGCAGCCGGTCTCCTGCTGGTCCACCAGCTCAACGTGCTGTCGATCGCCTTCGCGGTGCTGTTCGTCGGCATCGGCGTCGATTTCGGCATCCAGTTCTCGGTGCGCTTCAAGGCCGAGCGCTACGACCATGCGAACTTCACCGACGCGCTCCACATCGGCGCCTCGAAGGTCGGCCGGCCGCTGGCGCTTGCCGCCCTCGCCACCATGGCCGGTTTCTACGCCTTCCTGCCGACGGCCTACAAAGGCGTCGCCGACCTCGGCGAGATCGCCGGCACCGGCATGCTCATCGCCTTCCTAGCGGCGATAACCGTGCTGCCGGCGATGCTGGCCCTGATCCAGCCGCCGGCCGAGCGCGAACCCGTTGGCTACAAGTTCCTCGCGCCTGTCGACGACTTCATCGAGCGCCATCGCTACGTGATCGTCATCGGCACGCTGGCGGTGGCGATCGCCGGCACGCCGCTGCTGCGCAATCTCAGCTTCGACTTCAACCCGCTGAACCTCGACAACCAGAAGAGCGAGGCGATCTCGACGCTGTTGTCGCTGATGCGCGATCCCGAGACGGACACGCAGACGATCAACGTGCTGGCGCCGAACCTGAAGGATGCGGAGAGCGTCGCGGACAAGCTGCGCAGCCTGCCCGACGTCGCGCGCGTGACGACGCTGGCCACCCTCGTGCCGACCGACCAGGACGAGAAGCTGCAGATCATCCGCCAGGCCGCGCAGGGCATCGGCCCGGTGCTGAACCCCGCCGCGCCGCTCGATCCGCCGTCTGACGAGGACGTCGTGCAGTCGATCAAGCGGACGGCCGACGCCTTCCGGCGCACCGCCGGCGACACCCAGGGCGAAGGCCCGGACGCCGCGCGCCGCTTCGCCGATCTCGCGACGAAGCTCGCCGAGGCGCCGCCGGCCGCGCGCCAGCGTGCCGCCGACGCGCTGGTGCCGCCCTTGAAGACGACGCTGCAGACGCTGCGCGACTCGCTGCAGGCCGGCCACGTGACCGTCGACTCGATCCCGGACAGCCTGAAGGCGCTCTACCTGTCGAAGACGACTGGCCAGGCGCGCGTCGAGGCGGCGCCCAAGGGCGATCCCAACGACAACGCCAACATGATCAAGTTCGCCGAGCAGATCAAAACGATCGCGCCGCACGCGAGCGGCACGCCGGTCTCGATCCAGGAGGCGGGCAAGACGGTGAAGCTCGCCTTCATCGAGGCGGGCGTCATCGCTATCGGCTCGATCTTCATCATCCTCTGGATCGTGCTGAAGCGCGTCGGCGACGTGCTGCTGACACTGGTGCCACTGCTGCTCGCCGGCCTGGTGACGCTCGAGATCACGGTGCTGATCGGCATGCCGCTCAACTTCGCCAACATCATCGCGCTGCCGCTGCTGCTCGGCCTCGGCGTCGCGTTCAAGATCTACTTCGTGATGGCGTGGCGCGCCGGCACCAAGAAGCTCCTGCAGTCGAGCCTGACCCGCGCCGTCTTCTGGTCGGCGCTGACGACCGCCACGGCCTTCGGCAGCCTCTGGGCTTCGAACCATCCCGGCACGTCGAGCATGGGTAAGCTGATGGCCTTGTCGCTGATCTGCACGCTGGCCGCGGCGATCCTGTTCCAGCCCGCGCTGATGGGGCCGCCGCGGAAGACGGAGATCAGCTAGCCGGAGTGCATCCCGGATCGTCGACGTGCCCCGGTAGCTCATGGTGAGCCGCGCACAGCGCACGTCGACCCAAGAGGCGGTCCACGGATCGAGCGACCTGGACCTCTCCTGGTTCGAGACGCGCTACGCGCTCCTCACCATGAGGGATTGAAGAGCGGCCTGATCCCGGAAGATCACGCTCTAGCCGGGGCGCTGGCGGAGTGCTTGGGGTCGGTCTGCGCTATCTGAACTGAGGCCGGCGCAAGCTCCGCTAGAAGCCTTGACGGTCAGGGTTTCGCGCCCGCGAAGCGCCTAGCCCAGGCGCTCCCGCGCGGGCCGGCCGCCGAGGCCGAGAAGCTGCCCGAGGTCCTTGAAGAAGATGCGCACCTGCGCCGCGGGCTTGGAGCGGGTCAGCTCCTTGTTCATGTAGGACTGCCAGGTCAGCTCCTGCACATCCTTGTCCCTGCAGATCGCCACGAACTTCTCGCGCCGCTTGTCGGACGAATACCAGAAGTACTGCATGATCCCGAGGACGAAGAACACCTTGCCGTGCGCGCGCATGAAGCGCTTGCGCGCCACCCGCAGCGCCCGCGCGTCGCCCGTCGTCAGCAGGCCGGCGACCGCCTCGGCGGCCATCCGCGCACAGGCCATCGCATAGTAGATGCCTTCGCCCGACGACGGCGCGACGACGCCGCAGGCATCGCCGACGAGGATCACGTCGCGGCCGTTGTCCCAGCGGCGCATCGGCTTCAGCGGGATCGGCGCGCCTTCGCGGCGGATGGTCTCGCACTCGGCAAGGCCAGTACGGCGGCGCAGCTCGGCGATCGCGCCCTTGAGGCTGAAGCCCTTGTTGGCGGTGCCGGTGCCGACGCTCATCGTGCTCCCATGCGGAAACACCCACGAGTAGAAGTCGGGCGACATCGAACCATCGTAGTAGATGTCGCAGCGCGACGGGCTGTACGCACCGGTGGCGTCGGCGGGGGCCTTGACGATCTCATGGTAGGCGAAGACGAACTTCGCCGTGCGGGCGCCGGGCATGGCGGAGCGGGCGACGGCCGAGTTGGCGCCGTCGGCGCCGATGACGGCGCGGGCGCGCACGCGCTGCTCGCCGCCCTCGCTCGTCCAGTTGACGATCGCCACGTCGTCGATGTCGCGGGTGATGTCCTTGAACGTGCCGGTGCGGCGTCTGGCGCCGTTCACCGCAGCGCGTTCGCGCAGGTACTCGTCGAAGACCTCGCGGTCGACGATGCCGACATAGCCGCCCGCGTTGATCGGCATGTCGACCTCCGCGCCCGAGGGCGAGACCATCCGCGCCGACGAGATGCGCGCGCACAAAAGGTCGTCGGGGATTGCGAAGTCGCGCACGAGGCGCGGCGGGATGGCGCCGCCGCACGGCTTGATGCGGCCGGCCCGGTCGAGCAGGAGCACGTCCCAGCCGGCGCGGGCGAGATCGTCCGCCGCGGTGGCTCCGGCCGGACCGCCGCCGACCACGACGACGTCGAACGTTTCAAGCGCGCTCATGAGAAAAGCCTCGCGAGGGATGCGACGGCGATGGCGGAGGCCATCATGCCGGAGACGAAAAGCGGGATGCCGAAGCCGGAGTACCAGAGCGCGCGCTCGACGGGCTTTTGGAGGAAGCGCGCCATCATTGCCGCCTGGCCGGCGAGCAAGGCGGCGACGATTGCCGCCTGAATCGGACGGCCCCAGGCGACCAGCAGCCCGATGACGACGAGCTGCGGCGCCGCCATCACCGCGCAGGCGACGCGCGCGGCGCCTTGGGGGCCGAGCTGCACAGGCAGCGAGCGCACGCCCATGCGGGCGTCGCCCTCCATCGCCTTGAAGTCGTTGAGGGTCATGATGCCGTGCGCGCCGAGGCCGTAGAGCAGGGCGAGCGCGAGGATCGGCCACGCCGGCAGGCCGCCGCCGAGCATCACCGCCGCCCCTGTGACCCAGGCGAGGCTTTCGTAGCAGAGGCCGCAGGCGAGATTGCCCCACCAGCCGTTCTGCTTCAGCCGCAGCGGCGGGGCGCTGTAGGCCCAGGCCAGCGCAAGTCCGACGCAGGCGGCGAGGAACACCCAGGTGCCGAGTACCGCGGCGACGGCGAGCGACACCAGCGTCCAGGCGCAGGCGATGACGAGTCCCCAGCGGCCGGGAATGCGGCCGGAGGGGATCGGCCGCTGCGGCTCGTTGATTGCGTCGACGTGGCGGTCGAACCAGTCGTTCACCGCCTGGCTCGTCGCGCAGACGAGCGGGCCGGCGAGCAGCACGCCGACGAACGCCACGAGCATATGGTCTGCAAGAGGACGGCCCGAGGACACGATCCCGCAGGCGAACGCCCACATCGGCGGAAACCAGGTGATCGGCTTGAATAGCTCGAGGATGGCGGAGGGCTCGATCCGTCTCCCGATCGAATCCGCTTGGGCAACGGACGGTAGGGACGCGGCACGTCCTCTCATCCGACCCCGCTTTGCGGGGCCACCTTCCGCAAGCGGGAGAAGGGAGAGTCGAGCCTCGCCGCTCACGCCGCCACCTCGACGCCGACGCCCTCGAGGCGATCCTCGAGGTCCTCGCCGGCGCGCTGCAGGGCGGCGAGCGTCTCGGCGTCGGGCTGCCAGTAGTTGCGCTGGTGCGCCTCGATGAGGCGATCGGCCACCTTAGCGGCGGCGGTCGGGTTCGCCGCTGCCAGCCGCTCCCGCATCGCGGGGTCGAGCAGATAGGTCTCGGTTATCTTCTGGTAGACCCAGGGCGCGACGCCGCCGGTGGTCGCCGACCAGCCCATCGTGTTGGTGACGTGGGTCTCGATCTGCCGCACGCCCTCGTAGCCGTGCTTCAGCATGCCCTCGTACCATTTCGGGTTGAGGATGCGGGTGCGCGTCTCGAGCGACACCTGCTCGGCGAGGGTGCGCACGGCGCCTTCGCTGCGCGTCTGGTCGCCGATATAGACGGGCGAGGCCTCGCCGCCTTTCGCTCTGCGGACCGCGCGGGAGATGCCGCCGAGCGTGTCGAAGTAGTTGTCGACGGTGGTGATGCCGAGCTCGACCGAGTCGAGGTTCTGGTAGGCCAGCTCGACACCGGCCAGCACGCTGTCGAGCAGCTTGGCCTGCTTCACCGGCCGGCCGGCGCGGCCGTAGGCGAAGCCTTTACGCTTGGTGTAGCACTCGGCCAGCTCGTCCTCGTCCTGCCAGGTGCCGGCATCGAGGAGCTGGTTGACGTTGGCGCCGTAGGCGCCGTCGGCGTTGCCGAAGACGCGCAGCGCCGCCGTCTCGATGTCGCCGCCGTGAGCGGCCTGATAGGCCAGCGCGTGCTTGCGCACGAAGTTCCTGTCCGCCGGCTCGTCGGCGCTGGCGGCGAGGAAGGCGGCCTCGGCGAGCAGCTTGATCTGCAGCGGCAGCAGATCCCGGAAGATGCCGCTCATCGTGATCATCACGTCGATGCGCGGCCGCGTCATCTCGGCGAGCGGGATGAGCGCAGCGCCGGCAAGGCGGCCGAACGAATCGAAGCGCGGCCGCGCGCCGATCAGGGCGAGCGCCTGGGCGATCGGCGCGCCCTCGGTCTTCAGGTTGTCGGTGCCCCACAGCACCATGGCGATGGTCTCGGGCAGGGCGTTGCCGTCCTCCGCATGGCGGACGAGCAGACGCTCGGCCTGGCGCGCGCCGTCGGCGCAAGCATAGGCGGAGGGCAGCTTGAAGGGATCGAAGCCGTGCAGGTTGCGCCCCGTCGGCAGGATCGCCGGCGTGCGCAGGAGGTCGCCCGAGGGCGCGGGGCGGATGAAGCGGCCGTCGAGCGCGCGCAGGATCGCCGGGATCTCGTGATCCTGCGCAAGCAGCGCATCGATGTCGCGCAGGCCGGCGAAGATCGCCGTGGTGGCGGCGTCGGGCTCGAGCCCCGCTAGCGAGATCGCATCGGGGATCGGCTCGCCGGCGACGAGCGCGTCCATCGCGGCGCGCGGCACGCGCAGCTCGTGCGAGGCCTCGGCAACGGCCATCAGCTGCTCGGCCCGCTCGGCGGCGCTCGACGCAGCGCCGACCGCGTGCAGCCCGTGCGGGATCAGCGTGTATTCCAGCTCGAGCAGGTCGCTCGTCAGCCTCACGACGCGGGCCTCTGCCTCGCTCGCGCCCCAGGCGGGCTCGGCTGCGGCCAGCTCGATCGCCGCCGCCTGCGCCTGGACGATCGCGACCAGCTCGTCGCGCTGCGTGTCCGCCTCGGGCGGCAGCGTGCGCCAGCTCTCGATCGACGCCTTGAGGTCCAGCAGGCCGCGGTAGAGGCCGGCGTGCGCGACCGGCGGCGTCAGGTAGGAGATGAGGGTGGCCGCGGCGCGCCGCTTGGCGAGCGTGCCTTCCGACGGGTTGTTGGCGGCGTAGAGGTAGAGGTTCGGCAGGTCGCCGATCAGCCGGTCGGGCCAATCGGCGCCGGTCAGGCCCGCCTGCTTGCCGGGCATGAACTCGAGCGCGCCATGGGTGCCGAAGTGCAGCACCGCGTTGGCCGCAAAGTCCTCGCGGAGCCAGCGGTAGAAGGCGGAGAACGCGTGGGTGGGCGCAAAACCTTTCTCGAAGAGCAGCCGCATCGGGTCGCCCTCGTAGCCGAAGGCGGGCTGGACGCCGACGAAGACGTTGCCGAAGCGCGCGCCGAGCACGAAGAGCGAGCGCCCGTCGGTCTGCGCGCGGCCAGGCGCCGGGCCCCATTGCGCCTCGATCTCGCGAAGGTGCGGCTCGCGCGCGACATGCTCATCGACCCCGATGCGCGCGTGCACGTTGGCCGAGGCGCCGTGGCTGGCCGCGTTGCCCTCGACGATGCGGCGGCGCAGGTCGTCGACGCCGTTCGGCAGCTCGACCGCGTAGCCGTCCTTCTTCAGCGCCACGAGCGTTCGCCACAGCGACTCGAACACTGCGAGGTAGGCGGCGGTGCCGACGTTGCCGGCGTTCGGCGGGAAGTTGAACAGCACGACGCCGACGCGCCGGTCGTCCTTCGGTGTCTTGCGCAGCGCCACGAGCTTGGCGATGCGCGCGGCCAGCATCTCGGCGCGGTCCGGGCACGAATACATCGCCCGCGCGCCGTCCATCGGGAACGAGCAGGCGCGGGCGCATCCCGCGCAGGCGCCGCCGGCGGAGTCGGAGCGGCCGCCGAAGACCATCGGCCCGGTCGCGCCGTCGAGCTCGGGGATGGCGACCATGATGGTCGTCTCGACCGGCATCAGCCCGCGATCGGACGAGCCCCATTGCTCCAGCGTCTGGAACTCGGAGGGGTGCGCGGCGAGGAACGGCACGTCGAGCCGGACCAGCATCTCCTCGGCGGCCTTGGAGTCGTTGTAGGCGGGGCCGCCGACCAGCGAGAAGCCGGTGAGCGAGACCACCGCATCGACGATCGGCCTGCCGTCCTTCATGAAGAAGCGCTCGACCGCCGGTCGCGCGTCGAGCCCGGCGGAAAACGCCGGGATGGGCCTCAGCCCCTTCGCCTCGAGCGCGGCGATGACGCCGTCGTAATGTGCGGTGTTCTCCGCGAGCAGGTAGGAGCGCATCACCAGCACCCCAACCGTGCCGGCCTTTCCGGCCGCCTTCGGCAACGCCTCGGCCCTGTCGCCGACGCGGCCCTTTAGGCGCGGGTGATAGACCCCGACGTCGGGGTAGTCGATCGGCGCACCAACCTTGACCGACTCGCGCAGGTTTCTGCGCGCGCCATCCGCGTACCTGGAGACCAGCAGGCGGATCATGTTGGCGAGGTTCTGCTGCGAGCCGCCGAGCCAGTACTGCAGCGTCAGGAAGTAGGCGCGCACGTCCTGCGCGGTGCCGGGAATGAGCCGCAGGATGCGCGGCAGCCGGCGCAGCATCTGCATTTGCCGCGCGCCGCCTTCGGCGCCGGGCTTCTTGGCGCCACGCAGCCGCTTGAGGAGGCTGATCGCGCCGCCGCCGGTGCCATCCATCTTGAAGCGGCCGACGCGGGTGAGGCGCACCACCTCCTTCGCCGAGAGCGCGCAGACCATGGCGTCACAAGTGTCGCGGCGCGCCTCGAGGTCGGCAAGGATGGGCGCGAAGTGATCCTCCATGAACAGCATGCCGGCGATCACGATGTCGCCTTGCGCGATGTCGGCGCGGCAGAGCGCCAGCGCGTCCGGGTCGCTGTTCCATTCGGAGGCCGCGTGCAGCGAGAGGACGAGGCCCGGCATCTCGCGCTTCAGCTCGCCGCGGGCCCTGTCGAGCGCGCCGGCGAAATGCGTGTCCATGCCGACGATGACGACACGGATCGGCGTCGCGTTGGTTGCCGACATGGTTTTCAGCATCGCCGTGGCGCCTCGTCCGTTGGCGGCGGGTCAGGGCGGCGGTTCTTGAGCCCTGGGTGACGAGGCTAGGCTCGAGCCCGGAAAGTGTCAATCTAGATTGACGTCACAGGCCCGGGACGAAAGCCTCAGTCGAGAAACTCGAGCGGCATCACGTCGCCTTCGAGGTTCGCGCTGGGGCGCACGCTGCCGGCCCGCAGCCGACCCGCCGAGGTCACGACGTACTCTCCGGCCTCGACGGCTCCCTTGCTCGTCAGCTGATGCAGTCCGGCGTTGACGAGCGTCTTGTAGATCACGGCAGGCGTCCGGGGCCGGACGAAGTCCTCGATCTCGAACTCAGGCCAGCCGAGGCGCGCGAGCCCCTGCGTGAACCCGACGACGGCTTGACCTCGATCGAGCGGGAGACGGAGCTGCACCGACATGTAGAGCGCATAAGGATGCGTTGCGCCGCCGCGACGACCGTCCTGCTGCAGGGCCTCGCTCTCGGCGAGGAAGTCGCCCGAAGTAACCAGGGCTCGGCAATGCGGCAGCCAGGCGGCCATGGCGCCGGTCGCCTCGATGAGGCCTGCCAGCGTGATCAGGAACTCGGTCAGGACGATCCAGGGCCCGGGCTCCAGGATGCGCACCGTCACCTCGGCGCGATGATCGCTCGCCTGCGCCGCGGAGAGGGCGCTCGCATGATCGAAGGCGTCCGGCACGCCCTTGAGAAGCTCGGCCTGCTGCTCGAGGTCGTCCCAGGGAAGCTCCGGCTGGCCTGCCGCGACGCGGACGATGACGAAGGCGCCGCCCTTGAAGACATCGGCGCCGTCGTCGTCCTGGCGCTCGATCCGGCAGCCGTAGTCCCAGCCTTCCCAGGCGCGCACCCACGTCTCCGGCGCGACGTGCGGACGGCCGCGATAAAGAAGCACGGCCCTCAGCTCAGAGACCTCGTCGCTCATGCGGACCGCCTCTTCTACAGCTCGATATGCCGACCGATCTCCACCACCTGCTCGCTCGGCAGGTTCAGCACGTCGGTGAGGTGCGCCTGGTTGCGCTCCATCAGGGCGAAGATCTTCTCGACCCAGCGGGGCAGCACGCGCTTGTCGCCGCGTCCGCGGACGATGGTCTCATGCGCGACGTAGTAGACCACCTTGCAGAGGTCGACGTCGTGGCCCTCGGCCTTCAGCGCGTGGGGCAACGCCTCCAGGCTGAGGTGTTCCATGAAGCCCGAATTGATCACGACGCGCCAGACGTTCTCGCGTTCCTGGATGACCTTGTAGCGCTTGCCGGGCGCGACGCGGGGCACCAGGGCGGTCTGGATCGTCACGATCAGCACGTCCGCGTAGAGGCATCGATTCTGCCGGACGTGCCAGATCATCAGCGGCGGCGTCTCGCTCCTCGCGCGGGAGAGGAAGACCGCAGTCCCCTCGGGCCTCGCGATGCCGTCGCGCTCGATCCCGTCGAAGAACGTGTCGATCGATTGGATGGTCTCGCCGAGCCGGGCATGAACCGCGGTGATGCCCCGATGCCAGATGCGCATCAGCGTGTAGATCATCACCGCCAGCGCCAGCGGCACCCAGCCGCCTTCGGGGATCTTCAGGAGATTCGAGCCGAAGAAGCCGAGGTCTACGATGAAGAAGAACGCCGCAACGATGCCGGCGACGGCGATCGGCCAGCGCATGACCTCGCGCATGGCGTTGAACAGGAGCAGCGTCGTCAGCAGCATGGTCGTCGAGACGGCCATGCCGTAGGCGGCCGACAGGTTGTCGGACTTCTTGAACGCCAGCGCGAGGCCGATCGTCGCCAGCATCAGCAGCCAGTTGACGGGTGCGACGTAGATCTGGCCGTAGCCCTCGTCCGAGGTCTGGCGGATCATGAGGCGCGGCAGCCAGCCGAGCTGGATCGCCTGCCGCGTCATCGAGAAGGCGCCGGTGATGATCGATTGGCTTGCGATGATCGTCGCCGTCGTCGCGAGCAGCACCAGCGGCACGAGCAACATGTGCGGGCAGAGCTGGAAGAAGATGTTGTCCTTGGTCGGCGCGCCCTTCATCACGATCGCCGTCTGGCCGGCGTAGTTCAGAATAAGCGCCGGGAAGACGGCGATGAACCAGCCCGCCCAGATCGGCTTTCGGCCGAAGTGCCCCATGTCGGCGTAGAGCGCTTCCGCACCGGTCACGCAGAGGAACACGCTGCCGAGCAGCGCGAAGCCGGTGAAGCCGCCGTGGGCGAGATAGGTGATGGCGTGGGTTGGGCTGAGCCCGACCAGCACGGACGGGTTCTGCGCGATGCCCCATATGCCGAGCAGCGCGATCACCAAGAACCACGAGGCCATGACCGGGCCGAAGAGCCGGCCGATCGTCGCCGTGCCGAACGGTTGCAGCAAGAACAAAAGCCCTAGGATCACCACCGTCGCCGGTAGCACGTAGGCATCGAAGGACGGGATCGCAGTGTGCAGGCCTTCCAGGGCCGACAGCACGGAGATGGCCGGCGTGATGGTGCCGTCGCCGTAGATCAGCGCAGCGCCGAAGAGTCCGGCGGCGATGATCAGCGGGCGTGACTCGCGCTTCATGCCGATCAGCGACATCAGGGCGAGGATGCCGCCCTCGCCGTCGTTGTCGATGCGCATCGCGAGCAGCACGTACTTGAGCGTCGTGACGACGATCAGCGTCCAAACGATCAGCGACAAGGCGCCGAGGTGGACGGTCTGGTCGGCGTGGTCGCCGGCGTCCGACAGCACGGTCTTCAAGGTGTAGAGCGGGCTCGTGCCGATGTCGCCGAAGACGATGCCGAGCGCGCCGAGGGTCAGCGCGGCGAAGCCCTGCTTATTTGCGCCCTCCTCGGTCTTCTCAGCCTTGGGCGCGTCGGCGATGGTCGTCCCTTGCGTTTCCGACACCGCCTCGTCCATCAGCAGCTCCCCCCGCGCGTCGTTCGCCCGACGCAGCTTGGCGTGCGCCGCCTTTGCCGGCAATCGTGATTCCTGGTTTGGGTTCATCACAAAGCCGAACGACATGCCGTCGCATGGGCGAAGTCGCTTTAACCGTCGATTTACCCTGATCGCAGACGATGCCCATCGAACGAGCGCCACGTGCGTTCGTCGCTAGAGGCCCGATGTCCTGCACCATCCTGATCGTCGACGACGACCCCGTTCAGCGTCGCTTGCTGGAGGCGCTGGTTCGTCGCTTCGGCTACGCCGCCGAGACCGTCGAGAGCGGTGAGCTGGCGCTGGCCCGACTCGAGCCGGGCCGCGAGCCGCAGATCGACCTGATGATCCTCGACCTCGTGATGCCAGACCTCGACGGCATGGGGGTGCTGACCCGCTTGCGCGACAACGGCCGCGCGATCCCGACGATCGTGCAGACCGCGCACGGCTCGATCGAGGTCGTGATCTCGGCGATGCGCGCCGGGGCGATTGACTTCGTCGTCAAGCCGGTCGGCGCCGAGCGCCTGCAGGTCTCGATCAAGAACGCGCTGCGCTTCGACGCGCTGGAGGACGAGATCCGGCGGATGAACAAGCGGGCCTCCGGCGCGCTGCATCTGAAAGACCTGCTCTCGAAGAGCGAGGACATGATGCGCGTCGTTCGCCTCGGCGAGCGCGCGGCGAAATCGAACATTCCCGTCCTCCTCGAGGGCGAATCGGGCGTCGGCAAGGAGCTGATCGCCCGCGCCATCCAGGGCACGTCGGACCGGCGCGGACGCGCCTTCGTCACCGTCAACTGCGGCGCGCTGCCGGAAAACCTCGTCGAGTCGATCCTGTTCGGCCACGAGAAGGGGGCGTTCACCGGCGCTACTGAGAAGCACGCCGGCAAGTTCGTCGAAGCGCACGGCGGCACGCTGTTCCTCGACGAGATCGGCGAGTTGCCGCCGAACGCGCAGGTGAAGCTTCTGCGCGCCCTGCAGGAGGGCGAGGTCGATCCGGTCGGCGGCAAGCGGCCGGTCAAGGTCGACATTCGCCTCATCTCGGCGACCAACCAGAACCTCATCGAGCTCGTGAAGCGCGGCCAGTTCCGAGAGGACCTGTACTATCGCCTCAATGTCTTCCCGATCCTGATCCCGCCGCTGCGGGCGCGCCGCGCCGACGTCGCCGACCTCGCGCGTCGCTTCGTCGCCCGCTTCGCGGCGGAAGAGGGCAAGCGCATCCGCGGCCTCAGCTCCGAGGCGGTCGCGCTGCTCGCGGCCTACGATTGGCCGGGCAACGTGCGCCAGCTCGAGAACGCAGTGTTCCGCGCCGTCGTCCTCGCCGACCATGACGAGCTCGGCGTCGCCGAGTTCCCGCAGATCGCCGCGCAGGTCGACGGCTTCGACGTCCGCATCCCACCGCTCGCCGCGATGATGACGCCGCCGCCGCGCGCCGAGCGCGAGGTCGTTCGGGTCGAGGTCCGCGATCCCAACGTGCTGGCGCTCCTCGACGAGAGCGGCGATGTCCGCACGATCGAATCGATCGAGGCCGAGACGATCCGCTTCGCGCTCGCGCACTATCGCGGGCAGATGTCGGCGATGGCGCGCAAGCTCGGCATCGGCCGCTCCACGCTCTATCGCAAGATGAAGGAATACGGCCTCTTCCAGGGCGAGGCTCCGGACGGGGACGAGGAGGCGGCGTAGCCGTCGTCACCTGTCTCATGACGGCCACGCCCGGGGCGGAATGCCGCTCGTGGTGCATTGCGAGGGCCACGTGGAATTGATTTCGGGCGCCTGCGGCCGGATTCTAACGTAAAGGACGGCGGCTCGGCCGCTCGGGGGATTCGATGCGCGTGCGTTGGCTACACGCGACCTTGTCGGCGGCCGTGCTCCTCGCGAGCGGGGCGACGCTGGCTCGGGCGCAGGACATCGATCTCTTCGCGAACGCCGATCCGGCGGCGACCTCGAACATTCCGGTGAAGCCGGACATGCCGGCCGCTGCAGCTCCAGCCGCGCCGACGCCCGCCACCGTGCCCATGGCGAAGGCGAGCCTGACGATCGAGCCTTCGGACTGGTCTCCCGGCCATGCCGCGCCGGCGCAGCCCCAGGCGGAGACCGGCAAGCGCGGCGACGGCAAGACCGTATCGAAGCTCGACGATCCGGATACGGTCGTGAAGCCGGCCGTCCCGGCACCTTCCCAGGATCCGCTGGACACAGCCAAGCCCGCGGAGCCGGGCAAGGCGCCCGAACCCGCGGCCGCGCAAGTCGTGCCGCTGGCGCCGCTGCCGGCGGCGATCAAGGCGGCGCTCGACAAGCGCGGCGCGGCCGAAATCCGCGGCTTCGAGGCCGTCGAGCGGCGCAAGGAGCGCGCCGCCATCGCCGCCTACTACGCGGCGCGCAAGTACCAGCCGCTTTGGTCCGGGAACGGTGCAGCGATCGCCGCGGTCGACCCGGTGCTGGCGAGGCTCGCCAAGGCCGGCGACGACGCGCTCGGCGTCGCCGACATCCCGGCCAAGGTGGTCGCCAAGGGAACGGAGGACGAGGTCGCGTGGAGCGAGATCGCGATGACGGAGGCGGTGGTCGCCTACTCGCGCCAGGCCACCGGCGCTCGCGTCGACCCGCGGGTCATCAGCCCGCTGATCGGCGCGCGCCCACAGCTCGCCGACCCCGCCAAGGTGCTCGACGATGTCGCCGCAGCCGGTTCGGCGGCCGGGGACAGGCTGGCCGCCCTCAACCCCGTAGATCCGCGATATGCCGCGCTACGCGACAGGCTCGCGTCGCTGCATGGCGCCCGCGCGCCAGCGACGACGCCGATCCCGGCGGGTCCGGTGCTGCGGATCGGCATGCACGATGCCCGGGTGCCGCTGCTGCGCGCCCGCCTCGGCGTGATGGCGCTCGACCTCGTGGCCGATGCCGACGAGTACGACATGGAGCTGGCGGAGGCGGTCTCGGCCTACCAGCGCTCCAACGGGCTGCGCGTCTCTGGCCGCCTCGACACCGCCACCGCCGCCTCGCTGTCGGGTGCCGGCAAGGGCTCGTCTCTCGAGGGCGCGCTCGTCGCGAACATGGAGATGTGGCGCTGGATGCCGCGCGACCTCGGCAGCGACCGCATCGAGGTCGACGTGCCGGCCTACGTCGTCACCGTCTTCCACGATGGCGAGCCGGTTGCGACGAACCGCGTCGTGGTCGGCAAGCCCGACACGCCGACGCCGATCTTCTCGAACACGATGAAATACGCAATCGTCAATCCAGTGTGGAACGTGCCGCAGTCCATCATCAAGAAGGAGATGATGGCGAAGATCGATCGCGGTGGCGGCCTGCGCGGCTTCGAGGTGTCCTACAACCACGGCCAGCTCACGGTGAAGCAGCCGTCGGGGCCGAAGAATGCCCTCGGCCAGATCAAGTTCATGTTCCCGAACGACTTCTCGGTCTATCTGCACGACACGCCGTCGAAGTCGCTGTTCTCGGCGTCGAAGCGGGCGTTCAGCCACGGCTGCGTGCGCGTCGACCAGCCCTTCGACTTCGCCTTCAGCGTGCTGAACGACGGGGTGCCCGAGGGCGGCAAGGTCGTGTGGAGCCAGAAGCGGCTCGAGAAGATGATCGGCGACAGCGAGCGCTACGTGAACCTGCCGAAGCCGCTGCCGATCCACATCATGTACTTCACCGCGACCGCCGACGCCGAGACCGGCAAGGTGGTGCAGCGCGAGGATATCTACGGCTACGCCCGCGCCGTCACGGCGGCGCTCAAGGGGGAGGCGCGGCCCGCCGCCGCCGTTGTTGCCGAGCGCAAGCCACGTCGCACCGCGGAGCGGCCCGCGCGCGCCGCCACGGCACGGGCTGCGGTCGCGACCGACGAAGACCCGCGCTAGAGGGTATTCTTAGCGTCCCGGCGACGGCGGCGGCACGGAGCCCGCCGTCCTGAGCCCAAAAGCCTTCGCCAGGAACAGGCCGGCATGCGTCATCGCCGCGGCGTCGATGCCGTGGCCGACGCCGGCCGAGATATGCCATTGCGACGGCACGCCGACCTCGGCGAGGTCCTCTGCGGCGATGAACATCGCGTCGGCCGGGATGACCTCGTCGTTCGAGCCGTGGGTCAGCAGGATGGGCGGCGACGTCGGCGGCGGCACAAGATGCTCCGGCCCGACCAGCGTGCCCGAGAAGCCGACGATCGCCGCCGGCGAGCGGCGGCGGCGCAGGCCGACGTGCAGCGCCATCATCGTGCCCTGGCTGAAGCCGACCAGCGCCAGCTTGTCGTCGCCGAGCCCGTGCTTGGCCAGCTCGCCGTCGAGGAAGGCGTCGAGCACCGGCTGCGCCTTGTTGACGCCGACCCAGCGCTCCTCCGGATCGCGCGTGGTCAGCGAAAACCATTGTCGTCCCATCGGCGCCTGCGCGCAGGGTTCCGGCGCGTTCGGCGCGACGAACGCCGCGTCGGGCAGCAGCGGCTGCCACTGCCGGCCGATCTCGATCAGGTCCTTGCCGTCGGCGCCGTAGCCGTGCAGCAGCACGACGAGCTGCTTCACCGCGCCGCCTGCCGTGGCGTTCTTGGCGCCGAGGCGCGGTCCATCGAGGTCTGCCATCACCCTGCTTCCTTGGTCTCGGCGTCCGGCACCGGCGCGTCGAGCGTGGTCCGCGCCTTGCGCGTGGCGCTGTAATAGGCCCAAAGGCAGTGCGCGGCGACCCCTCTGAGCGGGCGCCAGCGCTCGCCGATCTCGCTCATCGCCTTCGTGTCGGGCCGGGCGTCGAGGCCGAGCACCAGCTTCGCCGCCTCTTGCAAGGCGAGGTCGCCGGCAGGCCAGGCATCCGCGTGACCGAGGCAGAAGAGCAGGAACACGTCGGCGGTCCATGGCCCGATGCCGCGAAGCGCGCAGAGCGCGGCATACGCCACCTCCGCATCCATGGTGGCGAGCCTTGCAAAGTCGAGCTGACCGGATGTCTGCGCCTCGGCGATCGCGCGCAACGTCTTGAGCTTCGGCATCGACAGGCCGCAGAGCTTGAGGTCCTCGTCGCTCGTCGCGTGCACGCGGGCCGCATCGAGCGCGCCGAGCCTCGCCTGTAGGCGTCCGAAGATCGCAGCGGCGGACGCCGTCGAGACCTGCTGCGCGACGACGATGCCGACGAGACCTTCGAAGCCGGCGGCACGACGCCGCAGCGCGGGGTTCGGCCGGTCGGCGACGGTGGTCGCGACGAGGTCGGGATCGATGACGGCAAGAGCCGCCAAGGCGCTGTCGAACACCGTCTGGTCCGCGAGGATAACGGGATGGGCCGCATCGGCCGCCTTCCGTTTCGTCCCGCGTCGCGCCGCCAAGTCCCGGTCTCCCCGCGCGATCCTTCCCAACGAGACCCGCGACGCTAGAATAGTCGTCGGAGCGCCGACGCACCATATGCGGGCGAGGCGAGTTGGCCGCCCCAGCCTGGATGCCCATGACCACCACGTTCAACCGGACCGTCACGCGCTTCGCCCCCTCCCCAAACGGGCACCTGCATCTCGGCCACGCCTATTCCGCGTTGATGAACCAGCTCATCGCGCGCGAGACCGGCGGCCGCCAGCTGATGCGCATGGAGGACATCGACACGACGCGCTGCCGCCCGGAGTTCGAGGCCTCGATCTGCGACGACCTGACGTGGCTCGGCTTTGCCTGGGAGACGCCGCTGCGCCGGCAGTCCGAGCATCTCAAAGCCTATGCGGCGGCGCTCGACAGCCTCGAGCGGCGCGGCCTCGTCTATCCCTGCTTCTGCTCGCGCGGCGACATCATGTCGGTGGTCGCGCCACGGCCCTCGTGGCCCACCGATCCCGACGGCACGCCGCTCTATGCCGGCACCTGCAAGCACCTGTCGCAGAAGGAGCGCGACCGCCGTCTCGCCGCCGGCGAGAAGGCGAGCTACCGCCTCGACATGGATCGTGCCTTGCGTCTCGTCGACCGCGACCTGACATGGAGCGAGTACCGCGAGAGCGGTCGCCCGCACGACCACGCGGCCTCGCCGTCGATCTGGGGCGACGCCGTGCTCGCCCGCCGCGACATCGCGACGAGCTACCATATCGCCGTGGTGATCGACGACGCGGCCCAGGGCGTCACCGACGTGGTGCGCGGCGAGGACCTGTTTCAGGCGACGAGCCTGCATCGCCTCCTGCAGGACCTGCTCGACCTGCCGGCGCCATCCTACCACCACCATCGCCTGTTGCGGGACGCCGCGGGGCAGAAGCTGGCCAAGAGCCTGCGGGCCAAGTCGCTGCGCACCTTCCGCCAGGAGGGTCGCTCGCGCGAGGAGGTGCTTGCGCGCATCGGGTTGCCGACCCGCGCGATGGGGCAGGTGCAGGCGTGAAGACACGCCGCGTTAAGGTAAATTTTTAACCTTCGGCCCCTTAGATCGCCAGGCACGGCCGGACGCCGTCCGGCCCATCGGCGCCATCGCGAGCCCACATTGCCGTCTTGTTCGGCGGCGACAACGATGCGCCAAAGCCACGAAGGGGTCCCCCGATGAACGTTCGACTCGCCGGTCTATCGCTTGCCGCCCTCCTCGTCTCGCCGGCCTTCGCAGGCTCGGTCGCACCGCAGAAGCACGTGCATCGCGTCTTCGACATCATGCGCGAGGGCTCGAAGATCGGCACCGACACGTTCGACATTTCGCGCCAGGGCGACGCGACCAGCGTCAAGGTGAACACCCACATCATCGTCAAGGTCGCCTTCATCACGGCCTACCGCTACGACCATTCCGAGGCCGGGACCTGGAAGGGCACGCAGCTCGTCTCCTTCAAGTCGAAGACCGACGACAACGGCAAGGATCACACGATCGCCGCGACGCAGAGCGAGGGCAAGATCGCGCTCGACGTCGACGGCACGTCGACGACCGCGCCGAAGAGCACGCAGCCGGCGAGCCTGTGGGGCGCCGAGGTGTCCAAGCAGAAGCAGATCTTCGATCCCGCCAACGGCAAGCGCATGGCGGTCGGCGTGCAGGACCTCGGCGACGAGACGGTCGAGGTGAACGGCGTGCCGCGCCAGCTCAACCACGTGAAGCTCACCGGCGCCTTCCCGCGCGACCTCTGGTTCGACGAGGACGGCCTCGTGAAGATGGAGTTGCGCGGCTCCGACAACTCGCAGATCACCTCGCAGCTGCGCGTGTCCACCGCGTCGAACTGAGGTTTTGCGCGCCGCGGCGAGCCTCGCCGCGGCCGCGACTCGGCGATCACGGCCGTTTGAGCGTTTGGTTAACCGTTTCTTAAGCCTCGAGACGCTTTAGCTCTCCGGCGACGCCCGACCCTGAGGGCGACCAGACGTCGGCGGCAATCCGACGACGGAGTGACATGCGCCTCGCAGCCAAATCCTCGCCTGGTCAAGCGGACGCGCGGTCGCGCGCGGCGCGCGTCGGCAGCGCGGCTCATCTGGTGCGGCCCGTTACCCGGCGTGCAGTGCTCGGCACCGTCGAGCGCGACGTCTGCCGCCCGGAAAGCTGGCAGCGCGAGCATTACGAGGAATGGGTGTCGCGTCTCGGCGCCGAGCGCATGCGCGGCTTTCTCGTCAACCTCGGCGACCAGTTCACCGCGCTCGGCGTTCTCGCGCGGGACGGCGAGGACGAAGCGCTACAGAGGCTTGCTCACGATGTCGCCTCGACAGGCGGCATGCTCGGCTTCCTCGAGGTGACGCGCTGCTGTCGCGCCGTGCTCGAGTCGGATGCGGGAAGC
Source organism: Beijerinckiaceae bacterium RH AL1 (assembly GCA_901457705.2). NCBI lineage: Bacteria > Pseudomonadati > Pseudomonadota > Alphaproteobacteria > Hyphomicrobiales > Beijerinckiaceae > Beijerinckiaceae bacterium RH AL1. Next base: position 156,281 of record LR590083.2, read on the forward strand.
GCGCGTGAGGCGCGCGACACGCTCGGGCGGGCCGTCGGCGAGGCGATCGACTGCCTCGCCGAGCATTTAGCGACCCAGCGGCGCAGCGCCGCCTGATCAGGCCTCACGCCGCCGCCGACAACGGCTCCGACACGTCCTCGAGGCTCTTGCCCTCCGCCGCGACGCCCCAGACCGCCTCGAGAACGGCGGCGCCGATCATCAGCGCGGCGGCGAAGACGTAGCCCCAGAACAGCATCCACTTGTCGCCGGTGCCGATCAGCCAGCCAAAGGCGAGCGGGCCGGCGACGCCGCCGATCGCCGTGCCGAAGGCATAGAAGATCGCGATCGCCAACGCGCGGATCTCGACGGGGAACACCTCGGACACCGTGAGATAGGCGGCGCCGGCCGCCGACGAGGCGAAGAAGAAGATCGTCGACCAGGCGACGACCTGCTCGGTCGCCGTCAGCCGGCCGGTCGCAAACAGCCAGCCGGAGACGACCAGCAGCACGCCGGAGATCGCGTAGGTGAAAGCGATCATCGGCTTGCGGCCGATCTTGTCGAACAGCGGCCCCAGCACGAGCGGGCCGAAGGCGTTGCCGATCGCGAACGGCAGCATGTACCAGCCGGTGTTCTTCACCGCGACGTGGTAATAGGTGTCGAGCACCTGCGCGAAGGTGAAGAAGATCGCGTTGTAAAAGAACGCCTGCGCTGCCATCAGCGCCAGGCCGACGATCGCGCGGTCGCGGTTCTTCACGAAGATCGTCTTGAACACGATCGCGAGCGGCGTGTGGTCGCGCGCATGGATGGTCATCGGCTTCAGCTCGTCCGGCGACGCCACCTTGCCGCCGTGCTCCTTCATGTGAGCCTCGATGTCGCCCATCACCGCCTCGGCCTGCTTCTCGCGGCCGTGGATGACCAGCCAGCGCGGGCTCTCGGGGATGAAGGTGCGCAGGAAGATGATGCCGATCGAGAGCACCGAGCCAACGAAGAAGACCGACCGCCAGCCGTATTGCGCGGGGATGATCGCGGGATCGAGAAAGACCAGCGAGGCGGCGGCGCCGATCGCCCCGCCTATCCAGAACGAGCCGTTGATGGCGAGATCGGTGCGGCCGCGAAACCGGGCGGGGATGAATTCCTGGATCGTCGAGTTGACCGCCGAATATTCGCCGCCGATGCCGCCGCCGGTGAGGAACCGGAAGAGGCAGAAGCTCCACAGATTCCAGGAGAAGGCGGTGGCCGCCGTGGCCACGAGGTAGAGGCCGAGCGTGAAGAAGAACAGCACGCGCCGCCCGAGCCGATCCGTAGCCCAGCCGAACCCGAGGGCGCCGATCACCGCGCCCGCCAGGTAGAACGAGTTGGCGAGACCGATCTCGAAATCGCTGAAATGCAGCGAGTGGTCGGCCTTGAGCGCGCCGGAGATCAACCCGGCGAAGGTGACCTCCAGCCCGTCGAGGATCCAGGTGATCCCGAGCGCGGCGATGACGAGCGTGTGGAAGCGGCCCCATTCGAGCGCGTCGAGCCGCGCCGGCACTCGGGTCTTGATGGTCTGCTCCGCGACTTCCGTCATTCGTCCTCCCGCTTTTCAGGCCGGAAGACCACACCGGAAGGCCGAGCGCAATTCGCCCTCGCCATAAGACCGAGGCGCTCGTCTGGCGCCTCAGGGGAGAGACACCCCACCGCGGTCGTTGGACGTCAAATGAACAAGTAAGGACTGTTCGGAAAAGCGCGAGCTACAGCGGCCGCCACGCCGCGCGCGCCAGTCGAAACTGCGGCCGATTTCGGCTTTCGTCTATAGCTGGCGGCGCCGACCGGAGGGCAGCCGTTAGGTCACAAGAGGCCGTCGGTCCGATCGCGCAGCGCGTCCGCAAGGCTGACGGTGCCGGAGCCGCGGCGCGCTGGCTTCTGCTGGCTTTCATGCGGCGCCCAGCCGGCGAGCGAGACGATCTCGAAGGTCGCGCGGATGCGCCCATCCGCATCGGCGAAACGCGCCGCGTAGAGCTCCGCCGCGCGCAGGAACATGGCGCGCCTTGCCGGCCGGCGATCGCGCGCCACGAGCGTGCTCGTTGCGCCCATCGCCCGCAGGTCGGCCATCAGTGCGAAGAGGTTGTCGTAGCGGACGGTCAACGCCTCGGCATCCGCGACGGGCAGGGCGAAGCCGGCGCGCTGCAGCAGGCCGCCCATGTCGCGCACGTCGGCGAAGGGCGCGACGCGCGGGCTGGCGCCCCCGGTGATCTCCGCCTCGGCTTCGGTGAGCACGCTGCGCAGCTCATGCAAGGTTTGGCCACCGACGATTGCGCCGAGGAACAGGCCGTCCGCCACCAGCGCCCGCCGGATCTGCACGAGAGCGCCGGGCAGGTCGTTGGCCCCTTGCAGCGCGAGGGCGGAAACGACGAGATCGACGTGCCCCTCGGCCAGCGGCAACGCCTCGCCGCTGCCGACGACCTCGATCGATCCCGGCGCGCGAGCCGCCCCGGCAAGCGGCGCGACGCGAACGACGGTCGCAGCCGGATCGCGGGCCGCCAGCATCGCCGCGAGGTGCGGCCCCGGCGTCCCGACGTCGGCGATGCGGAGGAACGTCCGCTTGATCGTCGCCAGCCGCTCCGCGACTTCTTCGGCGGCGTAGGCGAGCAGGAAGTCCGCCGGCGCGCCGGTTGCCGAGGCGCGCGCGAGCCTGCGTCTTGCGAGGGCGGTGTCGAAGATCGCGGTCGGAGAGGTCATGCCCCTTCATATGGGGCCGGGGGCGGCGACCGAAGCGGCTCGTCGCGCCGCGCACGAAAACCGGCCGCCGAGAAAGGTCCCGGCGGCCGGTCGAGCGGCGCCGTGCTGCGGCCTAGAAGCTCACCTTCACGCCACCGTAGACCGAGAGCGGCTGGGCCACGGTGACGGCATCGGCATTGCCGCCGGGGCGGTCGTTGGCAGCGAGCGTTGGGCTGACGTTCGTCGCACTGGTCCCGGTGTCGTAGTAGGTGCCGTAGGTCGCGTAGCGGCGGTTGGTGACGTTGTTTATGATGCCGATCACCTGGATCGAGTTGGTGATCTGGTACGACGTGTGGAAGTTCAGCACGTTGTAGAAGGGCAGCTTCGGGTTCTGGTTGGCGTCGTCGCCGACGAAGTACTGGCTGCCGACGAGGATCGTGTCGGCGCCGAGGATCCACTTCGGCGTGACGTGATACTCGAGCCCGATCTTGCCGAGCTGGGAGGGGATGCCCGGGATTACGTCGCCGGGGCGCACGAAGATGTTACCGTTGGCGTTGGCCATCGGGTTGTTCGGCGAGGCGAACTTGGCGGCGAACTCGTAGCGCGCGTCGATGTAGGCGTAGTTGGCGTAGAACTCCCAGGGGCCGTGGTCGTACATCACGCCGGCCTCGACGCCCTGGCGCAGCGTCTCCGGCGCATTGACGAAGAAGCCCTGGCCCGAGAGAGCGCTCGGCTCGCTGACGATGTCGTTGTCGCTCTCGGTGCGGAAGTAGCCGGCCTTGTACGCGAGGCCGCCGCCGACGCTCGCCGGCAACGGCGCCAGGCCGCGGACGCCGCCTTCCCAGGTGTGCGACACGACCTGCTTCAGCGGCGGGTCCGACACCAGCGCCGTCTCGAGGATGCAGGGCTGGAACTTGTTCGAGCACTCGCTCTCGAGCGGCGTCGGCGCGCGGTTGGCCTCCGAGTAGCCGCCGTAGACGGTGAGCGCCGGCGAGAATGTGTAGGTCAGGCCGAACACCGGGTTGATGCGATCGTAGTTGTGCATCGAGTCGAGGTTGGCATTCGAGCCGCTGAGGTCGGTCAGCGAGATGTTGGCGACGTTGAAGCGCGCGCCGGCCGTCACCGCTAGGGCCTTCGTCACGTTGAACGTGTCGAGCGCGAAGACGCCGAAATAGGTGGCGTTCGACGAGACGAAGCTCGAGTTGAAGCCGACGTTGCCGCGCGTGTTGATGATGTCGCCGGCGCCGGGCACGCCGAAGAACTGGTTCTGGAAGGCGCTGTTCAGGAGGCCGAGCGATGTCGTCGACGAGAAGTGGGTATCCGAATTGTCGACGCTGGCGCCCGCGACGAAGTAGTTGTCGTGGCCGTAGTAGGTGTCCTTGTTGACGGCCTGCAGCTGCGCGCCTTCGCTCGTCGTGTGGGTGGCGGTCTGCGCCGTCGTGCCGTAGGCGGTGTCATCGGTGCGGCCGCGCAGCGAGGCGATCGGGTTGCCGGCCTGGTCGAGGAAGACGCGCTGGTTCTTCGTCGCGTTGGCCGGTGCGTTGTCGGCAGGCAGGCACAGCGTGCCGCGCAGGCGACCGCCGCAATCCTCGACATCGGCGTCGTTGCCGTCGACGTGGTACTGGTCGAACTGGCGGACGTAGAAATTCGAGCCGAGCGTCCAATGCTTGCCGACGTCGTAGCTCCCGGTCAGCTGGACGAGGCCGGCGGAGTTTTCCGTCGTCTGCGGCGACGTGAACACCGAGTTGTACTGCTTGTTGACCAGCACCTGCGGGGTCACGCCCTGCACGCCGAGGAGCGAGCGGCCATACTGGCCGATGAGGTGCATCTCCGAATCCTGCGACCTGTAGCCGAGGTCGGCGAGCACGCGCTGCGCGTTCTGCGCGCCGAACGGCCGGTAGCCGCCGTCGCGATAGCCGTCGAAGGCGACGTAGAACGAGTAGTTGCCGCTCTGCTTGCCGTACTCGCCGTAGCCGTTGACGCGGCCGTACGAGCCGCCGAGGATCGTGAAATCGCCGCCGTGGAAGTTGAAGCCGTTCTTCGTCGTGAAGTTGATCGCGCCGCCGAGCGCGTTGAGACCGAAGATCGGGTTGTTCGTGTAGATGTCGGAGCGCGCGATGGCGATCGGCGGGATCAGGTCGAGGTTGACGAGATCGCCGAAGGCTTCGTTGATGCGGACGCCGTTCTCGTAGACGGCGAGCCCCTGCGACGTGCCCGAGATGCGCGACACGTCGAAGCCGCGATAGAAGAGGTCGGGCGAGAGGTCGCTGCCGTCGACGTTGATGGCGATGGCGCCCGGGACGCGCGCGGTGATCGCGTCGGCGACCGACGGCTTGTACTGCACCTCGAAGTCGTGCGCCGTGACGGTCGAGACGTCGGCCGGCACCTTGTTGACGTCGAGCCCTGCGTTGGCGCTCGTCGGCACCGGCGTTTGCGAGATCTCGATCTCCGGCAGGTTGATGGTGCTCTGCGCACGCACCGCGCCGGCCGCCAGCGGCCCCGCCGCCAAGATCAGCGTGGCCCCCGCCACAGCCGTGCGCGTGTCGATCTTCATAAGTCCCCCAGGAGCGCCGCCGCTCGTCGGCCGCGCCCGCCTCCATATTTCCTCATTGTTTGCGCCGCGCCGACAAAAGCCAAGAGACAAAGCTCCATCGATGCAATGCTGTACGACAGCGTTGCACGAATGCTGCAAGTTTATGCCAGTCCTACAAGACTTCAGGAACATTCGTACTTTTCGATATAGGACTTTTTCCCGACTTCTTATTATTGAAACCCGCCTGAACCTGTCTGATGGCTGCTTTCTTCGCTTGCCGCCAGGCGTGCTAGCCTATCCCGCATGATGAAGGTCGAACGCAGCGGTCGGTCGCCTGCGCCTCGCGCATCGGCGCGGCGATGGGCGCGTGTGTCCGCGCGTGCCCTCGTCGATCTCGTCTACCCGCCGAGCTGCCTCGCCTGCCGCAAGGCGACCGCGGCGACCGACGCGCTCTGTCCCGCCTGCTGGTCGGCGATGCGCTTCATCGAGCGGCCGTTCTGCGAGCGGCTCGGGACCCCCTTCGCGGCCGACATGGGCGACGGGCTCGTGTCGCCGGAGGCGATCGCCGCCCCTCCAGTCTATGCGCGGGCGCGGGCCGTGGCGCGCTACGACGACGGCCCGGCGCGGCGCCTCGTGCAGCGGCTGAAGTATGGCGATCGGCTCGAGCTCGCCAAGACGATGGGCCAGTGGATGGCGCGAGCCGGCGACGAAATCCTCGTCGAAGCCGACGTGCTGGTGCCGATCCCGCTGCATCCGCGACGGCTTGCCTGGCGCCGCTTCAACCAGTCCGTGCTGCTGGCCGATGCCGTGTCGTTGACGTGCGGCGTGCCGGTCGATGTCGAGGCGCTGGTGCGCGTGAAGCCGACCCCGCCGCAGGTCGGCATGACCAAGAGCCAGCGGGCGCTCAACGTCGAGGGCGCCTTCAAGGTCAAGCCGGAGCGGGCGATCGGCGTGGACGGCCGCGCCGTCGTTCTGGTCGACGACGTGCTGACCTCGGGCGCCACGGTCAACGCCGCCTCGCGGGCGCTGCTGCGCGGCGGGGCGCGGCGGGTCGACGTGCTCGTCTTCGCCCGTGTCGTGCACGGTGCGTGACGCCGGGGTGACAGGCGGCCCGCGGATTGCCATATCCGTCCTGCCACACCGAGGAGAGCGCCTGACATGGCGATGCCGGAGATCACGATCTACACGACCATGTACTGCCCCTACTGCCTCGGGGCGAAGCGGCTGCTCGGCGAGAAGGGCGTTCCCTACAACGAGATCAAGGTCGACGGCGATCGCGAGGGTCGGGCCGCGATGACCGCGCGGGCCGGCGGCCTGACCAGCGTGCCGCAGATCTTCATCGGCGGCGCGCACGTCGGCGGCTGCACCGAGCTCTACGCGCTCGAGCAGGCCGGCAAGCTCGACGCCATGCTGAAGGGCGAGGCTGCCTGAACATCATGATCCGGTATCAGCTCGCCTGCGCCAACGACCACCACTTCGAATCCTGGTTTCGCGACAGCTCGTCCTTTGACACCCAGGTCGATGCCGGCCTTCTGTCGTGCCCCGCGTGCGGGACCGATCGGGTGGCGAAGTCGATCATGGCGCCCGCCGTGGTTGGCGCCGCGGGCCGGCGGGAGATTGTCGCGCCGGAGCAGCCCGGCGCGCCGGGGGCCGTGGCGCTGCTCGATGATCGCCAGCAGGCGCTGCGCGCCGCCTTGCGCGAGCTGCGGAGCAAGATCCTCGCCCAGGGCGAGGACGTCGGCAGCCGCTTTCCAGAGCAGGCGCGCCAGATGCACGACGGCGAGATCCCCACGCGCCCCATCCACGGCCAAGCCACGCCGCAAGAGGCGCGCGGCCTCCTCGAGGACGGCGTCCCTATCCTGCCGATCCCGGTGCTACCGGAGGAGCTGAACTGAGCGCGCGGAACCCTTGGCGGCTGTGACGCTTTCTTGACGACGCAAGAATAAACGGCAGAGTGACGCGGCGCGAAGCAACCCGAGGGTCCGCGCCAAGAAAGCGGTTTGAGATGCTCGAGGTGCAGACGCTTGCCTAGCCAGTTTCCGAGCCCGGCTCGCCAGCGTCTCGCCAAGTCCCGAGCCGGCAAGCCCCGCCTCGAAGATCGCCTCGCCGACGAGGCCCGCTTCATCAAGACCTGGCTCGACAATCCAATCCTGACCGGCGCCGTATCGCCGTCTGGGCGCTTCCTCGCCAGGATGATGGCGCGAGCCGTCGATCCGATCGGCGACGGGCCGATCGTCGAGCTCGGACCCGGCACCGGCCCGATCACCGAGGCGCTTCTGAAGCGCGGGGTGGCGCCGCGCCGCCTCGTCCTCGTCGAGTTCGACAGCGCTTTCTGCCGGCTGCTGCGCAAGCGCTTTCCCGGCGTTCATGTCGTCCAGGGGGACGCCTACCGGCTCGACGAGACGCTGGCGAGCGTGCTGACGGCGCCCGCCGTGTCCGTCGTGTCGAGCCTGCCGCTCCTGAACAAGCCCGAGACCGAGCGCCTTGCGCTCATCGCCAACGCATTCGAGCTGATGGCGCCGGGCGGCACCTTCGTGCAGTTCACCTACGGCATGGCGTCGCCGGTGCCGCGCAGCGCGGCTGCCGCCTATGATGCCGAGGTCTCGCCGCCGATCTGGCTGAACTTGCCGCCGGCGCGCGTCTGGGTCTATCGCCGCAAGGGGGACCTCGGCGCCCGCTCGATCGAGGTGCGAGGCGACGTCGGCTTGCATGAGCGCAGTGGCGAGCCGATCTTCCGCCCGGCGCGTTTTCGTCCTACCGGCGAGCGCAGGCTGTTCCGCCGACGTCGCGACGATCTGGCGGCGCCGCTCGGGGACTGAGGTCGCCGACGCGGCCTGGCCTGGCAAGAGAGGCGCTGAATGTCCGACAAGCTGATCGTCGCCCTCGACCTGCCGACGCCCGAGGACGCCTCGCGCCTTGTCGCGACGCTGGGCGACACGGTCTCGTTCTACAAGATCGGGCTGGAGCTCGCCTATGGCGGCGGTCTGCCGCTGGCCGAACGGCTGATCGGCGAGGGCAAGAAGGTCTTTCTCGATCTCAAGCTGCACGACATCCCCGCGACCGTCGAGCGCGCTGCAAAGCAAGTGGCCCGGCTCGGCGCGACCTTCCTCACCGTGCATGCCTTTCCGCAGACGATGCGGGCTGCCAAGGCCGGCGTCGGCGATGACGGCCCGGGCGTGCTCGGCGTCACCGTGATGACGTCCTACGACGACGCCGATCTCGAATCGGCCGGCTATTCCATCGGCGTGCGCGACCTCGTCGCGCGACGCGCCGACCAAGCCGTCGAGGCCGGCATCGACGGGCTGATCCTTTCGGCCGAGGAGGTCGCGGCAATGCGGCGGCGCGTCGGCGCGAAGCTGAAGCTCGTGACGCCCGGCATTCGCCCCGCGGGCGCCGCCGCTGGCGACCAGAAGCGCGTGATGACGCCCGCCGCGGCCCTGGCCGCTGGCGCCGATCACCTGGTGATCGGCCGCCCGATCACCAGGGCCGACGATCCGCGTGGCGCCGCCGCGGCGATCCTCGCAGAGATGGCCGCGGGCCAAGCGGTCTAGCCGCGCCACCGGTCCGAAAAGTTAAAAACGAAACCATCGCGCAACCCCGCGTTGCAATAGCGCAACACGCTGCCACTTTGCGTCGTCGGGTTTCAACTAAAGTCGTGTCGACTGTTGCTTGTGGCAGGCTTCGTTTGACAAGATAGTCCGGCGGCGCACCATCGTCAGGTGCGGAAGCCTTATGGTGCGCCATGAGAGCGATGACCGAGTCCGCCGTCGTTGCGGCGTTTTACGAGAGCGTCCAGGACGACGGCATGCTGCAGCAGGCCGTGACGGCGCTCGCGGACTATTTCGACAGCCCCTCCGCCTGCCTCGGCGAGGTGGACCACGTGTCGGGCCGCTGGATGGTCGGCAGCGGAAAGGTCGATTCAGCTCAGCTCACGCGCTATGCGGAGATCTCCGGTCGCGATCCGGCGCCGCGCGCCTTCTCGGTGCTGCGCGTCTGCACCGCATCGACCAGCGATCGCATGTTCTCGGAGCGCGAGCTGCGCAAGTCGGCGTTCCTCAACGAATATCTCAGCCCCGCCGGCCTCGATCACTCGATGGGCAGCCCGCTGCATCTCGACGCCGGCCGCTTCTCGCTCGTCGGCATCCATCAGGCGCGCCATCGCCCGCGCTACGACAACGGCGACATCGCGCTGCTCGAACGGCTGACCCCGCACCTCGCCCGCACGCTTCAGCTGCGCCGCAACTTCTCCATGCTGCGCGCCCGTCACGACTCGTTCGAGGCGCTGATCGATGCCAAGGACACGGGCCTTATCGGGACCCATCGCGGCACCACGCTCTTCGTGAACAAGGCGGCACAGCTCCTGGGCGGGGACGGCCTCTCGCTCGACAGGCACGGGCGCCCGGTCGTGATGGACGGCGCGGCGGCCAAGCGCCTGGCGCGCTTCGAGTATGACGTCGTTCGCGGTGGCGCGGGTGGTTACGTCCACGTGCCACGCCCCTCCGGCGCACCGTCCTATATCGTTCTGGTGTCGCGGCTGCCCGGCGGGTTCGGACCCATCGATGGCATCGGCGTGCTTTTCTCTATCCACGACCCTGCACGCCGTCAGCGCCCGACCGCCGACCTCATCGGAGCCTTGCTGCAGCTGCCGCGCGCGCCCTCGCGCGTCATCGCCGCTCTGCTCAACGGCCAGAGCCTGCGCGACTACGCTGAGGAGGCCGGGCTCTCGCTCGAGACGGTGCGGTGCCAGCTCAAGGCGGCCTTCGCGCAGACCGAGACGCACAGCCAGGTCGAGCTTGTGCGGCTTGCGCTCTCGGCGCTCACGGCCACCGAGCACACGCGCCCGGAGCCGAGCGCCGCCGGCCTCTAGCTACGCCAGCGTCGCGCGACCTCGACGAGATATTCGCGGAAGACCTGCACGCGCGCGACGTTCTTCATTTCCTCGGCGTAGACGAAATAGACGTCGAGCTCCGGCGTCACGATCTGCGGCATGAGGATGACCAGCGGCGAGTCCGTGCCGACGAGATAATCCGGCAGCGTCGCAATCCCGAGCCCTTCGTTGACCGCCCGGTACAGCGCCGGGATGTTGTTCACCGTGAACGACGTCTGGCGCGGGTTCTTTGCGCCGCGCTCGAGCGTCAGGTGGGCATTGAGATTGTCGAGCAGCGGCGAGACGCCCGCAGCGCTGAGCCCGAGCAGGCGATGCTGGTCGAGGTCGGCCAGCGTCTGCGGCTGGCCGTGCGCCTTGATGTAGTCCGGCGACGCGAACAGGTGATACGAGATCGTCAGCAGCCGGCGACGGATCAGGTCGGGCTGCTCCGGCTCGCGCAGGCGGATCGCGATGTCCGCCTCGCGCATGCCGAGATCGAGATCGTCGTCGGTGAGGATGAGCCGCACCTTCACGTCGGGATAGGCGTCGAGGAAGCCCTTGAGCCGCGGCGTCAGCCAGCCGGTGCCGAAGCCGAGGTTCGTCGTGATGCGCAGCTCGCCGTTCGGCCGCTCGCGGCTGTCGGTGAGACGCGAGCGGGTCGCGTCGAGCTTGGAGATGACCTCCTGGACGGTGCGGAACAGCTCCTCGCCTTGCTCGGTGAGCATCAGCCCGCGCGCATGGCGGTGGAAGAGTGGCGTCTGCAGGTCGCGCTCGAGCGCGCTGACCTGTCGGCTCACAGCCGACTGGCTGAGGTTCAGCGAGTCACCCGCATGGGTGAAGGAGCCGGCCTCTGCCGCCGCGTGGAAGATGCGCAGCTTGTCCCAGTCCATCGTCGTCTCCGGCGCCCGTCCGCTATTCGGCGGCGGCGCGCGCCTCCGCCTGGTCGTCGACCTGCAAGGTGAGCCAGCGGTCGGCTTCGAGTGCCGCCATGCAGCCCATGCCGGCGGCGGTCACTGCCTGGCGCCAGATGTCGTCGGTGACGTCGCCGGCGGCGAAGACGCCGGGGATGTTGGTCACGGTCGAGTTCGGCGCGGTCGCGATGTAGCCGTTCTCCTTGAGCTGCACCTGCTCGTGGAACAGCTCGGTCGCCGGCTGGTGGCCGATGGCGACGAACACGCCGTGCGTCGCGATCTCGCGCGTCTCGCCCGACACGGTGCTCTTCAGGCGCACGCCGGTCACGCCGAGCGGTTCGTCGGTGCCGAGGATCTCGTCGATCGCGTGGTTCCAGATGACCTCGACGTTGGCGGCCTTGAACAGCCGCTCCTGCAAGATCTTCTCGGCGCGAAACGAGTCGCGGCGGTGGACGATCGTGACGTGGCTGGCGAGCTGGCTGAGGTAGAGCGCCTCCTCGACCGCCGAGTTGCCGCCGCCGATCACAACGACGTCCTTGCCGCGGTAGAAGAAGCCGTCGCAGGTCGCGCAGGCCGAGACGCCGTAGCCCTTGAATTTCTCCTCCGACGGGAGGCCGAGCCACTTGGCCTTGGCGCCCGTCGCGATGACCAGCGTGTCGGCGGTGTAGACCTGGCCGCTGTCGCCCTTCAGCGTGAAGGGACGGCGCGAGAGATCGGCCTCGACGATGTGATCGGACACCATCTCAGTGCCGACATGCTCGCCTGGGCGCGCATCTGCTCCATAAGCCAGGGCCCTTGGATCGGGTCGGCGAAGCCGGGGTAGTTCTCGACGTCGGTGGTGATCATCAGCTGGCCGCCGGGCTCGAAGCCCGAGATCAGCATCGGCTTCAGCATCGCGCGCGCCGCGTAGACCGCGGCCGTATAGCCCGCCGGCCCGGAGCCGACGATCACCATCCTGGCGTGCTTGTGGGACTCGACCATGGCGCCTCACGCATATCTCGGAAGGGCGAATTCACGGGGAAGGCTTGGAGATGGCGATTCTTCGCCTTCCCTGTAAGGCCGTGTCGGCGGCTCTGCAACCGAGACGACCAGCGGAGCGAAGCTTCCGCAAAGGAAGCCGGAAAAACAAGAGGCATGCACCGGGCGCAGGCCGGTACATGCCTCGTGGTTCCGCTAATCGGGCTCGGCGCGAGCCGTTACATGCGGTGGTGACGATGATGGCGACGGTGGCCCATCGGACCGGGCTCGAGGCCGGCGAACACCAGGTGCAGCTCGCCGACGCCGGCGTTGAAGTTGGTGCCGGTCGAGGTGGTGGCCGAGATCGGCTGCAGGACGAACGAGTTGCCGCCGCCGACGAGCGCGTTCAGGCCGCCACCGGTGCCGAGCGTCAGGCCGAAGCCGGGGCCGACGAACTCGCCGGCGAGGGCGCCGGGAGCCGGCGTGCCGAGCGCGGTCACGGCATAGGTGAGCACGGCCGAGTCCTGGTTGCCGATGTCGACGCCGAGGCGGTTGATCTTGCCGGTGTAGAGCTGCGCGGGGCCGCCGGCGGTGCGGAAGGTGCAGGCGACATCGCGGGACGACACGACCACCGCGCCGACACCGGGAGCGATGTTGCAGGTGAGGTCGCCGACCACGTCGGCGCGAGCGGGCACCGCGGCGAAGCCGGCGGCGAGGGCGGCTGCGGCGACGGCGAGCCGGCCGAAGGTGAGGTTCAGGCGCATGGTGTAACAGTCTCCTTGGAACGCATGGCAAATCGCGTAAAAGCCACTGCCAAGCTCCCCTTCGCTACGACTTGCTGGCTTTTCGGTGGCAAACCCTTGGCAAATCTGCATTCCGCTCTTCGCGTGGCGCTGACGCATCACCCGCTTTTACGCCAATTGCGCTCGTTCGTCGGGGTCGGCCTCGTCTGCACCGCCCTGCATTACGTGATCCTCGTCGCCCTGGTTCAGCTGGCGCACGTCCCGCCGGTGCCGGCGGCGCTGACCGGCTTCTGCGTCGCGGGAATACTGTCCTACAGGCTCAATCGTCGCCACACCTTTGGCAGCGAGCGCCCTCACGGGGAAGCGGTCTGGCGCTTCGCGCTCGTCGCCGGCGTCGCCTTCGTGCTGACCTGGCTCTTCATGCGGCTCTTCGTCGAGATCCGGCACGCGCCCTACCTGCCGGCGCAGATGGTGACGACGGGTCTCGTCATGGCCTGGACGTTCGCCGCCAACCGGTTCTGGACCTTCCGCGGCGAGCGGTGAGCCGCCGATCACATCAGCGTGTGGGCTCGGGATGGCCGATCGTGTAGAGGCCGACGTCGAGGATGCCGGCGCGGAAGCCGCCCTCGCAGTAGGCGAGATAGTAGGTCCACAAACGCTGGAAGCGCTTGTCGAAGCCCATCGCCTCGATATGCGGCAGCGCGGCCTGAAAGCGGCGCGACCATTCGGCAAGCGTCTGCGCGTAGCTTTGGCCGAAGCTGAAGCGTGATTTCAGCGCCAGCCCGGCGGCCTCGGCCTGCTCGCGCATGATCGTCGGCGTCGGCAGCATCCCGCCGGGAAAGACGTAGCGCTGGATGAAGTCGACTTGGTCGCTGTAGCCGGCGTAGCGCGTCTCATCGAGCGTGATGACCTGCAGCACGGCGTGGCCGTCGGCGGCCAGCCGCTCGCGGATGGTCTTGAAGTAGGCCGGCCAGTAGGAGCGGCCGACGGCCTCCATCATCTCGATCGAGACGATGCGGTCGAACGTCCCCTTCACGTCGCGGTAGTCCTCGAGGCGAAGGTCGGCCTCGTGACCGCCCGCCGTCAGGCGCCGGCCGGCGTACTCGAGCTGCGAGGGCGAGAGCGTGACCCCGGTCACCTTGCAACCCGCCTCGAGGATGCGCTGGGCGAGACCGCCCCAGCCGCAGCCGATCTCCAGCACCCGCTTGCCCGGACGCAGCGCCAGGTCGGCGAGCACGCGATCCTGCTTCGAGGTCTGCGCCTCTTCCAGGCTTTGGTCGTCGCTGGTGTAGAGCGCCGAGGAATAGGTCATCCCAGAGTCGAGCCAGCGCTCGAAGAACGCGTTGCCGAGATCGTAGTGGGCGACGATGTTGCGACGGCTGCCGGCGCGCGTGTTGGTGCGGCGCAGATGGATCAGGCGGTTCAACGCGTGGACCGGCGCGAAGCCGGCGATCCGCGCCAGGACGGCCTCGTTGCGCACGAAGAGCTCGACGACCTTGGCGACGTCGGGGCTCGAGCAGTCGCCGTCGATGTAGGCTTCGGCAAAGCCCATGTCGCCGCGCAGCAGCGTGCGCCAGAGCATGCGCCAGCGATGGATCTCGAGCACGGCCTGGGGGCCGTCGGCCTCGGCCGCATAATGCGCCTCGCTGCCATCGGGCAGTCGGATCGTCAGGCTGCCGCAGGCGAGATTTGCAAGGATCCGCTCGACGAGCTTGACCTGCAGCGAGCCTCGTCGCCGGCGCGGCGGCCGGACGGAAGCTTCGGCGGCTTTCTCGGCAAGCAACATCAGACCTCTCGACGCACGATCGTGGCGGCATGCTCCGGCGGAGCAGGGCGCGCGCGCAGTCCCACCCCCTTCAGCCAAAGCTTAAGCGCCTCGATATGGATGCCGGCGACTACGGCAAAGCTCAAGAGGGGATGCGCGAGGAAGCTGCGGAAGAGTGCCGCATCGCTCAGCTCGCGCCGCGCGCCGGCAAACGAGGCGGCGATGATCCGCTGCCCCTCGCGGATGCCGTCGACCGCGATGGCGACGCGCGCATCCGGCGGCTCGACGCGAAACGCGTAGCGCATGTCCATGTCGAGGAAGGGCGAGACGTAGAATACCTTGTCGCAGGCCTGCTGGACGACGCCGGTCGCGCCGTCCGCGACGGGGATCACGTAGGTGTGGCGCTGGCCGAAGGTGTTGTTGACCTCGTAGAGGATCGCCGCCAAGGCGCTGTCGCGGCGATGGCAGAAGTAGACGCTGAGCGGGTTGAAGGCGTAGCCGAGGATGCGCGGCAGAGACAGCAGCGCGATCGCGCCGCCGTCGATAGCGATGCCGGCCTCGGCGAGCCGCGCCTCGACCATGCCGCGAAGCGTCGCGCCGGCGCGCGCATCCTTCGGCAGGTGGTCTCGGTCGTGGAAGGCGAACAGGTTCGCGGCGTTGCGCGAGAACAACCTGAGCTTGCCGTGCAGCGCATCGAGCTCGTCGAGATCGAGCAGCGCCATCGTCATGCGGTACCGCAGCGCGTGCGGCTTTGGGCCGAAGCGACGATGGTGCACGAGGCCGGTGTAGAGTGCCGATCTCACGCGGCGAGCTCCTGGACCGGCGGCGTGATCCGGCTCGATTCGCCGTCGACCTGCCAGGGCCGGCGCACGCCGCCGAGGGCCTCCGCGACCGCGAGGCCGGCCTGCAGCCCGTCCTCATGGAAGCCGGCGCCGAAATGCGCGCCGGCGAACCAGACGTTGCCCCGGCCCTGGAGCGACCAAAGGCGGCGCTGCGCGGCGAGCGCGCCGAGATCGAAGATCGGGTGCTCGTAGGTCGTTTCGTAGACGACGTCGCGCGGCGTCCGCGTCGGGTTCAGCGTGACGAAATGGTCGGCGCCGGCGAGCGACTGCAGGCGGTTCATCCAGTAGGTGACGCAGAGCGCCTCGGCGTCGCCGCCGCGGCGGCCGAGGAAGTTCCAGCTCGACCAGACCTTGCGTCGCTTCGGCATCAGCGTGGCGTCCCGGTGCAGGACGGCACGGTTGCGGCTGTAGCGGAAGGCGCCGAGCAGCTCCCGCTCGCTCGCGCTGGGTTCGTCGAGCAGCGCAAGCGCGGTGTCGGCATGGGTCGCCAGCACGACATGATCGTGCCGGGCCGTCGCGCCGTCGGCCGCGCGCAGCGTCACGCCGAGCGCATCGCGCGCGACGCCGACGACGCGCACGCCGCGCCGGACGCGGTCCTCGAAGGGCACCGCGAGGGCCGGGATGTAGGTGGAGGAGCCGCCGGTCACGGCGCGCCAGATCGGGCGCCCCGTCACCTTGAGCAGGCCGTGGTTCTCGCAAAAGCGCACGAAGCTCGTCGCCGGAAAGTCGAGCAGGGTCGCGCGCGGCGCCGACCAGATCGCCGCGGCCATCGGCAGCAGGTGGTCGTCGCGGAAGGCACGGCCGTAGCGGTCGCGATCGAGGTAGTCCCCGAGGCTCATGCCATCCAGGCTCGCGAGCTGGCGCGGCGCCTCGCGGTAGAACCGGAGAAGGTCGCGCAGCATGCGCAGAAAGCGCGGGTTCAAGAGGTTGGTGCGCTGGGCGAAGAGGGTCGAGAGGTTGTTGCCCCCGTACTCGAGTCGGCCGTCGTCGAGCGAGACGGAGAACGACATCTCCGAGGCCTGCGTCCCGATCTTGAGGTGCGCGAACAGCGCGACGAGGTTCGGGTAGGTGTCCTCGTTGAAGACGATGAAGCCGGTGTCGACCGGCACCCGGCCCGCGGACGTGGGCACGTCGACGGTGTTGGTATGGCCGCCGAGCCGGGTCTCGCGCTCGTAGAGCGTCACCCGATGGCGTTGGGACAGCAGCCACGCGCAGGCCAGTCCCGCGATGCCCGATCCCACCACCGCGACATCGAGCCGCTCGCCTCGATCGACACTCATACCGGCCCGTATATCTCTCTTTGTCCCGTGCGCCGCGCCGCGAAATCAGACTATATACGGGCGATAAGGCCGTTCGGGTGCGGCGCAGTGCCCGGTTTTTGCGAGCGCGATGCCGCGCGACGGGCGATGCGGTGGGGTGTGGACATCGATGGCATGGCCAAGGCTCGGCAAGATTGGGCCGCTCAACGGGGTTGCCCTCGTCAATGCCATCGCGTTCGGCCGTGACGTCGAGGTCACGCCGGACGTCCGGTTTTCCGAGGGCCGGCGCGGGCTGCTCGACGTCTACGCGCCGCGCAATGCCGCGGAAGCGCCGATGGTGGTCTTCTTCTACGGCGGCGGCTGGGAGGCCGGGCGCCGGGCGGACTACCGCTTCGCCGCCATGGCGCTTGCAAGGCGCGGGATCGTCACGGTGGTGCCGGACTACCGGCTCTACCCCGACGTGCGGTTTCCGGATTTCATCGCCGACGGCGCCAAGGCCGTGCGCTGGGCGCGGCGCAACGCCACGGAGTTTGGCGCCGATCCCGGCCTGATCTTTCTCGTCGGGCATTCGGCGGGCGCGTATATCGCGGCCATGCTCGCCCTCGACAAGTCGCGGCTCGACCCCGCCAGCCAGCAGGCGCTCGCCGGCATGGTCGGCCTCGCCGGCCCCTACGATTTCCTGCCGCTGCAGAGCGACGTGCTGAAGCGCATCTTCGCGCCGGCCGGCGGCGACCTACGATCGAGCCAGCCGATCAGCTACGCGCGCGGCGATGCGGTTCCGATGCTGCTCGTCACGGGGCTGCGCGACGGCACCGTGAAGCCGGAGAACAGCCGCCGGCTCGCCGCCCGCGTCCGCGCGATGGGCGGCCGGGCCGAGACGCGGTTCTACAAGCACGTCGATCATACGATGGTGCTTGGGGCCTTCAGCCCGCTGCTCCGCCTCGTCGCGCCGAGCCTGCGCGACACGCTGGCCTTCATCGGCAAGCGCTCGGACATCGTGCGGCCGCGGCCCGGCTCGCCGCGCTACTTCCAGCCGAGCCGCCTTGCATGACGATCACGTCCATTGCGATCACAGCGCTTGTCCTGTCGGCGCTGATGGCGCTTGCCTGGCTGCTCCAGGCGCGCACCCGCAACTCTGGCTGGGCCGACGTCGTCTGGTCCTACGAGATGGGGGTCGGCGGCGTGTTCCTGGCGCTGGTGCCGTGGGGCCATAGCCTCAGCCACGGCTGGGAGCCCCCGTCGGCGCGGCAATGGCTCGTCGCCATCCTCGTCGCCCTGTGGTCGGTGCGGCTCGGGACGCACATCCTGCTGCGGACGCTGCGCGCCACCAGCGAGGACCCGCGCTATGCCGAGCTGCGGCAGCAGTGGAAGGACGATTTCCAGCCGCGGCTGTTCTGGTTCCTGCAGGTGCAGGCGCTCGCCGCCTTCGTCCTGGTGCTTTCCGTGGGCATCGCCGCGCACAATCCGGCGCCGGGGATCACGCTCACCGACGTGCTCGGCGCGCTCGTGCTGCTCGGCGCGATATTCGGCGAGGGCGCCGCCGACCAGCAGCTCAAGCAGTTCGCCGCCGACAAGGCCAACAAGGGGCGGATCTGCGACATAGGCCTGTGGGGCTGGTCGCGGCATCCCAACTACTTCTTCGAGTGGCTGGGCTGGCTCGCCTACCCGATCATCGCGACCAACATTCATGGCTATCCGTGGGGCTTCCTGTCCCTCTCGGGGCCGATCTTCATGTTCGTGCTCCTGCGGTACGTCTCCGGCGTGCCGCCCTTGGAGCAGCACATGCTGCGCAAGCACGGCGGCAACTTCGCCGCCTATCAGGAGCGGGTCGGGGCCTTCTTCCCCAGCCCGCCGAAGGCGGACGAGCCGAGATGAGCCTGATCCCTGTCGCGATCGGCGCCGTCGAGCGGCTGCGCCTGCCCGACGCCGTGACCCGCGCCGGCATCGGTGCGCTGGTCGGCCGGACGCGACGCCGGCTCGCTGTGCCGGATCCGGCTTTCGAGCAGGCCTTCGCCGCCGGCATGGACGCCTATCCCATCGCCGAGCACACGGACGCCGCCAACACGCAGCACTACGAGGTGCCGGAGGCGTTCTTCCGCCTTTGCCTCGGGCCGCGCCGGAAGTACTCCTGCTGCTACTATGACTCGCCGGCCAGCACGCTCGCCCAGGCCGAGGAGAGGGCGCTGGCGCTTACCTGCACGCATGCGGACGTCGCCGACGGCCAGCGCATCCTCGAGCTCGGCTGCGGCTGGGGCTCGCTCTCGCTCTGGATGGCCGAGCGCTATCCGGCGGCGTCGATCACGGCCGTGTCGAACTCGCAGAGCCAGCGCGCCTTCATCGAAGGCGAGGCGAGGCGGCGCGGGCTCGCGAACCTCACCATCGTCACCGCCGACATGAACGCCTTCGAGCCCTCAAGCAGGGACTTCGATCGCATCGTCTCGGTCGAGATGTTCGAGCACATGGCCAACTGGCGCGCGCTTCTCGCCCGCATCCGGGGCTGGCTGGCGCCCGACGGGAGGCTCTTCGTTCACGTCTTCACCCACGCGCACGCGCCCTACCGTTTCGATCGTGCGGACAAGTCGGACTGGATCGCTCAGCACTTCTTCACCGGCGGCATCATGCCGAGCCGCGGCCTGATCGGCCGCTTCGAGGACCTCTTCGCCGTCGAGGAGACCTGGGACTGGAACGGCACCCACTACGCCCGCACGGCGCGTGACTGGCTGGCCAACTGCGACGCCAACACGCCCGAGGTCTTGCGCGTGCTCGAGGGCATGTATGGGCGCGCGGCGCCCCTGTGGCTGCGGCGCTGGCGGCTCTTCTATCTCGCCACCGAGGGCCTGTTCGGCCACGCCGGCGGCGAGGCCTGGGGCGTGACGCACTACCGGCTCAGGCCGGCTTGAGGTGGCCGCGCTCGCCGGCGCCAGAACCATCTTCGCCCGCTCGCGTGCCTGGGGCGCGGCCTATGTCGCCAACCGCGATCCCTTGGCCGCAGCGTCCAACGCCGGCGCCTTTCTCGTGTGGGGCAGCCAGCCGCTCTATCCCGCTACGTCTGGGCCGTGGTCGGACGCGACGCGTGGCCGGCGTTGCTCACCTGGCTCTCGACGCCGCTGTTCGTCGCCGCGCCGCTCGTGGCACGGCAGACGTCGCTCGGCGGCCGCACCTTGTTCTGGGCGGCCGGCGTCGCCAATACGCTGCTCTCGGCCAAGGCCTTCGGGCCCGGCACGTCGGTCGGCTGGTTCCTGCTGCCCTGCTTCGTGATCGCGCTCGGCTTCTTCCGCTTGAGCGAAGCTTGGGTCGCGGCCGGGCTCGTGGTGATGACGGGGGCGGCGGCGCTCGCGGTGCCGCACCTCGGTGCGCCGCTCGTCGCCTACGCGGCGCCGCAGATGACGTCGCTCAGCCGCCTCAACCTGTGGAGCGTCGGAGTGCTCACGCTCTATCTCGTATGGAGTGCCTGGCGGGCGCACCGCGCCTGACGCGCGCGACGCGGGACGCTGCCATGACGCGCCCGACCCTGCCGACTCGCCGCCGCTCCGCTATGTTGCGCCGCCATAGCTCCGCGAAAGACATTTCCGATGCTCCCGCTTCCCCTGCTCGCTCTCGCGCTCGCCGCCTTCGGCATCGGCACGACCGAGTTCATCATCATGGGCCTGCTGCCCGACGTCGCGCACGACCTCCAGGTGACGGTGCCGCAGGCGGGCTATCTCGTCTCGGCCTATGCCTTCGGCGTCGCGTTCGGCGCGCCCGTCGTCGCAATCGCGGTGGCGCGCCTGCCGCGCAAGGCGGCGCTTGCGGGGCTGATGGGCGTCTTCATCCTCGGCAACCTCGGCTGCGCCCTTGCGCCGACCTATGCGACCCTGATGATCGCGCGCCTCGTCACATCCCTGGCGCACGGCGCCTTCTTCGGGATCGCAGCGTCGTCGCGCGCGATATCGTGCCGCCGCAGCGCAAGGCGCAGGCGGTGGCGATCATGTTCTCCGGTCTCACCCTCGCCAACGTGCTCGGCGTGCCGTTCGGCACGGCGCTCGGCCAGGCCATGGGGTGGCGCTTCCCGTTCTTCGTCGTCGTCGGCATCGGCCTGCTGGCGGCGGCGGCGCTCGCGGCCTTCGTGCCCGGGCATCTGCCGGGCTCCAGCAACCGCCTGACCCGCGAGCTCGGCTCGCTGCGCGAGCCGCGTGTGCTGCTGCCGATGGCGATCAGCACGCTGTGCTCGGTCGCCCTGTTCTCGGTCTTCACATACATCGCGCCGATGCTGGAGCAGGTCAGCGGGCTCACCCCGCACGAGGTGACGATCGCGCTGGTCCTCTTCGGCATCGGCATCACGGTCGGCAACCTGGTCGGCGGCCGGCTCGCCGACTGGCGGCTCGTCCCCACCGTGCTCGGCGCCTTCGCCGCGGTCGCCATCATCCTCGTCGTTTTCACCTTCACCATCCACGGCCACTGGGCGGCGATGGCGACGCTGACGATCTGGGGGCTTGCCAACTTCGCCCTCGCCTCGCCGCTGCAGGTCTGGGTCGTCGAGGCGGCCGCCCACGCACCGAACCTCGCCGCGACGCTCAACCAGGGCGCCTTCAACCTCGGCAACGCCACCGGCGCCTGGATGGGCGGCGCGGCCATCACCGCCGGCGTCGGCTACGCCGAGCTGCCTTGGCTCGGTGTCATCGTGGCCATTGTCGCGATCGGCGTCACGCTCGTCGCGCGACGCGGCGCGCCGACGCTGCAGACCGCCTGCCCGGCCGAGTAGAGGTCAACGCCTCCGCGTCTCGCGCGTTTGACGCAGGACGGCGCTGCGGCGCCTCCGGAGGAACCCGCATGATCCTCGTCGTCGGCGCCGGCCCGGTCGGCCTCACCCTGGCAGCGGAGCTGGCCCGCTACGGCCTGCCCGTTCGAATCATCGACAAGAGCCCGAAGGCCACGGAAACGTCGAAAGCGCTCGTCGTCTGGAGCCGCACGCTCGAGCTCATGGACCGCATGGGCTGCACGGAGAGCTTCCTCGAAACCGGCCTCAAAGGACGCGGCGCGACCATGCGCAGCGGTACGACGGTTCTCGGTCACACGTCCTTCGACAGAATCGGCAGCGCCTACAATTTCGCGCTGATGATCCCGCAGAGCCAGACGGAGAAGCTGCTCACGGCCCATCTCGCCTCGTTCGGCATCTCGATCGAGCGCGAGGTCGAGCTTGTCGGCTTTTCGCAGGGCGGTGACCACGTCGACGCAACGCTGCGGCATGCCGACGGCCGCGAGGAGACGGTGACGACGCCCTGGCTCCTCGGCTGCGACGGCGCGCACAGCGCGGTCCGCCACGGCCTCGGCGTCGATTTTCACGGCGCGACCGAGGGCGACGAATGGCTGCTCGCCGACGTCCGGCTCGAGGGCGAGCATGCGCCGCCGCCCGACGAGGTCGCGATCTATTTTCATCGCGACGGGCCGTTCGTCGTCTTCCCGATGCCGGGCCGTCGCGCCCGCGTCATCGGCACGGTGGGCAAGCTCGACCCGGATCATCCCCGGCCCGATCCGACGCTCGCCGATGTGCAGGCGTTGGCCGACCGCCGCGCCGGCGGCTTCGAGGTCGGCGACCCGAATTGGCTCACCCACTTCCGCATCAACGAGCGCAAGGTCGAGGATTACCGCGTGGGGCGCGTGTTCCTGGCCGGCGACGCCGCGCACATCCACAGCCCGGCCGGCGGGCAGGGCATGAACACCGGCATGCAGGATGCGATCGGGCTCGCGTGGCGGCTGGCGCTCGTCGAGCGCGGGGCGTCGGAGACGCTGCTCGACAGCTACAGCCCGGAGCGCACCGCCGTCGGCAAGATGGTGTTGCGCAA
Source organism: Beijerinckiaceae bacterium RH AL1 (assembly GCA_901457705.2). Taxonomy (NCBI): domain Bacteria; kingdom Pseudomonadati; phylum Pseudomonadota; class Alphaproteobacteria; order Hyphomicrobiales; family Beijerinckiaceae; species Beijerinckiaceae bacterium RH AL1. The sequence goes on from LR590083.2 coordinate 178,656, forward strand.
CGCCACGCGGCTCACCGACATCGGCACGCTGTCGAACCCCGCGGCGCAGGCGATCCGCGACGCCATCGCGCATTTCGCGCTCGGCTTCGAGGCGGTGCGCGAGCGGATGGTGACGCAGATGAGCGAGACCGACATCGCCTATGCGAAGAGCCCGCTGTCTGTGGGTCGTCACGCCGGCGACCGCTTTCCGCCCGGGCATTACGAAGGGTCGCCGCCCGGGGCAGGGGACGACCCGAGGTTCGTGCTCTACGCCGAGGATCAAGAGCGGGGCGCGGCGCTGGCGGAGAAATATCCGGCCTTGCTGCAGCCGCAGCCCCGCCGGGCTGCGGATGGGCACGTCAGGCTGGTGCGACCGGACGGCTATGTCGGCTTTGCCGGCAGCGCTGGCGACTTCGCCGGGGCGGATGTCTATTTGCGACGGCTTGCGGCCTGATCGGGGCGGCGTGGTATGTCGGTGGCGGCCCTGGCTCGCGTGGCGGATCGAAGTGTGTCCCTGACCAACAAGACCATTCTCCTCGTCGTCGGCGGCGGGATCGCAGCCTACAAGGCGCTCGATCTCGTGCGGCGGCTGCGCGAGCGTGGTGTGCGCGTGCGGCCGGTGCTGACGGCCGCCGCCAAGCAGTTCGTGACGCCTCTCTCGTTTGCGAGCCTCGCTGGCGAGACGGTGCACGACGAACTCTTCTCGCTCACCGACGAGGCGGAGATGGGTCATATCGAGCTGTCGCGGGCCGCCGACCTCATCGTCGTCGCGCCGGCGACGGCCAACCTGATCGCTAGAATGGCAAACGGTCTCGCCGACGATCTCGCCACCACCCTGCTGCTCGCCACCGACAAGCGCGCGCTCCTCGCGCCGGCGATGAACCTGCGGATGTGGCTGCACCCCGCGACGCAGCGCAACGTCGCGACGCTGCGGTCCGACGGCGTGCTGTTTTGCGGGCCGGACGACGGCGCCATGGCCTGCGGCGAGTACGGGCCGGGCCGGATGGCCGAGCCTCTGGCGATCGTCGCGGCGATCGAGGCGGCACTGGGCTCGGACACGCGGCTGCCGTTGCCGGGCGGCGCGCTGGCTGGGCGGCGCGTCGTCGTCACCTCCGGCCCGACACACGAGCCCATCGATCCCGTCCGCTTCATCGCCAATCGCTCCTCCGGCAAGCAGGGACACGCGCTCGCTGCGGCGGCAGCTGCGGCTGGGGCGGATGTCGTGCTCGTCTCGGGGCCTGTGGCGCTCGCTGATCCGCAAGGGGTCGCGGTCCGCAGGGTGGAGACGGCGCGCGAGATGCTTGCTGCAGTCGAGGCGGCGTTGCCCGCCGACATCTTCGTCGCGGCCGCCGCGGTCGCCGACTGGCGGGTCGCCGAGCAGGCGCCGGCCAAGCTGAAGAAGAACGGCAAGGGGCCGCCCGCGCTCGCCCTCGCCGAGAACCCGGACATCCTGGCGACGATCGCCCGGCGCAATGCCGATCGCCCGAAGCTCGTCGTCGGCTTCGCGGCGGAGACGGACGACCTCGTCGCGCACGCCCGCGCCAAGCTCGAGAAGAAGGGCTGCGACCTCATCGTGCTAAACGACGTCGGCGCGGCGAGCGGCACGTTCGGCGGCGAAACCAACGAGGTGACGCTCGTCGAGGCCGCGGGCGAAACGGCCTGGCCGCGGCTCGACAAGGTCGAGGTGGCGGGGCGGCTGATGCGCCTGTTCGGCGACAAGCTGGGGGCGAAAGCATGACGACGGTTCTCGTAAAGGTCCTGCCGCACGGCGCGGGCCTGCCGCTGCCGCACTACGCCAGCGACCTCGCCGCCGGCTGCGACCTGCCCGCCGCCGCTCCGGTCACCCTCGCGCCTGGGGCGCGCGCGCTGGTGCCGACCGGCCTCGCGATCGCGCTGCCGCCCGGCTTCGAGGCGCAGATCCGGCCGCGGTCCGGACTCGCCTTGAAGCATGGCGTCACCGTGCTCAACGCGCCGGGAACGATCGACGCCGACTATCGCGGCGAGGTGCAGGTGCTGCTCGTCAACCTCGGCCAAGAGCCGTTCGCCATCGAGCGCGGGATGCGCATCGCGCAGATGGTCGTCGCGCCGGTCGTCACCGCGCGCTTCGAGGTCGTGGCCGACCTGGAGGAGACGGCACGCGCCGCAGGCGGCTTCGGCTCGACGGGCGTTGCGGCCAGCGTAGTCGCGTGACGCCGGACGACAGCGAGATCGAGGCTACGATCCTGCGCCTCGTCGCCGAGCGGGGTGCCGAGAAGACGATCTGCCCCTCGGAGGTTGCGCGGGCGCTCGTCGCGCCAGGCACGCCTCAGGATCTTTGGAGCCGGCTGATGCAGCCGGTGCGGCGCGTGGCGGTCCGTCTCGCGGAACGCGGCGCCATCGCGATCCTGCGCAAGGGGAAGCCCGTCCCCGATCCCGAGACTTTCAAAGGGGTCTACCGGCTCGGCCTTCCGCGCGACTGAGGGGGCTCAAGCAACGCAGCGTTAGCTCTGCTCCGCACACATTCCTGGCCAAGCCATAGTTTCGTTTGGCCTTGCCCAAAAAATCTTTATACCGGCGCGCGATGTCGCTCTTCGGCGCGACCTTCGCATTCCGCCGTCCAGCAACGATCTCGGAAGCCTCCGCGTGTCCATCCTCATCGACAAGACCACCAAGGTCATCTGCCAGGGTTTCACCGGCAAGAACGGCACCTTTCATTCCGAGCAAGCGATCGCCTACGGCACCCAGATGGTCGGCGGCGTCTCGCCGGGAAAAGGCGGGTCCTTCCACCTCGGCCTGCCGGTGTTCGACTCGGTCGCGCAGGCGCGCGAGGAGACGGGTGCCGACGCGAGCGTGGTCTACGTGCCGCCGCCGGGCGCCGCCGATGCGATCCTCGAGGCGGTGGACGCCGAGGTGCCGCTGATCGTCTGCATCACCGAGGGGATTCCCGTGGCCGACATGGTCAAGGTGAAGCGCGCGCTTTCCGGCTCGAAGTCGCGGCTGATCGGGCCGAACTGTCCCGGCGTTATGACGGCAGGCGAGTGCAAGATCGGGATCATGCCGGGAAACATCTTCAAGCCCGGCTCGGTGGGTATCGTTTCCCGGTCGGGAACGCTTACATACGAGGCGGTCTTTCAGACCACCCGCGAAGGCCTCGGCCAGACCACCGCCGTCGGCATCGGCGGCGATCCGGTGAAGGGCACCGAGTTCATCGACGTGCTCGAGATGTTTCTCGCCGACGAGAAGACGACCTCGCTGGTCATGATCGGCGAGATCGGCGGCTCGGCGGAGGAGGATGCGGCGCAGTTTCTCGCCGACGAGGCCAAGCGCGGCCGCAAGAAGCCGACGGTCGGCTTCATCGCCGGTCGCACGGCGCCTCCCGGGCGTCGCATGGGCCATGCGGGCGCGATCATCTCGGGCGGCAAGGGCGGCGCGGAAGACAAGATCGCGGCGATGGAGGCGGCGGGCATCACCGTTTCGCCATCGCCGGCCCGGCTCGGCAAGACGCTGGTCGAGGTTCTGAAGGGCTGAGGCCCGGGAGTGGCAACCAACCGATGATCAACATCCTCATCTGCTTTCTCGCGCCTTGGCTGGCGATGTTCCTGCGCGGGAAGGTGCTGCAGGGAATTCTCTGCATCATCCTGCACATCACGATCATCGGGTGGATTCCGGCGACCATTTGGGCGCTGATCGTCACGCGCGAAGAGCCGGCCTGAGGCCGGGTTTCGACGTGCTTTCGCCGTGAAGACGCGGCATGAGCTTCGCCCTCGGTGGGCGAGATAGAGATTTGAGTCCGGCGCCGTGATCCGACGCCGGACCGGAGGTTGAAGGAATGGCACGTCACGAAGGCAACGGTTCCGGCGGCGGCATAGTGCCGGCGGGCTCCGGCCGGTCGACGGGCAACGAGACGTTCGCGACGACGTCGTTCCTCTACGGCGGTAATGCCGCCTGGGTCGAGCAGCTGCACGAGCGCTACCGGCAGGACCCGCAATCGGTCGATCCCGAGTGGCAGTCCTTCTTCGCGAGCCTCGACGACGACGAGGCCGCGGTCGAGCGCTCGGCGCACGGCCCGGCGTGGAAGGCGCCGAACTGGCCGATCGTCGCCAACGGCGAGCTGGTCTCGGCGCTCGACGGCAACTGGCCGGCCGAGAAGACGGTCGCCACCAAGGTCGCCAAGGAGATCGCCGCCAAGCAGGGGGAAGCTGCGCCGCCGCCGTCGGCCGACGCCGTCAGCCAGGCGACGCGCGACTCGGTGCGCGCGCTGATGATGATCCGCGCCTACCGCACCCGCGGCCATCTGCACGCCAAGCTCGACCCGCTCGGCCTCGCGCCGCCGAAGGATGCCGAGGAGCTGCATCCCTCGTCCTACGGCTTCACCGAAGCCGATTACGGGCGCCAGATCTTCATCGACGGGGTGCTCGGCCTGAAGTGGGCCTCGATCGACGAGATGCTGCCGATCCTGCGCCGCACCTACTGCGGCACGATCGGCTACGAGTTCGTCCACATGTCGGACCCGGCCGAGAAGAACTGGATGCAGGCCCGCATCGAGGGGCCGGACAAGGCGATCACCTTCACGCCGGAAGGCAAGCGCGCGATCCTCAACAAGCTCATCGAGGCCGAGGGCTTCGAGAAGTTCCTCGACATCCGCTACACCGGCACCAAGCGCTTCGGCCTCGACGGGGGCGAGAGCATGGTCCCGGCGCTCGAGCAGATCATCAAGCGCGGCGGCGCGCTCGGCGTCGAGGACATCGAGATCGGCATGGCGCACCGCGGCCGGCTCAACGTGCTGGCGCAGGTGATGAGCAAGCCGCACCGCGCGATCTTCCACGAGTTCAAGGGCGGCTCGGCATCACCGGTCGAGACCGAGGGCTCCGGCGACGTGAAGTACCATCTCGGCTTCTCGTCGGATCGCACCTTCGACGATAAGACGGTGCATCTGTCGCTGTCGGCCAACCCGTCGCATCTCGAGATCGTCGATCCCGTCGTGCTCGGCAAGGTCCGCGCGAAGCAGGACCAGAAGGAAGACTTTGTCGACCGCGCCAAGGTGCTGCCGCTGCTCCTGCACGGCGACGCGGCCTTCGCCGGCCAGGGCGTGATCGCCGAGTGCTTCGGCCTGTCTGGCCTCAAGGGCCACCGCACCGGCGGCTCGATCCACTTCATCATCAACAACCAGATCGGCTTCACGACCTACCCGCGCTACTCGCGCTCGTCGCCCTACCCTTCTGATGTCGCCAAGATGATCGAGGCGCCGATCATCCACGTGAACGGCGACGACCCCGAGGCCGTGGTCTACGCCGCCAAGGTGGCGGTCGAGTTCCGGCAGAAGTTCCACAAGCCGGTCGTCATCGACATGTTCTGCTACCGGCGCTTCGGCCACAACGAGGGCGACGAGCCGTCGTTCACGCAGCCGCTGATGTACAAGAAGATCCGCGGCCACAAGAGCGTGCTCGATCTCTACGCCGAGAAGCTCGTGGCCGAGGGCGTGATGACCGCCGAGCGCGTCGAGCAGGACAAGGCGGCATGGCGCGGCAAGCTCGATGTCGAGTTCGAGGCCGGGCAGCACTATGCGCCGAACCGCGCCGACTGGCTCGACGGCCGCTGGGCCGGCCTGCGCTCGGCCACCGGCACGCCGGACGACGATCGTCGCGGCCAGACCGGCGTCGATCGCGCGCGCCTCGTCGAGCTCGGCCATCGCCTCACCGAGGTGCCGAAGGGCTTCCACCTCCACAAGACGATCCAGCGCTTGCTCGACAACCGCCGCAAGGCCGTCGATACCGGCGAGAACATCGACTGGGGCATGGGCGAAGCGCTCGCCTTCGCGAGCCTTCTCGACGAGGGCCACCGCGTCCGTCTCTCCGGCCAGGATAGCGAGCGTGGCACCTTCTCGCAGCGCCACTCGGTGCTGATCGACCAGGAGAACGAGGCGCGCTTCATCCCGCTGAACCACGTGCGCGACGATCAGGGGCGCTTCGAGGTCATCAACTCGATGCTGTCGGAGGAAGCGGTGCTCGGGTTCGAGTACGGCTATTCGATCGCGGAGCCCGACGCGCTGACCCTTTGGGAGGCGCAGTTCGGCGACTTCGCCAACGGCGCGCAGGTGATCTTCGATCAGTTTATCTCGTCGGCCGAGCGCAAGTGGCTGCGCATGTCGGGTCTCGTCTGCCTGCTGCCGCACGGCTACGAGGGCCAGGGGCCGGAGCATTCCTCGGCGCGCCTCGAGCGCTACCTGCAGCTTTGCGCCGAGGACAACATGCAGGTCGCCAACTGCACGACGCCGGCGAACTACTTCCACATCCTGCGCCGGCAGCTGAAGCGCGACATCCGCAAGCCGCTGATCCTGATGACGCCGAAGTCGCTGCTGCGCCACAAGCGCGCCGTGTCGCAGCTCGATGCGATGGCGACGGGCACGAGCTTCCACCGCCTGCTGCGCGACCACGCCGAGAAGCCCGGCGAGCACAAGATCAAGCTGAGGGCCGACGGCAAGATCCGCCGCGTCGTGCTGTGCTCCGGCAAGGTCTACTACGACCTCTTCGAGGAGCGCGAGCGCCGCGAGGCCGACGACATCTACCTGCTGCGCGTCGAGCAGCTCTACCCGATGCCGCTGAAGGCGCTCGTCAATGAGCTGTCGCGCTTCAGGAAGGCCGAGGTCGTGTGGTGCCAGGAAGAGCCGAAGAACATGGGCGCCTGGACCTTCATCGACCCCTATCTCGAGTGGGTGCTGGGCCAGGTCGGCAACGGGCAGGTGCGCCCGCGCTACATCGGCCGTCCGGCGGCCGCCGCGACGGCGACGGGCCTGATGTCGAAGCACCTGGCGCAGATGAAGGCCTTCATGGACGAGGCGTTCGACTAGCGCCTGGCGCGGGCGCGGGATTTTTAGGAGGGCCGCCTTGCGCGGCGAGGACGAGCATGACGACTGAGATCCGCGTACCGACCCTCGGCGAGAGCGTCAGCGAGGCGACGATCGGGCGCTGGTTCAAGAAGGCCGGCGATGCCGTGAAGGCCGACGAGCCGCTCTGCGAGCTCGAGACCGACAAGGTCACGCTCGAGGTCAACGCGCCGGCTGCCGGCGTGCTCGCCGAGATCGTCGCCAAGGACGGCGAGACCGTCGCGCCGGGTGGCCTGCTCGGCCAGATCAGCGAAGGCGGCGCCGGGGCGGCGCCTGCGCCCGCCGCAGCCGAGGCGAAAGCAACAGCGCCGGCGGAGAGCGCGAAGGCGGCGCCCGCCGCCTCCCGCGCTGCCGCCGCTGCGACGCCGGGCAACGGCTCCGCCGAGCCGAAAGGCCCCAAGCCGATGCCGCCGGCGCCCGCCGCGGCCAAGCTCGCCGCCGACCGCGGCATCGATCTCGACGGCGTCGAGGGCTCCGGCCGTCGCGGTCAGGTCGTGAAGGGCGACGTGCTGACCTTGAAGCCCGCGCAGGCTCGCGCGCCGGAGCCGGCGCCGACGATCCGCGCACCCTCGCCGGCGACCGATGCGGAGCGCGAGGAGCGCGTCCGCATGACGAAGCTCCGCCAGACGATCGCGCGCCGCTTGAAGGACGCGCAGAACTCGGCCGCCATGCTGACGACCTTCAACGAGGTCGACATGTCGGCGGTGATGGCGCTGCGCGCCAAGTACAAGGACACGTTCGAGAAGAAGTTCGGCGCCAAGCTCGGCTTCATGGGCTTCTTCGTGAAGGCCTGCGTGCAGGCGCTCCGCGACGTACCCGCGGTCAACGCCGAGATCGACGGCCAGGACCTCATCTACAAGAACTATTACCACCTCGGCATCGCCGTCGGCACCGACAAGGGCCTCGTCGTGCCGGTGGTGCGCGACTGCGACCAGCTCAACATCGCGCAAATCGAGCAGCAGATCGCCGGCTTCGGCCGCCGCGCCCGCGACGGTCAGCTGAAGATCGAGGAAATGCAGGGCGGCACGTTCACGATCACCAACGGCGGCATCTACGGCTCGTTGATGTCGACGCCGATCCTCAACGCGCCGCAGTCCGGCATCCTCGGCATGCACAAGATCCAAGAGCGCCCCGTCGCCGTCGCCGGCAAGGTCGAGATCCGCCCGATGATGTACCTGGCGCTCAGCTACGATCACCGCATCGTCGACGGCAAGGAGGCGGTGACCTTCCTCGTCCGCGTCAAGGAGGCGCTGGAGGATCCGACCCGGCTCGTGCTGGACCTCTGATGCTCCTGCCCCTTTCTCCCGCTCGCGGGAGGAGGTGGCCCCGCGCAGCGGGTCGGATGAGGGGCCTAGCCGCCTCTCTCCGGTTCCCAGCCCGGCCGAACCATCCCTCATCCGACCCGACGTCGTCGGGCCACCTTCTCCCGCAGGCGGGAGGAGGGAGACGCCCAGAGAGACTTCCATGACCTACGACCTCATCGTCATCGGCACCGGCCCCGGCGGCTACGTGTGCGCGATCCGTGCCGCGCAGCTCGGGCTCAAGACGGCGGTGGTCGAGAAGCGGCCGACCTTCGGCGGCACCTGCCTCAACATCGGCTGCATCCCGTCCAAGGCGCTGCTCTATGCCTCGGAGAAGATGGATGAGGTCGCGCACGACTTCGCGGCGCTGGGGATCAGCGTCGGCAAGCCGAAGCTCGATCTGAAGGCGATGATGAAGCACAAGGACGATACCGTGGCGTCGAACGTCAACGGCGTCTCCTTCCTCTTCAAGAAGAACAAGATCGACACTTTCGTCGGGCACGGCACGATCGTTTCCGCCGGCAAGGTCGAGGTGACGGCTGCCGACGGCGCCAAGCAGACGTTGGAGACCAAAGCGATCTGCGTCGCCACGGGCTCCGAGGTCGCGCAGCTGCCGGGCGTGACGATCGACGAGAAGGTCATCGTCACCTCGGAAGGCGCGCTCGAGCTGCCTGCGGTGCCGAAAAAGCTCGTCGTCGTCGGTGGCGGCGTCATCGGGCTCGAGCTCGGCTCGGTGTGGAAGCGGCTCGGCGCGGAAGTCGAGGTCGTCGAGTTCCTGGATCGCATCCTGCCGGGCATGGACCTCGAGGTGGCGAAGCAGTTCCAGCGCATCCTCGAGAAGCAGGGCCTCGTCTTCAACCTGTCGACCAAGGTCGCCGGCGTCGAGGCGGCGAAGGGCGGCGCGAAGGTGAAGGTCGAGCCGAGGGAGGGCGGCGAGGCGCGCACGATAGATGCCGACGTCGTGCTCGTCGCGATCGGCCGCAGGCCCAACACGGAAGGCCTGGGTCTGGAGGCGGTCGGCGTCGCGATGGACCGCGGCCGCGTCACCATCGACGATCATTTCGCGACCAACGTTCCCGGCATCTACGCGATCGGCGACGTGGTGCGCGGGCCGATGCTGGCCCACAAGGCGGAGGACGAAGGCATTGCGCTGGCCGAGATCCTTGCCGGCCAGCACGGCCACGTGAACTACGGGGTGATCCCCGGCGTCGTCTATACGTCGCCGGAGGTCGCAGCCGTCGGCCGCACCGAGGAAGAGCTGAAAGAGGCCGGTATCGCCTACAAGGTCGGCAAGTTCCCGTTCACCGCCAACGGCCGCGCCCGCGCGATGCGGCATACCGACGGCTTCGTGAAGGTGCTCGCGGATGCCGAGACGGACCGCGTGCTCGGCGTCCACATCATCGGCCTCGGCGCCGGCGACCTGATCGCCGAGGCCTCCGTGCTGATGGAGTTCGGCGGCTCGTCGGAGGACCTCGCGCGCACCTGCCACGCGCATCCGACGCTGACGGAGGCGGTGAAGGAAGCCGCGCTCGCGGTCGAGAAACGCGCGATCCATATGTAGGCGGATTGACCGGCTCGTAGCGTCGGCTTCTACCTTGGCCCGGTTGAGAGCGAGCCTCGCCCGATGGCATCCGCACCCACACGGCTTTCCCAAACAACGCTCGAAACCTTCGAGCGGCTGGTCGCCGACGCGCCGCGGGACGAGCGCTGGGAGCTGGTCCGCGGGCGGATCGTCCGCATGATGGTCGACGCCCGCTGGGAGCACAACCGCATCATCAACAACATCGGGTACGAGCTGCGCCGACGCTTCGACGAGCGCGGTTCACCGTGCCGGGTCTTCCTCGAGACGTTCCGCTTGCGCAGCGCACCGACCGAATCGTCGCTGCTGCCCGACGTGATCGTGCACTGCGAGCCGCTGGCGCCTGGCGCGACCTCGCTCGAGAGGCCTGTAGCGCTTGCGGAGGTCGCGTCGGATAGCACCTCGCCGCGCGACCGACGGGAGAAGCTTGAGGTCTACAGGACCTTGCCGAGCCTGCGGCACTACCTGCTGGTCAGGCCCGACACCGCGCATGTCGAGGTGCTCGATAACGGCGACGGCTTTCGGACGCCACGCGTCGTGCAAGGTCTGGATCATGACGTAGCGCTACCGGCCCTCGAGATGACGCTGCCCCTGCGCAGCATCTATCGCGACGTCTTGGGCTGACGCTTAGCCCTTCGCCTTCTCCAAGTCCGCGAACCACGCCGCCGAGTTGCCGTCCGAGGGTGCGCGCCAGTCGCCGCGCGGCGAGAGCGAGCCGCCGGCTGTCACCTTCGGCCCGTTCGGCATCGCCGAGCGCTTGAATTGGCTGAAGGCGAAAAACCGCCGCACGAACACCTCGAGCCACTTCAGGATGGCCGCGTCGTCGTAGGCGCGGCGGCGTTCCTGCGGGAATCCGGGGGGCCAGGCGCCGGCCGCGACGTCGCCCCAGGCGTGGTGGGCGAGGAAGGCGATCTTCGACGGGCGGAAGCCGTAGCGCAGCGTGTAATAGAGGTTGAAGTCCTGCAGCTCGTAGGGGCCGACCTTGGCCTCGGTGCTCTGCGGCGTCTCGCCTGCCGCCACGGGCACCAGCTCCGGCGAGATCTCGGTCGCCAGGATGCGCGTGAGCGTCGTGCCGACGTCGGCGGCGAACAGGCCCTCCTCCACCACCCAGCGCAGCACGTGCTGGATCAGCGTCTTCGGCACGCCGCCGTTGACGTTGTAGTGGCTCATCTGGTCGCCGACGCCGTAAGTGCACCAGCCCAGCGCCAGCTCGGAGAGGTCGCCGGTGCCGAGCACGATTGCGTCCTGCTGGTTGGCGAGGCGGAACAGATAGTCGGTGCGTAAGCCCGCCTGCACGTTCTCGAACGTGATGTCGTAAAGCGGCTCGCCCTTGGCGAAGGGATGGCCGAGGTCGCCCAGCATCTGCGTCGCGGCGGGACGGATGTCGAGCTCGCGCGCCGTCGCGCCTAGCGCGCCCATCAGGGCGAGCGCGTTTGCCTTCGTCTCGTCGCCGGTGGCGAACCCCGGCATCGTGTAGGCGAGGATGTCGGAGCGCGCATAGCCGAGCCGATCGAACGCGCGGGCGGCGACGATCAGCGCGTGGGTCGAATCGAGGCCGCCGGAGACGCCGATGACGACGCGCTTGACGCCGATCGCGCCGAGGCGCTGGACGAGGCCCGAGACCTGGATGTTGTAGGCCTCGAAACAATCCTGCGCGAGCCGCGCGGGATCGGCAGGCACGAAGGGGAAGCGCTCGATGCGCCGCTGCAGCCCGAGGTCGTCCTGCGGCGGGTCGAGCGCGAACGGGATGCGCCGGAACGCGACGCCGACGAGGCGGCCGGCGTTGTCGTCAAACGTGCCCTGCCGTAGCCGCTCCTGGCGCAGGAGATCGAGGTCGACGTCGGCGATCGCGTGCTGAGCGCCGAGCGGGAAGCGCTCGGAGGCGGCGAGGTTCGCACCGTTCTCGTCGATCGTCACCTGTCCGTCCCAGGCGAGATCGGTGGTCGACTCGCCGACGCCTGCGGCGGCGTAGATGTAGGCGGCAAGGCAGCGCGCCGATTGCGCGCGCGTCAGCAGATGGCGCGTGTCGGCCTTGCCGATCGTGATGTTCGACGCCGAGAGGTTCGCGAGCACGGTCGCGCCCGAGAGCGCCGCGACGGAGGAGGGCGGCAACGGCACCCACAGGTCCTCGCACACCTCGGCATGCACGACGAAGCCGGGCAGGTCGGAGGCTTCGAAGAGAAGGTCGAAGCCGAACGGCGCCTCCTGCGCCCCGACCTTGACCTGCTGGCCGGCGATCGTCGCGCCCGAGGCGAAGTGGCGGTGCTCGTAGAACTCGCGGTAGTTCGGCGGATACGCCTTCGGCACCACGCCGAGAAGGCGGCCGCCCTGCATCGCCAGCGCGCAGTTGTAGAGCCGGTTGCGCCAGCGCAGCGGCGCGCCGACCAGGATCAGCGGTCGCAGCGTGCGCGACGCCGCGACGAGCGCATCGACGGCGGTCGCGACGGCGTCGAGCAGCGCATCCTGCATCAGGAGGTCGTCGATGGCATACGACGAGAGGGCGAGCTCCGGGAACACGCAGAGCACCGCGCCTTCGGCGTGGCACGCGCGCGCCTCGGCGAGCACGGCCTCGGCGTTGGCGGCCGGGTCTCCGACACGGCCAGCGATCGTGCAGGCGGCGACGCGGGCGAAGCCGTGCGCATAGAGCGATCGTGAGATCATGCGACCTTGTAGCACGCCGGGCGCCGACGCGGGATGCGGCGCGCAGCAAGCTTAACTTTGAGAGGCGGAAAGCTGTTGCAGCATCAGGCGTTAACCCGTCCGGCCCGGAACGCGGGCGTGCCATGCGCGCGTAGCAATTGCGGATTATGCTGCAACGCACAAATGAAGGACGTTGGCGCGGGTGGGCGGCCAGCTGGAGATGTCATGAACGAGGTCCTTCACCATACGCAGATGGTCCGCCGGCTGTACCGGCCGGACCTCCCGGCTTTCCGCGCGCATCTGATCCGGCTCGACCCGGAAACTCGCTACGACCGGTTCGGCCTGCAGGTCTCGGACGACTACCTCGCACAATACGCCGAGCTGTGCTTTGCCCCCTCCGGCATCGTCTACGGCTGGTTCGAGGACGGCGTCATCCGTGGCGCGGCCGAGCTGCGGATTTATCAGGCCCCGGATGCCAAGACGCGCCGCGACGGCGAAGCGGCCTTCAGCGTCGAGCGCCCGTGGCGCCGGCGGGGCATCGGCACCGAGCTGATGGGCCATGTCGTGCTTGCGGCCCGCAACCGCAGCATCCGGACGCTGACGGTCTTCTGCCTGCGCCACAACAAGGCGATGCAGGCGCTCGCGCGGAAGTTCGAGGCGGATCTCGCCTTCGATCTCACTGACGTCACGGGGCACCTGACGTCGCGCGCGCCCGACGCCTTCTCGCTGTGGCGCGAGGCCGTCGACAACGCCCTCGATTTCGGCTCGGCGATGGTCGACTACCAGGGCCGGCTGATCCAGGCCGCGACCAAGCCGGCCGCGTAGACTGTCAGCTCATCGCTGCGCGGTAAGCTGCATCTGCGGCGCCTTCTGCAGCAGCTCGTCGATATGGCCGCGCTCCTTCATGAAGAGCGCCAGCATATGCCCGTCGAACTCCTTGGTGCGGGCGAGCTTGACCTTCATCGGGTCGACGAAGTGGCCGTTGACGAGGACCTCGTAGTGGAGATGCGGGCCGGTCGCGAGCCCTGACTGGCCGAGGTAGCCGATCGTCTGGCCCTGGCGCACGCGCACGCCTTCCGAGATGCCGCGGGCGAAGCCGGACAGATGGTTGTAGGTCGTCGTGTAGCCGTTGGCGTGCTGGATCTCGATCCGCCGCCCGTAGCCGGAGCTCCACCCCGCCTGGACGATCGTGCCGTTGCCAGCCGCGAAGATCGGCGAGCCGATCGGCGCCGCGAAGTCGGTGCCGGTGTGCGGGCGGGTGTAGCCGAGAATGGGATGGTAGCGGATACCGAAGCCCGAGGTGATCTTGAAGCTCAGCATCGGCGCGCGGACGAGGAATTTGCGCGAGGAGCGCCCGTTCGGGTCGTAATAGTCGACGCTGCCGTCGTCGGGCGACTGGAAGCGATAGTAGCGGTAGGTCTCGCCGTGGGTGCTGATCGAGGCGAACAAGAGCTTGTTCACGTCGTCGCCGTCGCCCCTGTCGTAGAAGGCCTCGAAGGAGTCGCCGCCGGCGACGCCGCGCTGCAGGTCGACGTCGTTGGCGAAGATGCGCACCATGTCGTCGATGATCGGCTTCGGGATGTCCTGCTTCAGCGCGGTCTCGTAGAGCGCGTTGTAGAGGCGCATCGCGCCGGAATCGTCGTCGTCGTCCGCGGGCTTGGCGCTGGCCAGATGCGCCTCTTCTCCGGCGGTGCGGACGTAGGCGCCGTCGTCGCGCAGCGCGACCGTCGTCTCCGGCGTCTCGCCGTTGTAGATCGAAAGGCGCGCGAGCACCTTTCGCGGTGTCGCGTCCTCCGTGTCGGTGAAGAGCAGCTTCAGCCGGCGGCCATCCTGCACCGGGCCGCCGATCGCCGACACGATGGCGCGAACGCTGTCGCGTGCCACGCCGGAGACCAGCAAGAGGTTCTCGAGCGAGGAGCCCTGGCTCATCACGACGAGCTTCTCGTCGGACGGCGTCCCGGGCGCAGGCGAGGGCGCACGCGGCATCACGGTGACGTTCTCGGGCACCATCCGCACCTCGATCGAGGCGAAGGGCGAGCGCGCGAAGCCGGCGGTGGCGGCGGCGTAGGACAGCGCCCCGAGAGGGTTGGCGCGGCTCGTCCGCATCAGGAGCAGCTGCGAGGGCAGGCTGAAGGGGCGGTTGCCGGCCGCGAGCGAGTTCTTCACGTGCTCGGTGACCTGCGCCTCGACCTCGTCGTTGGAGAGCGCCACCGCGGAGGTGAGGCTCGCCGAGGCGAGGTCGCGGGTCGCCCAGGAGAAGTCCGCGTCGTCCTGCGGGATGTCGGCCGGCGCCTCGACGGGCGCGCGAGCGTCGGCGAGGACCTGCAACGGATTGAAGGGCGGGACCTCGTCGGCGAAGCCGGCCGGCGTCGTCACGAGCGTCGTCTCGACGCGCGCGAAGAGGTGGTTCCGCATGACCTCGCGGTCGCCGACCTTGGTCGGCTGCGCGACATGGAACATCTGCTTGGCGGCGACGATGTCGACCGGCTTCACCAAGCGGTCGCCCTTGGGAAGGCTCGCCGTGTCGTCGGCGACGTCCTTCTGCTGCGGCAGCGCCAGGGTCGGGGCGGCGGCGAAGTTCGATTCGTGGTCGAGGGCGGCGTAGATGGTCGAGCCGATCAGCGCGGCGCCGATCAGCCCCGTGAGCACGGTGCCGACAAGCCAGCGCACGGACACGCGGCGATGATCGAAGAACGTGTGGCGCTCGCCGTCGATCTCGATGGCCGGCTCGACGCCGAGATCGACGACCAAAGCGTGGCGGCTCGCGTAGGGGCTTAAGCTAAGCGTCTGAGTCCACACGTAACTTTCCGGGATTGCGCCGTTCGGGACCCGGCGTCACATGCGAGGCTCGCGTGAAGCTTGTCACGCGAAGCGAGCCTTGGGCGCAAGAAGCCCGTCGAACTTGGCTCAAATGGGGCGTTGCGTTGCGTCCGATCGAATGGCGGAGCTCATGCCGCTCATGCAGGTGCGCAGGTCGCGCCACTCGGCCTCGTGCGAGCCGTCGTGGTTCGCCATGCCCGGCTTCGTCAAGAGGCCGCGCGGCACGGCGAAGCTGTCGATGCGTCGCTTCGGCCGCTCGTGCCAGCCGATGTTGAAGGCGAACCACTTTGGGAAGAACTGCAGCCGCGAGTAGGGCAGGTGATCGTGGATCCACCAGGCGAGCTTGCGCCACTCGCCCTCGCCGTGGAAGCGGTCATAGACGCGTGGCACGATGATCGACGCCATCGCGCCCATGCAGCCGTCGGCGTCGCGACGATCCCAGATGTGGCCGGCATAGTCGGACTCGTTGCAGGCACAGCTGCGGTGGAGCCTATTGCCGAGATCGTTGACCTCGGGCGAGCGATAGGCCGAGCGGATTGCGATGCGCCCGAACACCGCCTGCAGCGGCTCGAGAAGCTCGGTGCAGAGCTTGGTGCCGGCGGCGATCGCGAGGTCGGGATCGTCGGGCAGGTTGCGCAGGCCGTGGATCGTCGCGATGTCCGAGTAGAGGAAGTCGCGCAGGAAGAAATGCTCCGACAGCCGCACGCGGCCGAAGTCCTCGAGCCCTCTGACGCTTGCCGGAGACCTGCGCATCCCTTCGTCCTCGCCAAAGGATCGCTATAGCTGACCGGCGCGACGCACTGAATGGAGCCGGCATGGACGAGATGTTCGAGGCATCCGCCGCGACGATCGCGGACGTGACGCTGGTGCGCGACCATCTGGTCGCCGCCGCCCAGCGCGGCGAGCCGGTCAGCTATGCCGAGCTCCTGATCGCGCTCGGCCATCGCTTCACGCGGCCGAAGATGCGGGCGCTCTGCAAGACGCTCGATGCGATCGACGAGGCCGGCCGCGCCGCCGGCGAGCCGGAGCTGGCCGTCCTCGTCGTGCGCGAGTCGGACGGCCTTCCCGGCCAGGGCTGGTGGACCAGGGGCCGCCGCTGCGGGAAGGCTACACCGGCCTCTGGACCGGCCCGGACGCGATGGGCTTCGTCCGCGAGCTGCAAGGCCGCTGCTTCGATCACTGGGCGATCGCGACGCCGGACCAGTTGCGAGCGAGCAAGACTAAGCGGGACGCGGTGCGCCCTTCGGCCGCTCCATCTCGAACATTGCCCCCTCGCTGACCTCGAAGTAGTCGCCCGCACGGCCGGCGCGCAGGATGGGGCGTGCCAGCGCCGTCTGGTAGACGCCGTCGACGATGAGCGTCTCGTCGATGTGCACGGCGACGACCTCGCCGAGAACCAGCCAGCCGTCGGCGGGCACGCCGGCCGCGCTCTTGTGCTGGATGACGTCGACGACCTTGCACTCCATCGCCGCCCGCGCCTCGCCGACGCGCGGCACGCCGACGATCTTGCTCTCGACCGGCGTCAGGCCGGCGGCCGCGAACTCGCTCTCGCCGGGCGCGAGCGGCGCGGACGTCACGTTCATGCGCGTGTCGAGGTCGCGCGTGACGAGGTTCCAGACGAACTCGCGTGTCGCCTCGGCATTGCGGACGCTGTCCTTCCAGCCGACCGAGGAGAAGCCGACGATCGGCGGCGTGTAGAGGAAGGCGTTGAAGAAGCTGTAGGGCGCGAGGTTCAGTTGCCCGTCCGCGTCGCGCGTGGAGATCCAGCCGATCGGGCGCGGCGCGACGATTGCGTTGAACGGGTCGTGGGCGAGGCCGTGGCCCTGCGACGGCTCGTAGGAATGCATATGCGGGATCGTCGGCATCAGGTCCTTCCGGTGGAAACGGCGAGTGCGAGGCGGGCCTCGTCGAGGCAGGCGAGAAATCCGTCGAGCCGCGTGAAGCGTTCCGCGTCGGGCACGGCAACGCGATGCACCGCACGGCCCTGGCGTGCCAACGTGCCATCGAGCATCAGGTTGTCCGAAAGCCCGAAATCCTCCGCGCTCATGCCCTCCTCGTCGATCCACTGGCCGCTTTCGGCATCGAAGGTGAGGCCGGGGTCGCGGCGCAGGCGATCGATCAGGTCGCCGGCCGCATGCGTGTAGGCGAAGACCGGCTTGCCGAGCGTCGCTATGACGCCGAGCTCGAGCACCGTGCCGACGTCGGCGCTCGGCCCGCGGAACGGCGTGAGGTTGAAGATGCCGGCGTCCGCTTCGTGCATCAGCGCGACGCAGCGATCGTAGATCGCCATCGCATCCGGCGGCGTCGCGCCGATCGACGACCCATCCAGTGGATAGAGACCCACGAAGCCGAAGCGCGTGCAGGCCTGCTTCTTGGCGGCGCCGAGCGCAAGAGCATCGGGGTGAAAGACCTCGGGGCCGGCGAGATAGAGGCGGGTCATTCGGCGGAGCTTTACTTCGCGGGAGCGCGGCGTCTAGCTTTGCCTCTCGCGAGAGGAGAGCCTTTGACGCGCCCGAGCCAGCAGACCTTCGAGCCGGAAGCGGCGCCGCCGTCCTGCGAGCCGGCGATCCGCACCATTGCCATGTCGTCCGACACGAACCCGGCCGGCGACATCTTCGGTGGCTGGCTGCTCTGGCAGATGGACCTAGCGGCCGGTAACGCTGCCGCGCGACACGCCCGCGGCCGATGCGCCACCATCGCGGTCGACAAGATCGTCTTCCTGCAACCGGTCAAGGTCGGCGACGAGGTTACGGTCTATGCCGAGCTGGTCTCGACGGGTCGTACCTCGATGCGTTTCTCGGTCACGGCCTGGCGTCGTCGCCGCGACGGCGAGGAGGTGCACAAGGTGACCGGCGCCGTCTTCACCTTCGTCGCCCTCGACCTCGACGGCCGACCGCGCGAAATCACGCCTCTCGTCCGCTAGAAAACCAGTCCGAGGCCGGTTTTCTAGTTCAAATGGGGGACGACTACAGCTTTTCGTTGCGGCACGTTTCGCTGGAAGGTTGTGCGTGTCGGTGAGACAGTGCCAGCCTTGAGGCGCTTTCGATCCAAGGTTCGAGCCTACGATGCCGCGTTATTATTTCGATCTTCTGGACGGGTGGCTGCACCGGGACGAGACCGGGCAAGAGCTCAGCGGCATGCCGCAGGTCTGCACCGAGATCAAGCAGACGCTGGCCGACCTCGTCCAGCAGACGTCGGGGTCGCTCAGTGCCGTGGTCCACGTGCGCGACGACACCAACCAGACCGTCGTCACCGCCTCGATCTCGCTGGCCTTCCAGGCGCCGGACACGCACCACTAACGTGAAGGTGGCTCAGGCCACCTTCTGCTGCGGGGCGCGGGAGAGGTCGAGCGACCAGAATCGCCGCGCAATGTCCTCCACGATGTGCTCGGCATCCTGCGCGATGCCGGAGAAGCGGCCGGAGCCCCAGGTCCACAGCCAGCCAAGGCCCAGGAAGTAGAGGCCCGGCACGGTGGTGATGCCGCGATGGTGGCCGGGGTAGCCCGAGCCGTCGAAGACCGGGATCTGCACCATCGAGAAATCGGCGCGGAAGCCCGTCGACCAGATCACGGCGTTGATGTTCGACTCTTTCAGGCTCAGGTGCGTCAACTCCTGCTCGACCTGCCACGGCGGCGTGTAGGGCTCGGCGGCCGGCGCGTCGATCCCCTCCTTCTCGATGTAGTCGTCGATCATCTTGCGGATGCGCAGGTAGACCTTGTCGGCGGACTCCAGGTTCTTGGCGAGATCCGGCTTGAAGGTGATGATGTCGCCGTCGATCTTGTCGAGCATGCCGTAGAGCTTGACGCCCTCCGCCGCGAACTGGCGCAGGTCGATCTCGTGGCCGCCGCCGCGGCCCGTGAAATAATGGTTTGCCTTCTTGCGGACCTCGACGCCGAGCGGATGGGTGTCCACCGTCATGTCGTAGTAGCCCATCTCGTGCAGCCAGCGGATCGTGTCCTTGCCGCGGTACTCGCGCGGCGAGCGCGGAGCGCTGCCGACCGCAACATGCACCTTGCGTCCGGCGAGGTGCAGGTCCTCGGCGATCTGGCAGCCCGACTGTCCGGTGCCGACGATGAGCACCTCGCCCTCCGGCAGCTGCTGCGGGTTGCGGTAGGCCTGCGAGTGGATCTGGTAGAGGTCGAGCGGCAGGCGTTCGCCGACGCGCGGGATCGAGGGCAGGTGGTAGCCGGAGATGGCCATCACGACGTGGTCTGTCGTCCAGTCTCCCTCCGTTGACTTCACGAGGAACGTGCCGTCCGCCGTGCGCGTGATCTTGGTGACGGTGACGCCCTCGTGGATCGGCGCGTCAACTTTCTTGGCGAAGCCTTCGAGATATTCGACAATCTGGTCCTTCACCATGAAGCCGTCGGGATCGTCGCCCTGGTAGGGATAGTCCGGCAGGGTGCACTGCCAGTTCGGCGTCACCAGGCAGAACGTGTCCCAGCGCTCCTCGCGCCAGGAATAGCCGATCGAGTTCTTCTCGAGCACGACGTGGCCGATGCCGCGCTGCTTGAGGAACCAGCTCGTGCAGAGGCCGGCCTGGCCGCCGCCGACGATAACGACGGGAACGTGGCCGCGCGTCGGCGGCGCGCTGGCGGGCCCGTCAGCGCTGTCGAGGTTCCTGTCGACGGTGATCTCGTCCACCATGGTCGTGCTCCTCAGCTGACGAAGGCTTCGATCTTCACGGGCGCGGTCTTGTCCGTCTCGCGCCCGGCCTTGGCTTCGATGGCGGCGAGCTGCGCCATCGCCCGCGAGCAGCCGGAGCCGCCATAGACCGACGCGACGCGGGCGCTCGCCGCCTGCAGGCCCGTGCGGCAGAGATCCAGGAAGTCGGCGAGCGTGTAAGTGTGCCCGACCTCGAAGAAGTCCTGGATCACCGTCGATGGCGAATAGTGCGTCTCGACCGAGCCGTCCGGCCAGCGCACCTTGAACAGCATGACCGGCATCAGGCGACGACCTCCATCCCTTTCGCGGCGCAGCCGATGAAGGGTCGGGAGAAATCCCAGACCTCGATCTCCTCGCCGTCGCGCCACAGGCGCATCTTGTGGGAGGCATCGACAGTGCCGATCGCCGCGCAGGCGATGTCGCGCGCGGCGAAGCGTGCCAGCACGGCGCCGACCTTCTCCGGTGCCACCGACAGCACGAAGCCGAAGCTCGGGAACGCGAGGAGCATCTTCGCCAGATCGATGTCGGCGCGGCAGGGCACGGCGTCGACCTCGATGCGGCCGCCGCACCCCGACGACTCGAGCAGCATCATCGCGGTGCCGATGAGGCCGGCCATCGAGATGTCCTTGCCGGCCGCGACGAGGCCGGCCTCGGCGAGCTCCGGCAGGATCTCGAGGTCGCCGCGCAGCCGGGCGGGCGGCGCGCCGCTCGCGGCATCCCAGTTGAGGCCAGCGCCGCGGAAGCCGCCGCGCAGGTCGATCGCCGCGACGAGCACGTCGCCGTCCCTGGCATCGAAGCTGGTGATGAGCCGCTTGGCGCGACCGAGGATGGCGACGGCAAGCTGGCCGCGCTCGGTACGCATGTTGGTGTGGCCCCCGACGATCGGCACGCCGTAGACCTGCGACGCCTCGCGCAAGCCGGCGAGAACCGGGTCGGCGGCCTCGCCGCTCTTCGCCCAGATTGCGTCGACGACGGCGAGCGGACGGCCGCCCATCGCGGCGATGTCGGAGAGGTTGACCATCAGGCCGCAGTAGCCCGCAAAGCGGGGGTCGGCCTCGACGAAGTCGTTGAGGAAGCCCTCGATCGCAAAGAGCAGCCAGCCGTCGCCGTCCGGGATCGCAGCGCAGTCGTCGCCCACCGGCACGGCGCTGTCGCCGAGGCCGAGATCGGCGACGGCGGCGGCGATATCCGTCTTGTGCGCCAGGCCGCGCGCTTCGCGTACGCGGGCGGCAATGTCGATGAGGCTCGTCATGCCGCGGCCTTGATCGCGAGGGCGTGGAACCCCTCGGGTGCGTTCTCAAGCGGCGGATAGGCGGCGAGGTCGGCCTGCATCAGCACGTGCGGCTGGCCGTGCAACTCGATGGCGGCGACGCGGTCCCAGTGGAGGCGGCGAAACAGCAGCTCGTTCTGCGCCTGGATGTTGCCGTAGAAGCGCGTGCAGCCGATGGAGTGCGCGGAGCAAACGGCAAGCTTGATGAGCGCAGCGCCGAGCGCGCCGACGCGGCGGTAGCGCGGATCGACGGCGAGGCGCGAGCCGTACCAGATGCCCGGCTCGTTCTCGTGGATCCGCACCGTGCCGACGACCTCGTCGGCGAGCACGGCCATCGTCGACAGCGCGACGAGGTGGATCGCCGTCGCATCGGTCGCGTCGCGATCGTTAGTCTCGAAGATCTTCTGCTCCTCGCAGAACACCTTGCGGCGCAGGGCGGCCGCGCCGTCGATCTCCCAGCGCTCCGTCGCGTACTTGATGCGGAAATGGCAAGCCGCGAACGGGCTGAACGAGTCCGAGATCATGCGCGCGCGCCTTCCAGCACGAGATCGATCGTCGGCACGACGAACGGAAGCGACGGGACGGCGGCCTCCTGTCGCGCGACAGGATCGCCGGCCTTTTCGTAGCTCGCCAACGCCGAGCAGGCGCCGCACTTCGCGCAGCCGGCTTTCACCGTATCGGAGCGCAGGCCGGCATCGCGCAGCATGCCGGCGAGCGGCGCCAGCACCTCGTGCATGAAGGCCGGCGGCGGCGAGGGATGATCTTCCAGCGGCGTGCCGGAGATCGGGATGAAAGGCACGACGAAGGGATAGACGCCCCGCTTGATGAGCTCGGACGCCATGTCGAGGATCGCCTGCGCGGTGTCGCCGAGGCCGGCGAGGATGTAGGTCGAGACCTGGCCGCGGCCGAACACCGGCACGGCCGCCTCGAACGCCTTCATGTAGCGCTCCAGCGGCACGCTCGCCTTGCCCGGCATGATGCGCTCGCGGATCGCCGGCGTCACCGCCTCGATGTGCATGCCGAGCGAGTCGATCCCCGAGGCGCGCATGCGCTCGAACCAGCGATCGGAATCCGGTGGCTCGCACTGCGCCTGGATCGGCAGGTCGACCGAGGCCTTCACGGCGAACGCGCTCTCGCAGAGCACGGCGGCGCCACGGTCGGTGGCATTCGGCGTGCCCGTCGTCATCACCATGTGCTTGACGCCGTCGAGCAGCACCGCGGCGCGCGCGACCTCGGCGAGCTGCTCAGGCGACTTGTGCGCGATGGTGCGGCCGGCGGCGAGCGATTGGCCGATCGCGCAGAACTGGCAGGTCTTGGCGCGGCTCTGATAGCGGACGCAGGTCTGCAGCACCGTGGTCGCCAGCACGTCCTTCGAATGCAGCACGGCGATTTTCGAGTACGGGATGCCGTCGAAGGTCTGCAAGCCGTAGAAGCGCGGCTGGCTCGGAAACGACAGGCGCCCGACGAACACGCCGTCGCGCTCGATCGCGCTGAAGCCGTCGGCATCGGGGCTCCGCGAAACGTAGGGCGAGTCGGCCGAGGCGGCGGTGTGGATCGGCACCATCACGGTGCGTCCCGCAATCGTCACCGCCTTGTGGTCTGACGGCCCGGCGCCCCCGCGACGGCTTTGTGCGCCGACCTTGCGATCCGCGAGGCGGAGGCCGAAGGACTGGAGCTCGTTGATCAGCTGCTCGGTCGAGAGATGGCTCATGCGTTCTGCCTCACGCGGCTTCGTCGGCGGCGGGGAGGCGCGGCGCCATGATCGGCTGCGGCGACGCGATCATCGGCTTCGTCGTGCGGTCGCCGAAATGCTGCACCATGGCCGTCGCCGGGCGGGCGTCGACGTGCAGCTGCAGAAGCTCCGGCCGCGCATAATGCCCGACGGAGTCCATCATGCGCTTGCGCTTGGTGATGAGCGCCATGTCGCAATCGGCGATGAGCAGGCCCTCGCCGTCGCCCATCGGCGGGACGACATGCTTGCCCTCCGGCGAGACGATCGCGGTGCAGTTGCCCCCGCGCAAACCTTTCTGCAGCTTTTCGTTCGGCTGGATCGTGGCGATCTGTTCGTCGGTAAGCCAGCCGGTGGCGTTGACGACGAAGCAGCCGGCTTCGAGCGCGTGATGGCGGATCGTCACCTCCATCTGGTCGGCGAAGATCTGCCCGACGAGCGAGCCGGGGAACTGCGCGGCGTGGATCTCCTCGCCCTGCGCCATCAGCGCATAGCGGGCGAGAGGATTGTAGTGCTCCCAGCAGGCCAAGGCGCCGACGCGGCCGACCGCCGTGTCGACGACCTTGAGGCCTGCACCGTCGCCCATGCCCCATATCATGCGCTCGTGGTAGGTCGGCGTGATCTTCCGTCGTTTGAGAGCCAACGAGCCGTCGGCGTCGAAGACGAGCTGTGCGTTGTAGAGCGTGCCGCCGTCGCGCTCGTTGACGCCCATCACCAGCACCATCGCGTGCTTCTTGGCCGCGGCGGAAAGCGCGTTCGTGACGGGGCCGGGGACGACGACGGCCTCATCGTAGAGCTTGAGATGCGCCGGTCCCATCGAGACGGGCGGCTCGACGAAGGAGAAGTAGGGATAGTAGGGCAGGAACGTTTCGGGAAAGACCATGAACCCGACGCCCTTGCCCGCGGCCTCGTCGATCGCGTTGAGGACGCGCTCGAGCGTGCCGCCCGGGCGATCGAGGACGGGGGTGATCTGTGCGGCGGCGACGCGGACGCTGCGCTTGTCCATCACCGGTCTCCTTCAAGCTGTGAGGCGCCCGGCCGCGGCGGCCGGGGCCTTTGGTTCGGCGTCAGCGTTGGGTTGGCGTCAAAGCGTCCACGTGTTGAGCATGAAGGCGTTGGCGCGCCGGTGCAGGAGGATGAGGTCGAGCACGTCGAGCGGGCTGATCGGAATCACGCCGGGGATCAGCGACGGCTCGCCATGGCCGTAGAGCGCCTGAAGGGCGAAGCGGCAGGCGTAGACCTTGCCGCCTTCGGACATGAACTTCTCGACCTGCTTGTTCATCGCGAGATGGCCGGGGAAAGCCTCGTCGCCGAGCGTCGGAAAGCCGCGCTGCAGGCCGAGCGTCACGCCGGGGCCGTAGAGAAGCACGCTCGTCTCGAAGCCCTTGCGCTGGATTCGCGTGGCCTGGAGCAGGTTGACGAGGCCGATCGAGCCTTCGAAAGCGACGGTGTGGAAGGTGATGAGGGCCTTCTCGCCCGGCAGCGCCTTGACGTCCTCGAACTTCTTGTCCTCGTAATCGACGAGGTGATCGCCTTTCTTGTGCGCGGGCATTGTTACGGCGGGCATCGTTGACTCCTCGTGGGGTTACTTGCCCCGACGCTCGCGGGGGTGGTGGTGACATCGCAATCGATGTGCCAGTCTCCTCACGCCGCGCATCCGCTGTGAAATCAACGTCCATGCCGTCAATCCTGCAGTCAATAGCGATGGCACGTTAAAACGCCACGACGCCAGTCCTTTGTGCAAAAAGTACGAAAGGACGGCAGCTTAAGCGCCCCGCGCGCTCTGGACATAACCTCTGCTCGCCAGAAACATCAACGATTGACCGGGTCAATGTGCAGTCAATTTGATGGATCGCTTCTTGCTCGCGTATGCCGGTGAGAGACGCCCATGACAGACTGGCTCCCCGACCTCTCGCGCAGCGACAAGCCGCGCTACATCGCCATCGCCGACCTGATCGCCGAGGACATGCGATCGGGCCGGCTGTCGGCCGGCGATCGCCTGCCGCCGCAGCGCAAGCTCGCCTCGAAGCTGGCGATCGACTTCACCACGGTGGCGCGCGGCTACGTCGAGGCGCAGCGCCGTGGCCTCATCGAGTCGCGGGTCGGCCAGGGCACCTTCGTGCGCGGCGCGCTCCGCGGGACATCCATCGACGGCGAGGCCCGCGACAACATCGTCGACCTTTCGATGAACCTGCCGCCCGAGCCGACCGATCCTGATCTCGTCGGCCGCATGCGGGAGGGCTGCGCCGAGGTCGCGCGGGACCTCGTCTTCCTGCTGCGCTACCAGGGTTTTGGCGGCACCCACGCCGACAAGGACGCAGCGTCGGCCTGGCTCGGGCGCCGCGCGCTGGTGCCGAAGCAGGAGCGCATCTTCGTTGTCCCCGGCGCTCATCCCGCGATCACCGGCATCCTGTCGCTGCTCGCCAAGCCCGGCGAGAGCGTGCTCTGCGAAGCGATCACCTATCCCGGCGTGCGCTCGATCGCCGCACAACTCGGCCTCGAGCTGATCGGCCTGCCGATGGACCGCGACGGCATCGACCCCGACGCGATGGCGCATGCCTGCGAGACGCGGAAGCCGAAGGCGATCTACCTCAATCCGACCCTGCAGAACCCGACCACGCTGACGATCCCGGAGGAGCGGCGCGCGGCGATCGTCGCGGTGGCGCGGCGCTACCGGCTGCCGATCGTCGAGGACGACGCGTACGGCTTCATCCCGAGCCATGGGGTGCATCCTCTGGCCGCGATGGCGCCGGACCTCACCTGGCACATCGCCGGCCTCGCCAAGTGCATCGGCGCGGGCCTGCGCGCGGCCTATGTCGTCGTGCCGGATGCCAAGTCGGGCTGGCCCTTCGCGGCGGCGCTGCGCGCGGCCAACGTCATGGCGTCGCCTTTCACGGTGGCGCTGGCGACGCGCTGGATCGAGGACGGCACGGCCGACATGATCCTGCGCTTCATCCGCACCGAGACGGCCGCCCGCCAGAAGATGGTCGCGGGCATCCTGCCCGCCGGCAGCTACCGCGCCGAGCCGTTGAGCTTCAACCTATGGGTCCCGCTACCCGAGCCGTGGACGCGCTCGGCCTTCGTCGGCCACATGCGCGCGACGCGCATCGGCGTGGTGGCGAGCGACGCCTTCGTCGTGGCCGGCGAGCCCGGCGAGCACGTCCGTGTGTGCCTCGGCGGCCCGCTGTCGCGCGATCGCGTGCGCAGCGCCATCGAGTTCATGGCGCACGCGCTCTCCGAGGAGCCGGCGCTGGCGCAGAGCTACCTCTAGCTAGCCCGCAGCAGAAGGACCCGGCATTGCCGCGCCAGGGACCGGGCTTGGGCTCGCGTTCGGGCTATTGTGATGGGCCGGCGGCCCGTTCCACGTGCGCACCTTCCACACGTCGAGATGCGTGAAGTCGTCGTAGAGGCCGATGCCGCCGCCGGCGAAGAACGACGCCGCGAGCGCGACGACGCGCGGCTCGTAGCCCGGCGCGACGAGATCGGCGGCGTAGCCGTAGAGATGCATGGAGTTGCGCGCTGCGGTCTCGATCTTGGCGTTGTGCTCCGGCGTGCGATAGCCGCTGGTGATGACGAGCGGCACCGGCTTGTCCGCGACGCGCGACAGGCCGGACTGCACGCCGGCCAGAAGGTCGAGAAGGCGCGGCGACATCCACACCGCGCGATCGCCGTCCGTCATGTCGCGCAGGAACCAGGAGAGCTGCATGACGGCGGCGCGATCGTAGGCGGCATCCGAGCGGAACCGCGTCATGATCTCCTCGCCGTCCTTGCGGCGCAGCCACAGGTTCTGCGGCCCGACGGGGCGCTGGCGGAAGGCGGCGGCGGAATCGCTTGGGCGAAGCGCGCCGGCGAAGTCGACCGCGAAGCCGCGCGCCTCGGCGCTGCCGCCGACGAGGAGCGCCGCCGTGCCGGCAAGCATGCTGCGGCGATCGAGGCTCATCGGTAGGCACCCTTGCGGGCCGCCTTGAAGCGCGGCGTGACGCGGAGAGTCACCACCTGCTCGCCGACGAAGGCGCGCTGGCCGCCGTCTGCGACGCGGACGGCGCGCCGCTGGTCCTTGACGACCGGCAAGCTGACGGCGCCCTGGCGCTCGAGCTCGTGGTAGCGCTCCATGCCCGAATAGTCGCGCTCGAGCCGGTTCAGATTGTCGTCAAACGTCTGGCGCGCCTCCTCGATGCCCTTCTGGACACCGGAATCGTAGGCTTCGTCGAAATACTTCTGCTCCTCGGGCGTGTCCGGCGCCAGCGCCGAGATCGCGGTCTGCGGCTCCGCCGTCTCAATGTAGAGGTAGTCGCGCCAGTTCGGCGGCGTGATCACCAGGCGCGCGGGACGCACGATCTGGTAGGCCCCGACGGTGAGATAGAGCACGCGATCGCCGTCGCGCTGCTCGACGTTGCGCACCTCGCCGATGACCGGCGGCACGAGATGCGTTCCGATCATCTGGCGGGTGAAGTCGTAGCGCACGTCGAGGCGGCCTGCCGCCTGGCCCTCGATCGAGGCCCGCAGCCGCGCGGCCTCTTCGATGAAGCCGCGGCGGATGCCCTTGCCGCGGCCGATCTGCGACAGGACCTTCGGGCGGATCTGCGGATCGGTGACGCTGTTGTGCTCGTAGCGCTTGTAGAGCGGCGACGACGGGTTCTGGGTGATGTCGTAGCTGGCGCCGGTGGCCGGGCTGCTGCTGCCCGCCGCACCCGCCCCTTGGGCGCCGCCGCCCTGGCCGCCGCCACCCTGACCGCCCTGGCCCCCGCCACCTTGTCCGCCGCCCTGGTTGATCGGCAGGTTGAACTGCCCGGGCATCGTCGGCTGGCTGGAGTTGTTGGAGAGCTGCTGCGTCGAGGGATTGTAGCTCTGGTAGGGATATCCGCCGCCGTATGGGCTGGCGTAGGGATTGTAGCCGTAGGGGCTGAAGGCGACGGTCGGGCCGAAGGCGCCCGTCGCGACGGGCGGGGGCGCCGAGGTCGCGGCAACGATCGGGTTCTGTTGCGCCGTGGCGACACAGGTCGGAAGAATCGCCGCGGCTGCCGCAAGCGAGAGGTTTTGAAGGAAACGGACGGCCGAGCGCATCAGATGCCCCGGCTCGCAAGCTCGCTTTTGACAAAAGCGTCGGTGCTCGGCGCCGAGGTGCCAAGATCGATGGGCGACGAACCGAGATTGATCGACGGCACACCGAGGTTCACGCCGGGGCTGCCCGCATCGGACGACATGCATCCCGCAACGCAACAACACGCTGATATTAAAAAGACTAAACGCAAAAGCTTCATGATCCGCCCCCGCAGACTCCAGCTTCCACGACTGACCTTATCGAAATTGAGTCGTTTGACCAGAAATACAATATAGAACTTTTATGACATCTGGGTTCATTGACACAAGTTGGGCGTCGATGCATCAGTAAGGGGCACCGTGGCTGCCATTGCGTTCGGGGGAAAGCTATGCGGCGGTCGATTTTGGCTTGGTGGAAACTTGGCCGCGTGAGCGCGCCAAACCATTGCAAGCAAACAGTCTTTTCTCAAAGCCGCTCCTCGGCGCTCGCCTCCTGGCGTGCATCTCTGCGTGGCCTCGAGAACGTCTTTCGGGAAAAAGATCCTCTATCGTTTGGAAATATAGCCGAGTCGTTTCCGCGGGCTTGCGGTATTGCCGCAACAGTTTTGGTCTTGGTTGGTGTCTCAACGACATATGCCGCCGCGCAGGGGCAGCCGCAGCGCGGTCCCGGCGAGCCGCAGCCCCAGCCCGGCATGCCTCCGCCGGCGCGCGAGCTGACGCCCGCCGAGATCGGTGCGCTACAAACCATGATGACCAACCGCGCCGCGGGAACGATCCTCACACCGGGCAACGCCGACGCGCTCCGCCGCAGCCTTATGGAGACGCAGGGCATGCTGCCGCCGAGCGGCACGCTCGGCCAAGTAAAGGTCGAGCCGCGCTCGCTCGACGTCGACCCGCAGGTGCTGCTCTCGCATCCCCAGTCTATCCAGCTGGCGCTTGGCGTGGTGACGCCGCTGACCTTCCTCGACTCCAACGGTCACACCTGGCCGGTCGAGGCGGTGGCCTTCGATCCGCGCATGTTCGCGCAGGACGGCAACGGGTGCGGCTCGGCGCCGCCCAACACCGCGATCGCGGGGGCCGGCAACCGTCCCTCGACGATCACCATGATGCCCTGCCGCATCAACACCTACGGCAACGTTTCGATCAAGCTCGAGAACTATCCGCTGCCGATCGTGCTGATGGCGAAGAGCGGCGGCAACGAGACGGTCGACTTGCCGGTGACGGTCCACGTGCGCGGCCGCTCGCCTGACGCGCCGCAGATGCCTGCCGAGGCGATGGCGGCCTACTCGCCGCCGCAGCCGGTGCGCACGGTCTCGACCCGCCATGGCCGCAAGGGCGGCAGCGGCGAGACGCTGCCCGACCGCTACCTCGACACCTTCGGCGCGGGTGCGCCGCCCTCCAACGCCCAGCGCGTCGAGATCAACGATGCGTCGGTGAGCGGCTGGATTCTCGGCGGCAAGCTGTATCTGCGCGGCAACATGATCGTGATTAACCCGGCGCAGGACGCCATGGCGGAGAGCGTCGGCGGGGTGAAGGTCTGGCGCTTCGATCATCCGGTCTCGCGCATCCTTATCGTCGACGAGAGCGGGGTCGAGCGCGACCTGTCGCTGAATTTCTAAGGGGGACCTGCGATGAACAGAATGCTGCTCGCGGTCGCCTTCGCCGCGCTACTCGTGTCCAATGCGCTCGGCGTGCGCATCGAGTTCGGCTCCGGGCACCAGTCCGCGGCCAATGCGCAGCCTGCCGCGCCGGGCGCCTACCAGGTCGCTGCCGCGACGGCACCGAGCCCCGCCGCGCCGCCTGCCGCAGCGCCGCCGCCCGCTGCTGCGCCGCCGCTCTCGCCGCAGCAGACCTACATGCAGGATCAGGCCGCGGTGCAACGGATCAACGCGCAGATCGACGCGATGCTCGCGCAGCCGAACGGCGGCTTCGCCGTCACCTATTACGCAAAGCCGCTGCCGCCCCCGCGTGAACGCGACGGCCGCGACGGACGTGGCGGCGAGGCCGCCCAGCAGCAGCCGCAGCAGAAGGAGCTGCAGCCCGGCGAGGTGAAGCGCGACCGCTACGGCAACGCCGAGAAGTACGTGATCGCGCGAGCCGGAGACACGGTCTACGCGACGCTCGATCGCGCCTTCAATTCGGACGATCCCGGCGCGCCGATCTTCGCGACGATCCATGACGTCGACGAGGTCGGCATCCAGGGCCCGCTGGACGGCGTGCGCATGATCGGCACGATCCACTACTCGACGAGCCAGGGCGCGATCCAGTTCGAGAAGGGCTACCTGCCCGACGGCCGTCCGCTCGAGGTCAAGGGCCTTGCGATCTCCGAGGACACGGCGCGCACGGGGATCGCCAAGAACGTCGACAACCACGAGCTCCAGCGCTACGGCACCTTGCTCTTCGCGACGCTGGTCCAGGGTGTCGGCCAGGTCGGCCAGGTGCTGACGCAGAACCAGCAGCAGGCCATGGTCGACCCCAACACCGGCCTCCTCGTGTCGAGCCAGAAGTTCAATCCTTACGAGGCGGCCGCCGGCGCGCTGCTCCCCGCCGGCCAGGCGCTGACCGCGGTCGCGGCGCAGCAGTTCAACCGCCCGGCGACGATCTCGGCGCCGGCGGGCTACGGCCTCGGCATCGTCTTCCTCGAGCCGATGGTCGTGCCGAGCGACCTTTTGTTCGCGCGCCGGCGGTAGCGGGCACGATGGCCGATGACCCTCGTCCTCAAATCTCTCGACGAAGACGGGGCTGAGCGACGGATCGACGCGGGCGCGACCTTCTCGATCGGCCGCGGCACCGACAACGACCTCGTCCTCGTCGACCCTAGCCGCGAGGTGTCGAAGACGCATTGCCGGATCGAGACCAGCGACGGCAAGTTCGTCCTGACCGACCTCTCGATCAACGGCGTGACCCTCGACGGGCGCAGCGAGCCGTTGGGGCCCGGCACGCGCCACACGCTGGCCTCGGGCGACGTCTTCCTCATCGGGTCGCGGCGCTTCGCGGTCGAGATCGTGCCCGATGGCGGCGGCGACGAGCTCGCGCATGCGTCCACGCCGTCGATGCCGGCCGCCGCACAGCTCGCCCCGCACACGGTCAGCCACATCCTCGACGGCTCGTCGGAGGGCGTCGAGCAGCGCGCGAGCGGCGGCGTGACCGGCGACGCCGATCGATGGCTGAGCACGCTGCCACAAGGCTCCGCCGATGCGACGATGCGCCTGCCGATGGGATGGGACGAGCCGCCGCGCACGCATCCCGAGACCGACGACGCGCCACTGCTGCCCTCCGACTTCGACCAGCCGGCGAGCGAGTTCGCCAATCGCAGCGAGCATGTCGCGGCGCCGAACAGCGTGCTGCAAGTGCCGCGCGCGCAGCAGATGATCCCGACCAACTGGCTCGACGAGGAAGAGGATCTGGCGCCGGCTCCGGCCGAGGCTGCCGCGGCGCGTCCGCCGCAGACCCGCTCCCCGTTGCAGGCGGCGCGTGCGGCCGGCATGGCGCCAGCGCCGGCGAGCGGCGAGGCGCGCCGCGCGCTGGCCGAGGGAGGCCGGCTTGATTCCACGAGCCTTGCGGCGCTGTCCGAGGCCGACCTCATGCGACGCTGCGGCGCGGCGTTGCGGGCCGTGCTCGAGGCCTTCGACGCGCTCGAGGCCGCGCAGGCCGTGGCCGAGCACGACTGCGGGCTCCAGGTCGCCGCGACCGACGGCGCGCTATGGGCCGATTTCTTTGCCAACAATCGCGATCCGCTGCTGTCGCTGCTCGTCGAGGCGCATCCGACGCCGGCCGAGGCGATCGCGCAGCGCGCCGCCGCGCTTGCCGATCGGCAACGCGCGCTCGGCCGCGCCGTCGCGGACGCCGCGCACGATCTCGACGCGAAGCTCGCGCCCGCGGCGATCGAGGCCGAGACGAAGAGCCGCTTCCGGCCCGGTCCGCTGGCCAGCATCACGGCGTGGGAGCGCTACGTCGAGCTTCACGGCGAGATTGCCGGCGAGGCCGCAAAAAACGGCGGTCCGAGCTTTCTCGGGCTGCTGCGAAATTGCTTCTCGCGCGTTCACAAGAAGCGGCCGTGACGTGATGTTCCTGTCATGCGCCTTTGTTGATTTCGCCTGCAGGCACCATTGCGAGGGAATTTAGATGCTCGCCGAGAACCGCGTCGTCTGGTCCGAGGGCATGTTCCTGCGCGTGCACCATTTTCAGCAGGCCGACCGCTGGACCGAGCGATACGTGCGCGCCGCGACGCGCGAGCTGCGCCCCTATCCCTGGGGCCTCGCGGAATTTGCCATCAATCGCGAGCTGCTCGCCGTCGGCAAGTTCGCGCTGACCTACGCACGCGGCATCTTCACGGACGGCACGCCTTTCGAAGCGCCCGGCGACACCGACCTGCCGGCGCCGCTCGAGCTCGTCGAGGGCGTGCAGGAGATCATCGTTCATCTCGCGCTGCCGTCGCGCCAGCCGGGCACGGCGGAGGTGGGAACGGCTCGGCGCGAGGACGCCGGCACCCGCTACCGCCGCCACGACTACGATGCTTCGGACGCTAATTCCGACAGCTTCTCGTCCTCGGGGCTCGAGGTGGCGCGGCTGCGGCTCTCCTATGCGCCCTCGAACGGGCCGCTCGCCGGCCTGGAGCGTATCCCTGTCGCGCGCATCACCGAGGTCCGCTCCGATCTCGCGGTGCTTCTCGATGACAAGTTCATCGCGCCGGTCCTGAACTGCGCCGCGGAGCCGCCGCTGCTCGGCCTCGTCGGCGAGCTTCAGGGTCTCGTCACGCATCGCGCCGATGCGCTGGCCGGGCGGATGGCCGACCCGACGGTGCGCGGCACCGCCGAGATCGCCGACTTCCTGCTGTTGCAGACGCTTAATCGCTTCGAGCCGGTGCTGCGCCACGCGGCGGCGCAGGCTGGTCGGATGCATCCCGAGGCCTTCTACACGACGTGCCTCGCGCTCGCCGGCGAGCTCGCCACGTTCACGACCGACGCCAAGCGCTCGAGCCGCTTCCCCGATTATCGGCACGACGATCTCAAGGCGACGTTCGAGGCGGTGTTCCGCGACCTGCGCGCCTCGCTGAGCGCGCTGCTCGAGCAGACCGCGGTGCCGATCGAGCTGCAGGAGCGCCGCCACGGTGTCCGCGTCGGCATAATCCAGGATCGCCAGCTGATCCTGACCGCCGCCTTCGTGCTCGCCGTTCGCGCCAACATGCCGGTCGAGCAGTTGCGCCGTCAGCTGCCCAACCAGATCAAGATCGGCTCGGTCGAGCAGATCGCGCAGCTCGTCAACGTCGCGCTGCCCGGCGTGCCGGTGCGGCCGCTGTCGGTCGCGCCGCGGCAGCTGCCGTATCGCGCCGGCACCGTCTACTTCGAGCTCGACACGACGACGCCGCTCTGGCGCGAGCTCGATGCCTCCGGCGCGGTGGCACTGCACGTCGCCGGAAGCTTCCCGGACATCGAGATGGAACTCTGGGCCATCAAGGGCTGAGCGTGATCGGCGAGGGGTGATCCAATGTCCGGCAAGTTCGAAGGCGAATCGACGGTCATCCGGCCTCGCGGTGCCGGCGCGCCGCAGGCTCCCGTCCTCCGCCTCGGCAACGACGCCGGCAAGCGGCCGCCGCGCGGCAGCGATCCCGGAGGCTCGACGGGCGGCCCGTTCGACCGGCGCCCCGGCGGGCGTCCCGGCCGCACGCCGCCGCCGCCGAGCGCCGACTCCTGGGATCGCGGGCTGTTCGGCGGCAAGGGCGTGCCGCCGCTGGTGTCGGCGGCGCTGCCGCTGCTCAATCTCGCCGGGCGCCTGCGCGTCGTCAGCGCGCAGCCGAACCTCGACGCGCTGCGCGGCAAGGTCATCCAGTCGGTCAAGCTCTTCGACCAGACGGCGCTCGCCGGCGGCGTGCCGCCGGAGCGCGTTCGCGCCGCGCACTATGCGCTCTGCGCCACGATCGACGACATCATCCTCAACGCGCCCTGGGGCACCTACAGCGTTTGGGCCCGCCAGAGCATGGTCTCGACGTTCCATGGCGACGTCACCGGCGGCGAGCGGTTCTTCGACCTGCTTGCGCACCTCCACAAGGACCCCGGCACGAACCGCGACGTCCTGCTGCTCATGTACTACTGCCTGTCGATCGGCTTCGAGGGACGCATGCGGATCCATCCGCAGGGCCATCTCGAGGTCGGCCGCATCCGCGAGGGTCTCTATCGCACGCTGCGCGACGAGACCGAGCGCGAGCTGTCGCCGGAGTGGCGCGGCGTCGATGCGCGCCACCGTCCGCTCTCGACCCCGCTCATCTTGTGGACCACCGCCGCCGTCGCGGCCTTCCTGCTCGTTGCGACCTATGTCGCGCTGAGCACCTGGCTCGATCGGCGCTCCGACCGCACGCTGACCGCCCTCATCCAGGCGCCCCCGCAGGGCGTGCCGAGCCTGAGGCGCGCGGATACGCCGAAGACGGCCTCGGCGGGAACCAATCACGAGAGCTCGACCGCGATCCTGCGCAAGGCGCTGGCGCCGGAGATCAAGCAGGGCGTCTGCGACGTCGGTGACTCCGACGGCGGCTCGCGCATCTCGCTCAAGAACGAAGGCTTGTTCGAGGTTGGAAAGGCCGACGTCCAACCGACCTTCGCGATCCTGCTCGACAAGATCGGCCGGCTGCTGCACGGCCAGGCCGCACAGGTCGTGGTCATCGGCTACACCGACAACACGCCGATCCACACCGCCAAGTTCCCCTCGAACTACTACCTCTCGGTCGGCCGCGCCGACGCCGTGGCGAATATCCTCGGCCGGTATGTCGATCCCCTGCGCATCAGAGCCGAAGGCCGCGGCGCCGCCGATCCCGTCGCCACCAACGCGACGCCGGAGGGGCGCGAAAAGAACCGGCGCACGGAGATCATGGTCTACGACGCCAAGACGCCCGGCACGACGACCGGGACGTCGGGCGCGCTGACGCCGCCTAGCTCGACTCCCGCCGCCCCGCCGACGGAGCCCTCGCCATGATGTTCCTTACGTGGCTCTACCAGATCCGCAGCTACCTGCGGGCCTACGGCAGGTACATCAAGTACCGCTGGCTGATCTCGCTCATCTGGGCGGTGGCGCTCGCCGGCCTGGTCTTCTTCTACGGCGAGACGCTGGCCTTCGGCACATGGCGGCCGTTCGCGAGCCAGCACGTCCGCACCATCGCGGTCATCGTCATCTTCCTGATCTGGGCGATCTGGCTGGTCTACCGCCTCGTCCAGGCGAAACGCACCGACCAGAAGCTGATCGAAGGCCTCACTGCCGAAGGCAAGGTCGATCCCGCGCGCGCCGCCGCGGAGGATGTCGCGGAACTGCGCGGACGCCTCAAGGACGCGCTGAAGACGCTGCGCAAGACGCTCGGCCGGGGCGCGATCTACCAGCTGCCTTGGTACCTGCTGATCGGCGCGCCGGGCGCCGGCAAGACGACGGCGCTCGTCAACTCCGGCCTGCACTTCCCGCTCGCTGAGGAAAACGGGCCGCGGCCGATCCAGGGCGTGGCCGGCACGCGCCACTGCGACTGGTGGTTCACGAACGAAGGCATCTTGATCGACACGGCCGGCCGCTACACGTCGCAGGACGGCGAGCAGGAGACCGACAAGGCCGGCTGGACCGGCTTTCTGAAGCTTCTGCGCAAGCACCGCCGGCGGCAGCCGCTCAACGGCGCCATCGTCGTCATCGGCCTCGACGACATCATGAACGCCGATCCGACCGAGCGCTTGAAGCAGGGCCGCATCATCCGCCGCCGCCTGCGCGAGCTCGACGAGGAGTTCAAGCTGCGCGTTCCCGCCTACCTCGTCCTGACCAAGGCCGACCGGCTCGCGGGCTTCCAGGCCTTCTTCGAGAACCTCGACCGCACTTCGCGCGAGCAGGTCTGGGGCGTGACGCTGCCGCTGCCAGCGAGCGGCATCGAGGGCGGCGATCTCGCCGACCGCTTCGGCCACGCGATCGACGCGCTCGTCGAGAGGCTCAATGCTCTGCTGCTTGATCGGCTGCAGTCCGAGCCCGACGGCGAGCGCCGCTGCGAGGTCTTCGCCTTTCCGAGCCAGGTCGCGCTGATCGCCGAGCCGCTTCACGAGATGCTGGGCGAGATGGCGGCCGCCTCGCGCTTCGACCCGCCGCCGCGCATCCGCGGCATCTATCTCGCCTCGGCGCAGCAGGACGAGGCACCCCTCGATCTCGTGACCCGCGCCGCCGTCGCGCATTTCGGGGTCGAGCTGCCGCGTCTCGCCGAGGCGACGCGACCCGGCACAAAGAGCTTCTTCCTGGCGCGGCTGCTCCGCGACGTGATCTTCGGCGAGGCGAGCCTCATCTCCACAGATCCTCGCCGCGATCGCCGCGACCGCATCGTGCGCTGGGCCGGTGCCGCCGTCATCGCGCTCGTCGCCGTCGTGCTCGCCGGAATCTGGGGTGCCGACTATCTGCGCCAGGAGGGGCAGCTGGCGGCTGTCGAGGCGCGCCTCGCGCTCTACTCGCCGGCTGCCGCGGCGACGTCGATCAAGAACGTCGAGGACCACGACTTCAGGGCGATCGCGCCGGTGCTCGACCAGGCCGCCGATCTCAACACGCCCTACCGCGGCGAAGAGCGAGCGAGCCGCCTCGCGCTGCCGCCGCAACGCGACAAGGTCCTCTCGGGGTACGACGATCTCTATCGCCGCGCGCTCAACGACTTCCTGCTGCCGCGCCTTCTCGTGAAGGTCGAGGCGACGATGCGCGAGAAGCCTGATGCCGGCCCCTACGTGATGGAGAACG
The DNA here is from genome assembly GCA_901457705.2 of Beijerinckiaceae bacterium RH AL1. NCBI lineage: Bacteria > Pseudomonadati > Pseudomonadota > Alphaproteobacteria > Hyphomicrobiales > Beijerinckiaceae > Beijerinckiaceae bacterium RH AL1. Next base: position 215,273 of record LR590083.2, read on the forward strand.
TCCGCGTCTATCCGATGCTCGGCGGCCGCATCCCGATGGACGCCGCCTTCGCGCGCAAGACGCTCGACGCCGACATCGAGCGCGACCTGACCGGCAAGGATGACGCGCCGGTGCGGGCCGCGCTCGATCGCCATATCGCGGCGCTCGTCGCCGGCCAGCTGACGCCGATCGCGCTCGACGATCGCCTGATCACCAACGCGCTCGCCAACGAGCACGACCGCGAGCAGTTCGCGGCCTGGCAGTCGGAGGGCGGCTCGCTCTGCGAGAACGCGCTGACCGACCATTATCCCTTCTCGCGTGTCGCGGCGAAGGACATGACGGCCGAAGATTTTGCCGCCTTGTTTGGACCGAATGGCGCCTTTGCCACGTTCTTCAAGAACAAGCTCGAGAGCGAAGTGAACACCGCGACGTCGCCGTGGACCTGGAAGAAGGGTGTCGACCGTCCGAACGGCTCGACCGACTCCTTGCGCCAGTTCGAGGCGGCGGCGGCGATCCGCACCGCCTTCTTCAACGGGCCGAAGGACACGCTGCAGATTCCCTTCGAGGTAACGCCGGTTGGGCTCAACGGCGACGCGATGGGCGTGACGCTGGCGAGCGACGGCCAGCAGGTCGCCTATTACCAGGGCGCGCGCGCAAGCTCGCGCCCGGTCGCGCTGACCTGGCCGGGGCAACTCGGCGTCAATGGCGCCGAGGTGAACTTCCAGACGAGCGGGGGCGGTGGCGCGGACAGCGCGACGACGAAGCGCGGCCTGTGGGGCCTGTTCCGCCTGCTCGATGCGGCGAGCCTGCAGACGATCGATGCCTCGACGGTGCGGGCGACGTTCGCCTCCTCGGTCGGCGCGGCGTCGTTTCAGCTGCATGTCGATACGCCGTTCGATCCGTTCGACCTGAAGGCGCTGCGCGCCTTCCATTGCCCGAAGACGCTCTAGTGGCGCCGGCGCGGCCCTCGATGTCGCATCGGGCCGAGCCGCGCCCGCCGCGGCAGCCCGGTTTCTTCGGGAAGATCCCGATCCGCGGCGACTTCGTCGGCCGTCGCATCGAGGGCCACATGCGACAGGTCTTCGACCAGTGGCTGAGCGCCTCGATCACCGCGAGCCGCAAGGCGCTCGGCCAGGAATGGGCGGACTGCTACTACCACGCGCCGATCTGGCGCTTCGTGCTGACCGCCGGCATCGTCGGACCGGAGCCCGTCGCGGGCATCCTGACGCCGAATGCCGACAACTTCGGCCGCGAGTTCCCGCTCGTCATCGCCGTCGAGGTGACGGGCTGCTCGCAGCCGCTGAAGCTGATCCGCACCGCCGAGGCGTGGTTTGCGGCGGCCGAGCGCGCCGGCCTGTCGAGCCACGGCGACGGCGCCGATCTCGATGCCTTCGACGGTCGCGTGCTGGCGCTGGGCCAGCCCGTCTTCGAGAGCGACCGCGCCGCCGTCGCGCAGCGCTTCGCCTATGGCGACGAGATCGAGGAGGCGCGCGGCTATGCCGGCCTCATGGAATCGACGCTGGGCCCCCGCCAAGACGGCATGAGCGTGTTCTGGACGCGAGGCGGCGGCGGCGTTGCGCCCTCGATGCTGCACCATCGCGGCCTGCCGCCGCCCGAGCGTTTCGCCGCGTTCCTCGACGGGCGCTGGGAGGAGTGGGGCTGGAGCGAAGAGATCGTCGCGCCGCCGCCCGAGCGCCCTGTCCCGCTGTCGAGCGGCGGCACGCTGGTCTCGGCTTCGCGCACCCACCGCGGCACGCGGCGCTCCAACAACCAGGACGCCACACTGGAACGTCCCGACCTCGGCCTGTGGGCGGTCGCCGACGGGGCTGGCGGTCACGACGCCGGCGGCTATGCCAGCGCCGTCGTCATATCGAAGCTCGCAGCCTTCGAGGCGCCGATGAGCTTCGGCAGCGCGCTGACGGAGATCGAGGAGCTGCTCGAAGAGGCCAACGACGCCTTGCGGGCCAAAGGGCGCCAGCTTGGGCCGGAGCGTATCTGCGCCGCCGTCGTCGTCGCGATGGTCGTGCACAAGGGCCAGTTCGCGATCGTCTGGGCGGGCGACAGCCGCGCCTATGTGTTTCGCGAGGGACGTCTGCAGCGCCTGACGCGCGACCATGTCTCGGACGGCGGCCAGTACGTCACGCGCGCCGTCGGCGCTGAGGACATGATGCTCGTCGACGTGGTGCGCGGCGAGCTCGCCGACGGCGACCGCTTCGTCCTGTGCAGCGACGGCATCGTTAAGACGATCGGCGATCGCATGCTGGAGGCGGCGGTGCGCCGCGGCAGCGCCGCCGAGGTGGCGACCGAGCTTATCGACGACGCGCTGATTGCCGGCGCGACGGACAACATCACCGCGCTCGTCGTCGACGTCGGGCGCTGAGGTCACAAATCCCCATGACCATCGAAGGCATGCAAGAGCTTCCGACTGCGCCACCGCCGCCCGGCGCGGAGGCGACCGGGATCAACGATCTCGGCCGCATACAGGCGCGGTTCGACGCGCTCGTCTCGACCTTGATGACCGACGCGCTCGGTGCGCCGCGGCCGGAGGCGGAGGTGCGCGCCTGCACCGACGGCGTGCGCGCCGCGCTCGACTGCCTCGCCAGCGGCGAGGAGGTCGTGCCGAACGCGCCTGGCGAAGGCTCGCTCGCGCAGGGGACGATCCTCGCCAACGCCTTCGTCGTGCGCATGCTGATCGGCATCGGCGGCATGGCCGAGGTCTACCAGGTCCGCCACCGCGACCTGCGCTCGGACTACGCGATCAAGATCCTGAAACCCGAGCGGGCGCGCGATCCGCTCATCGTCGACCTGTTCGCGGCCGAGGCGCGGGCGCTGATGGCGCTGCGCAACGACGGCATCGTGCGCGCCTATGCGCTGCTGCGGCACGGTGACGGCCGCCCGTTCCTGGTGCTCGACCTCGCGCGCGGGCCGACGCTGGCCGAGACGCTGCTGAGCCGCGCCCTGACCGCCGAGGAGCTGCGCGCCGTCGGCTTCCGGCTTGCGACGAGCCTCGCGGCGCTGCATCTGGCCGGACTCGTGCATGGGGATCTCTCGGCCGAGAACGTCGTGCTCGTCGGCGGGCTCGAGGGGGCGGTGCTGCTCGATCTCGGTCTCGCCCACTCACGCGAGTCCGGCTCGATCTCGTTTGCCGGCAAATGGTCGATCGCCGCGCCTGAGCTTCTCGACGGCGCCAAGCATGCGCCGCCGAGCGACATGTATGCGCTCGGCCTCATCCTCGCCGCCGCCGCGACAGGGCGCCGGCTCGACATGGGCCACGATCTCGAGAGCGCCCGTGCCCGTCGCCGCAGCGTGCCGCCGCTCGACGACATGCCGCGTTCTCTGGCAGCGCTCGTAACGCGCCTGCTCGATCCCAACCCCGCGCGGCGTCCGACGGCGGCGGAGGTCGCGCAGCGCTTCGGGGCGCGCGATCCCGACTGGGTCGAGACCTTCCGCGACGCGCTCGCCGACATGCGCGCGGCGAAGGCGATGCGGCGCTGGCGTCAGATGGTGCCGGGGTCGAAGAGGGCCTGATCGGCGTCCTTCAGTGCCGGCAGCTGGCGCAGCCAGCCGTTCCAGCCGAGCCGCGGCGGCGAATCGCCGAGGTGGCACTCGGGCACCTCCTCCTTCTTCAGGATCAGCTGCACCTCGAAGTCGAGCCCGCAATCCATGTAGAAGCGCGTGATCTCGACGAGCCGGGTCATCACGGGGCCGCCGGGCTCGAAGCTCTGGAACGCCGCGTAGTCGACGGGGCCGATGATGACCCGAAAGGTGCTGGTGACGTCGCGGGTGCGGGCGCCGGCCACGACGTCGACGCCGAGCGTGCAAAAGCCGCCGCTGGCGCCGAGCCGGGTCTGCTCGTGCGGCGCGATGTCGAGCCAGCGCATCTGCATCGGCGCGATCTTCACCGGAAAGCCGAGCAGGTCGGCGAGGATCACTTCGAGCCCGGCCGCCGAGCGGACCTCGCCGACGAGGAGCCCGGTGTACGGCAGGAGGCGCGAATCGGCCGTCAGCATGCGGTCGCGCAGGGACGGCAGGCCGAGGCCGACGAGGGCGTAGAGCGCGGCGGTGATCTGCGCCTTGCCCGAGGTGCCGTGCCGCGCCACCAGAGGCGGGAGCCGGTACTTCTCGAAGGCCCTCACGAAGAGCGAGACGAGGCGCGTGACGAACACGTCGAAGAAGGCGCGCATCGCCGGGCTGCCGCGCTTCTTCTCGCGCAGCGCCGTCTCGGTGTAGAGCGGCGGCAGCGGGGTCAGAGGGCCGACAAGGCCGACGAAGGCGGTCTCGATCCCACCGGGCGCCGGCCGCAGCGGCGTCGCGACATAGCGGTTGGTCACCGCCCCGCCGATCGGGAGCGAGGCGCCTGGGGTGCCGCCGTCGAGCAAGCGCAACGCCTCGAACGGGTCGAACTGGTCGATCTCGTGCGCGAGGCGCCCGGCCAGCGTGCCGCGCGCCTCGGGGGGCAGGCTCTGCGGCGCGTTCACGCAAGCACCTTTTCGCCGGAGCGCGGCGCCCAGGTCTTCACCGGCCGCGACACGCCGCGCAGCCGCAGCGTCAAGCGGGTGAAGCTGTTCATGTTCACGTAGAGCCCGAGAAAGCGGTCGAGCACCTCGCCGAACAGGAACGCGACGCCGGGTTCGAGCGAGCGCGTGTCCATCTCGATCTCGACATCGAGCCCGCGCGCCAAGCCGCCGGCGACGCGTGCCGTCGAGCGCCGGCTCTGCACCCCGACGATCGCGTCGATGAGCGAGCGCGTCTCGGGTGCGTCGCGGTAGTCGTAGAGGCGCATCATCTCGCGGAAGGCGTCGGGGCCGCCCTTGCCGTCGACGAGCGAGAGGTGGCCGAGCTTCAGGTGCGACAGCAGGCGCCAGAACAGGCCCTCGTCGCTGGCGAGGCGCAGGGTGGGCGTGAAGGGCGTGACGGCGAGGAAGCGGGCGGCGTCGCCCGCGCTCCGCGGCGTCTTGAGCACGGGCTGGCCGCCGCCGTAGGGCAGGCGCGTCGCGAGATCGCGGTTCAGGCAGGTCGCCTCGACCGTGAGGACAGAGTCGGTGGGCGAGTCGGCGCGCGTCGTCGCGTCAACGAGAGCGATCCGCGCGTCGGTGCCGAGATCGCCGTCAATGAGCCGGCGGCGGCGCAGCTGCCAGTGGAGGGCAAGCCCGTCATCCTGCCCGATCGGCTGGCCGAATAGCGGCGTCGCGACGCGGCCGGCGCCGGTGCGGTCGGCGACGCTGACGTGGTCGACCGAGTAGACTTCGCGCGTCGCATGGCGGCGGGCGTCCGGCACGATCGCGTATTCGCTGAGCGCGCGCGACAGCATGATAGGCTCGGCGCGCTGCTCGAAGAGATTGACGATCGGCGCGCACTTCAGCGCGAACATCTCCGCATTGACCGCGCGCTCGAGATCGGTCGCTTGCCGGCGGAAGTAGAAAAAGACCTCGAGCTTATGGCCGGCCTGGCGGAGGCTTTTCGCGCCGAGGCGCGACAGCTCGACGAACAGGAATTTTTGGGGGTAGGCGAAAAATTCGGTGAGCAAGCGGAAGGCGGGATGACCGCGCGGGGCGCGCGGCAAGGCCGCCTCGGCGTCGTCGAGGCCGATCGGCCGCAGCGCCTCCGGGCCGACGAAGACCGCCTGCTGGTCTTCCGGGTGGTCGGCAAACGCGATCCCGATGCAGTCGTTGAGCAGCAGCTCGAACAGGGCCACCGCCTGACGCCACGGAGCGCGAAGGTAGAAGCTCAAGCGATCCACGCCGAGCGTGGTGAAGCTCGTCTTCGGGTCGGTGCACTGGAGCACGAGCCGCAGGCTCGACAGCGCCTCGAGATGCGGCGCCGCGGGCGCCGTCAGCGGCTGGCCGGAGAGCGCCGCCTGGGCGACGCGGATCGGCCAGAGGTCGATCTTCTGCGTCGTGCGGAAGCGGCAGGCATCGCCCTCGATCGGCTCGCTCTCGACGACAGTGCCGCGCGGCAGCGTCATCAGGCCGGTGAGATCGACGCTCGGCACCGCGGCGGCGATGCACAGGCTGGGGATCGGCGCGAGGTAATGCGGATAGAGGAACTCGAGCAACGTCTCGGTCAGCTCGGGGAAATCGTCGTCGAGCTTGAGGCGCAGCCGCGCCGCGATGAAGGCGAAGCTCTCGATGAGCCGCGCGACATGCGGGTCGTCGACCGAGTCGCGCGACAGCCGGAGGCGCCCGGCGGCCTTCGGGTGGCGCTCGGCGAAGCGCGTGCCGAGCGTGCGAAGCGCGTCGAGCTCCTCGTTGAAGAAATTGAACAGCGGCTCGGCCAAGGCGGCTTACTCGATCTCGAACAGGCGGGACGTCGGGTCGAGCGCAGTCTCGAAGACGACCGGCTCGGGCCCATGGTCGAGGCGCGCCACGGCCTCGATACGGATCGACTGGCGGCGCTCGTGACGGTCGCGCGACTTCAGGAGCGTCACCTTGACCGACGTGAAGCGCGGCTCGAAGGCGCGGATCGCCTGCTCGACTGAATCCGCGAGCTGCTGGCGCTGGCCGATCGTGGCGAGCGGCGCGCCGACGAAGTCCTCGACGCCGTAGCCCGGCAGCGCGGTGGGCAGGAGCGTGTAGTCCTTCGGCGGCGTGCGGCACAGCCGGCGCGTATTGAGCAGCGCCTCGAGATCGCGACAGAAGCCGGCGCGGATCGCCATCATCTCCTGCGTGCGCGTCATCGGCGGGTCGCGCGAAAGATCGGGCGCGTCGTCGACAAGCCTATCGAGCAGCGAGGTCTGCAGGCGCATCAGTGCGCGACCGCCAGGTGCTGAACCGCGATATGCTCGATGTCGAGCAGGCCGCGGCTTTCCTCGCCGGCGAGCACGACCTTCTGCCCGCGCCCGCGCACGGTGCCGCCGGGCCCATCGATCCACGCGGTATTCTGAGCGAGGCGCTGGACCTCGGTCGCCTCGGGGTCGTGGTACTGCGCGACGACGTAGAAGGTCGCCTGGCGCCCGTCCTTCAGCCGCGTCTCGGCCTGCCGCCACAGGAGATCGCGCGGCCGGCGCACCGGCGTGAAGCTCATCTCGTCGATCTCGTGCGGCGCGATCCACAGGTAGCGGCCGTCGAGCGCGAGAGCCTCGAAGCCGTGCTGCGAGAAATCGCAGACGTCGCGGAACGGCGCCGCCGCGCCGCCGTCGATCGCGACGTCGGGCAGCGGCACGTCCTCGAGCGTCTCGAGGAGGGACGCGGCGTGATCCGGCTCATTGTCTCGCACGAACAGCGCGAGGCGCATCACGTCCCGCTGGTGCTGCGTCGGCTCGCCGATGAAGCTTGGCACGGCGCTCTCCTCGTACCAGGCGCGGCGCGCTTCCGAGGCGCGGATCAGCCAGCGCATCTGCGTGATCGCCATCATGTCGGCCGGCGCCTGATCGGCGGCGAGCTTCAGCTGGGTGTCGGCGCGCTCGTTGGCGCCCTGCAGGACTAGAAGCTCGGCGAGCAGGATGCGCTGGGCGGTCGCCATGGGCTTGACCTTCACCTCTGCCGCCACCGCGCTGACCGCGTCGGCGAGCCTGCCTTCGTCGAGAAGGGTCGAGACCTGGTCGGCGTCCATGCGTGAACCCCCTTACACTTCGGAAAAGGTGGAGACCTCGGCGACGAGCTGGAAGCTCGCCGAGACATCGTCGAGCTGGAAATGGGGCTGCAGGCGCAGGACGCAGCCGAGCACGCCGGGGCGCCCGGGCATCTCGCGCACCGACACGGAGGCGGCGCGCAGCGGGAACTTCGCCTTCAGCTCGTTGGGCGCGTCGTCGTTGCCGAGGCAGTGACGCTGCAGCCAGTCGTCGATCATCTTCTCGATGTCGGCCGGGCCGCCGAGCGAGCCGACCTTGTCGCGCATCATCACCTTGAGGAAATGCGCGAAGCGCGAGGCGCAGAGCACGTACTGCAGCATCGCGGCGATGCGCGCGTTCTCGTCGGCGATGCGGCTCGTCGTGCGCATCGGGCGGTGCAGCGACGGGTTGGCGTTGAAGACGAGCCACGGCGTCGAGGGCGCATAGCCGACCGGGATCAGCCCGTGGTCCGAGAACGCGCGCTCCTGCGCAGCGGTCAGGCGGATCTCGACCGGCGGCTGCGCGGCGAGACCCGGACGGTCCGTCGAAAAATGCATCGTCGGCAGGTCGGTGACGAGGCCGCCGCCGTCGGCGTCCTGTGGGGCGCCGCGCAGGTCCGCGAACCAGCCGGACTGGGTGAACGCGCGAACCACGACGCGCGAGAAGGCGTAGATCGGGCTTGCCCACAAAAGCTCGGTGCCGGCAGCGGTGATCTTCTCCTCGAACTGGAAGCCGTCGATGCGCGTGCGGTCGTAGGGCCGCAGCGGCGTCCGGATGAGCACGCGCGGCGCGAGCAGCCCGAGGAAGCGCGAATCCTCGATGCCGCGCAGCGACTGCCAGCGGACGAACGCGAGGCTTTCGAAGATGTGCGTCATCTCCGGCAGGAGATCGAGGTCGCAGAAGGAGTCGAGCTCGAGAAGCTCCGGCCGCGCCTCGAGCAGGAACGGTGCGAAGCTCGCGGCGGCGACGCCGGCGATGAAGCGCATCGCCGCGACGTCGTCGGTGCCGAACTCCGGGTTGATCCCGTGGCAGACGCGATAGTCGCCGAGCAGGATCCCGAACGGCTCGCCGCCCGCCATGCCGAACTCGCGATTGTAGACGAGGTCGAAAAGATGGCTTTGATCGAAGTCGGTCGCCTTCTCGAGGTCGCGGCAGAGCTCGGGCCAGGAGACCGAGATGAGCTTGACCTGGACGTCCGGCGCTTCGCTCGCCGTCGCGACCGTGTAGGCCAAGCCTCGCCAGCGCGCCTCCATCGCCTGGAAGCGCGGATGGTGCATGATCGCGTTGACCTGCTCGGTCAACGCGCGATCGATCAGCATGATGAGCCGGTCGATCTTCTCGCGCGTATCGATGGGGTGCTGCCGCGGCTGGGGGCGGCGCTGCGCCGCCACCATCTCGTCGACGGCTACCGCCGCGGAGTCTGCATCCGAGGCGTCAAGAAGCGTCTCGGCGTGCATGGCTGATCACTCAGGACTTCTGCGGGATGCGGGCGACCATGCGCAGCGACGTGGTCAGCTCCTCCATCTGCAGCCAGGGGCGCATCCAGGCGACCGCATTGTAGGAGCCGGGGCGCCCGGGGATCTCCTGCACGGCGACCTTCGCCTCGCGCAGGGGGTAGCGCGCCCGCATCTCGGGGCCGGCATCGGCGCTCGAGTTGACGTAGTTCGAGATCCAACGGTTAAGCCAGGCCTCGCAGTCCGGCGCCTCCATGAAGGAGCCGATCTTGTCGCGGCCGATGACCTTGAGGTAATGCGCGAAGCGCGCCGTCGCCATCATGTACGGCAGGCGGGCGGAGATCGCGGCGTTGGAAGTCGCCTCGGGCCGATCGTACTTTTCCGGCTTGTGCGTCGTCTGGCCGCCGAAGAAGACCGCGTAGTCGGTGTTCTTGTAATGGCAGAGCGGCAGGAAGCCGAGCTTGCCGAGCTCCGCGTCGCGGCGGTCGGTGATGCCGACCTCGGTCGGGCAGGTGAGGTCGAGGTCGCCGTCGTCGCTCTGGAAGATGTGCAGCGGCAGGTCCTCGACCTTGCCGCCGCTCTCGGCGCCACGGATGGCGGTCGCCCAGTTGGTCTTCGAGAACGAGTCCGTGATGCGGGTGGCGAGCACGAAGGCGGCGTTCATCCAGCAGTAGTTCTGGTGCGAACGACCCTGCGGGCCGAGCTTCTCGTCGGTGAGCGACTCCTCGAAGTCGAACTCCTCGACGAGGCGCGTCTCCCTGCCGTAGGGCAGCCGCGCCAGCACGCGCGGCAGCGTCAGCGTGACGAAGCGCGAGTCGGGGCTCTCACGGAACGAGCGCCACTTGGCGCTCTCGACGGTGTCGAAGATCTTCTCGAGGTCGCGCGGGCGGGCCAGCTCGCGGAAGTCCTCGAAGCCGAAGAGCTGCGGGCTCGCGGCGGCAATGAACGGCGCGAAGGCGGCGGCCGAGACGCCGGCGATGCCCTGCAGAAGCTCCATGTCCTCGAACGAGTTCGAGAACTCGTAGTCGCCGACGAGGCAGCCGTAGGGCTCGCCGCCGGGCGTGCCGAACTCGTTCTCGTAGATCGCCTTGAAGACGGTCGACTGGTCGAACTCGACCGACTTCGCCATGTCCTTCCACAGCTCGCGCTTCGAGAGGTTGAGCACGCGGATCTTCAGGTTCACGCTCGTCTCGGTGTTGAAGACGAGATGGCGCAGGCCGCGCCAGGCGCCCTCGAGCTTGCTGAACTTCGGATCGTGCATGATCGCCGCGAGCTGCTCGGAGATCTTCGCGTCGATCGCCTCGATGGCCTTGTTGATCGAGACGGTGAGATTGCGGTCGAACTTCACCGTGCCGTCGAGCGCCTGCTCGGTCAGCGCGCGCAGCAGGGCCTGGGCACGCTCGGGCTCGGTCTGCTTCGTCGCCGCGATGACGCTGTCGAGCAGGCTCGGCTCTTCCGTCGTGGTGACGGTTGTTTCGGGAGAAACGACTTTCGAGGTCGACATGTCAGGCTTTCCCCTCTGGCCGCGCGAGGTCCTCGGAGAGACGCTTCAGCTCGCGCTGGTCCTGCAGGATCTTCTCGAGGATCGACTCGAGGTTGTCGGATCGGTCCGCCTTGGCGAGGAGATCGCGCAGCTTGTTGCGCGTCTCCAAGAGGTTGGCGAGCGCCGGCACCTGCGCGACGATGGCCGCCGGATCGAAGTCGTCCATCTTCGAGAACTTCAGCGAGACGCCGAGGTCGGTGCCGTCCTTGGTCAGCGTGTTCTCGACCTGGAGCTCGAGCCCGGGCGTCATGCGTGCCATCACGTCGTCGAAGTTGTCGCGGTCGATCTGCGTGAACTTGCGATCGCGGAACGGCTTCAGCGGCGCCGTGGGATCGCCGGAGAAGTCGCCGAGCACGCCGACGACGAACGGCAGCTCCTTCTGGACGACGGCGCCTTCGGTCTCGACCTCGTACTTGATGTGCACGCGCGGCTTGCGGACCCGCTCGAGCTTGTCATGGATGCTTTGCGCCAAGACCCGTTCTCCTTCACCTCTCGCCGCCGGCTCGCCTCGCTCTAGCGCTTGGCCGATGCATTCGCGTTCGTGCCGACGTTCGCATGGATGCCCGCGTGCTGGAGCAATTGCTTGCGGTTCTCCGCATTGGGAATGAGCTCTTCGAGCAGATCGACGAAGCTCATGCGTCCGCGCCACACCAGCGTCTCCAGCGCATACGAGATCGGCGAGTGCGGCTCGTTGTGGCGGAAAAACTCGGCGATGCGCAGCATCTCGGTGAACGCCTCTTCGCGCGTCCTGATCTCGCGCGGACCGGGCGGCGGCGCGGGCGTCTCGGCGACCGCATGGGCCGAAGGCTCGTCCACGTGGTTGGCGACGACGATGGTTTCGGGCACGACCTGTTTGGCCGCGCCATTGGTTGCGGTCGAAACCGGCGCGGCGGCCGCGGTCGGCGCGTTGCGGGGAATGTCGACACCACCGCCGAGCAACATGCGATAGGCGTCAAGCACCTCGTCGAGCACATTGCGGATGTGGCTCGAGGCCGGGGCATCGGGTCCGCAGAGGCGATCGAGCGTCGCGGTCAGTGCGGCGAAGGCGTCGCGCGCGGCGCCGGCCTCCATCGCGCGGGCGCGGATCGCCGCGAGCCCGGCGTTGGCGCGCGCGTCGCTGAAGGCGCGGCCGAGCGGCGTGTCCGGCGCCTTCTGCACGCGGCTCCAGTGCCACAGGGCATTGGTGCCGAAGCTGGCGTCCGGAAACAGCGGCACCATGCGGATCGGCTGGATCAAGGCGCCTTCCGTCCCCACACCATTGAGACCGGCGAGCGGCGCGATGCGACCAGCTGCATCGTCCTCGTCTATCGAGTGGACTTCGGGCCAGTAGCGCTCCAGAAGGCCGCGCGCGAGGTTGAAGCCCTGCTCCAGGCCGACAAACCCTTCGAGACGCAACAAGGCCTCGATCAGCCATGCCGCGATCTCGATGTCCTTTGTGCGGGTCTCGAGCGCTTCGACGGCGAGCGCCTGCACGACCTGCCATTCGTGCGGGACGACCGCGGCTTCGTCGGAGGCTTCATTGGCGCGCTCTATCGTACGAGCCTGCGCTCTCGCGTCTTTCAAACGAAAGTACAGAGAATTCAAACCGTTTTCACCGCGCAAATCGCTGCCGGCCTGTGCGCCGCCCTCGATCGGCTTGAGCAATTCGTTCAAGTTCAACGACATAAGTCTGCCCGTCTGCACGCCTGATACGGCTTAAGGCTCGGCCTGATCGCGGGTTAGAAAAGTATGCTTTTACTCGGCAAAGCAAGCTGTTTTTTATCGCCATGGTTATAGCGACGTCATGTGAACCTCGCAGTATGCTGCGCGTTACCATGGTCTGAACACCGTGTGACACTTTCATATCATTGGCTTTTCCTCAATCGGGCACGGGAATGATCGGCAAAAGCGGTTTGAAGCGCTCGGGATCTGCCGCGTAATGGCGGGGTTTGATCTCCGCGTCGTCGTGGACAGGCTCGAGCCGGCGTTGCGCCGGTCGCTCGAGATGGCGATGCATCTGGCGGTGACGCGCGAGCACGCGAGCATCGAGGTCGAGCATTGGATGTCGATCCTCGTCGCACGCGGCGGCCCGTTCGAGCCGCTGCTGCGCACGCTCGACATCGCAGCCGACCGCGTTGCGGACGACATGGCGCTCCGTCTCGATCGTATGCGCGGAAACCACCATTCCGCGCCCAGCTTTTCGCGCCCAGTGCTGGAGTGGCTGGAAGAGGGCTGGCTCGCGGCGTCGCTTCGTTTCGGCCGCAACGAAGTGCTGGCGACCGATCTTCTCCTCGCGCTGACTACCTCGGCGGTGCTGGAGCGGCTGGTGCGCGAGATCGCGCCCTCGCTGCGGCTCGACGATGCCAAGGTGATGGCGATCGCGACGTCGGCTTCGCGTGCGCCGTCGCCGGCGCCGGCCGGCACGGTCGCGGGCGCCACACCGCAGGAGGGGGCGGCGCCACGCGGCGCCAAGGCGGACAGCGACATCGCCCGGTTCACGGTCGACCTCACCGCGGCGGCGCGCGAGGGCAAGCTCGATCCCGTCGTCGGGCGCGAGGCCGAGCTGCGCCAGGTCGTCGATATCCTCATGCGGCGGCGCCAGAACAACCCGATCCTCACCGGCGAGGCCGGCGTCGGCAAGACCGCGGTGGTCGAGGCGCTCGCGTTGCGCATCGCCGCCGGCGACGTGCCGCCGATGCTGGCCGACGTGACGATCCTCGCGCTCGATCTCGGCCTGCTGCAGGCCGGGGCCGGCGTGAAGGGCGAGTTCGAGCGGCGGCTCACCGGGCTCATCGCCGAGATCAAGGCGGCGACGACACCGATCATCCTGTTCATCGACGAAGCGCACCTGATGATCGGCGCCGGCAACCAGTCGGGCGGGAGCGATGCGGCAAATCTCCTCAAGCCGCCGCTGGCGCGCGGCGAGCTGCGCACGATCGCCGCGACGACCTGGTCGGAGTACAAACGGCATATCGAGCGCGATCCCGCGCTGACGCGCCGCTTCCAGGTCGTCAAGGTCGACGAGCCGAAGCCCGAGCTCGCCGTGCGCATGCTGCGCGGCATCGTCCCGTCGCTCGAGACGCACCACGGCGTTCGCATCAAGGACGAGGCGCTTGTCGAAGCCGTGCGACTCTCGGCGCGTCACCTGCCCGACCGCCAGCTGCCCGACAAGGCGATCAGCGTGCTCGACACCGCCGCCGCCGGCGTCGCGATCTCGCACGCGACCGACCCCGCCGCGATCGAGGATCTCGTCGCCGAGACTGCGCATCTCGCCACCGAGCGTGCCGCGATCGTCCGCGACGAGGGCGTCGACATGGCGAGCGCGCTGGCGGCGATCGATGCGCGCATCGCCGATGTCGAAACGCAGCTCGAGGCGCTGCGGGCGCGCGTGAAGAAGGAGCGCCTGCTCGTCGAGGAGATCGCCGAGACGGCCTCGGCGCCGGAGGGCGGCGAGGACGAGGCGGCGAAAACGTCGCGGCTCGAGCGGCGGCGCAAGCTGGAGGAGAAGCTCGCCGCGCTGCAAGGCGAGGCGCCGCTGGTCCATCCGCGCGTCGACAAGGATGCGGTCGCAGCCGTCGTAGCCCGCTGGACCGGCGTGCCGGTCGGGCGGCTGGTCCGCGATGCTGTCGTCACCGCCCGTACGCTGGAGGACCGGCTGCGCCAGCGCGTCGTCGGGCAGGACCGCGCGCTGGCCGTCATCGCCTCGGCGATGCGCACTTCCGCCGCACGGCTCGGCGATCCGCGCAAGCCGCCGGGCGTGTTCCTGATGGTCGGCACCAGCGGCGTCGGCAAGACGGAGACGGCACTGGCGCTGGCCGATCAGCTGTTCGGCGGCAGCCAGCACCTGTCGATCATCAACATGTCGGAGTTCAAGGAGGAGCATAAGGTCTCCTCGCTCGTCGGCGCGCCGCCAGGCTACGTCGGCTACGGCGAGGGCGGCGTGCTCACCGAGGCGGTGCGCCGCCGGCCTTACGGGCTCCTGCTCATGGACGAGGTCGAGAAGGCCCACCCCGGCGTGCAGGACGTCTTCTACCAGGTGTTCGACAAGGGGATGCTGCGCGACGGCGAGGGTCGCGACATCGAGTTCCTCAACACGACGATCATCCTCACGTCGAACGCCGGCTCGGAGACGCTCGCCTCGCTCGCCGCCGATCCGGAGACCCTGCCGGAGGGCGACGCGCTGGTCGAGGCGCTGCAGCCGGAGCTCGCGAAGGTGTTCAAGCCGGCCTTCCTCGGCCGCGTCACCATCGTGCCGTATCTGCCGCTCTCGGAGCCGGTGCTGCACGACATCTTCAAGCTGCAGGTGGCCCGCATCGCCGAGCGTCTTGCGCTGGCCTACGGCGCGCAGCTCGTCGTCGCGCCCGGGGTGGAGGATGCGATCGTCGCGCGCTGCCTCGCCGGCTCGATTGGCGCCCGCGCCATCGAAGGCGTGCTGTCGCGCGAGGTGCTGCCGGCGATCTCCGATGTCGTCCTGGCGCATGCGCTGGGCGACGGCGCGGCCATCGCAGAGATCCACGTCGACCTCGACGACGCGCGGCGCATCAGCGTGCGCGCGACCCTATCCCACGGGACGGCATCCGTCCCGAGCGAGCAAGCGGCGGTGCGCCCCGCCGACTGCGATCACCAGGGCGACCAGTCGCGCTCTGGGGGTCTGACACCCGAGCCGGTAGACCTGGCGCAAGCATGACCGGCATTTGATCGGAAGGAGCAGAGACGATGCCGATTTACTTCCAGATGGATGGCATCCAGGGCGACGCGACGCAGGAGCAGCATGTCGGCTGGATGGACATCCAGTCGCTGCAGTGGCAGGTCGCGCGCAACATCAACACGCTTGCTGGTGCCGCCGCCAACCGTGAGGCGTCCGAGCCGGCGATCAGCGAGGTCACGCTGACGAAGATCAGCGACTCCTCGACTACCAGCCTCTTCCAGGAGGCCTGTACCGGCACCCAGGGCAAGACCGCCAAGATCGACCTCGTCACCACCGGCAGCGGCGGCGAGACGTACATCGAGTACATCCTGCACAACACGCTGATCGCGTCCTACACGGTCGGCTCGTCGGGCGACCGTCCGACGGAATCGATCACGCTAAACTTCACGCAGATGGACGTGACCTACACGCCCTTCAACCAGGACAACCAGAAGCAGTCGCCGCTTCGCGCGTCCTACAACGTCGCCACCGCGCAGTCGATGTAACGATCCGCGAGAGGTATCGACATCGTCGAGCGGGCGGATGCTGCGGCGTCCGCCCGATCGGCTTTCTAATCCGTGACAAGCGACCGATCCGGCTCAGGGCACCAGTCGCGAGGCAAGGTAGCCCAGTGTCGCCGACGTGCCCGTCAGCACCGTGCCCCAGACGACATCGGCGGCCGTGATCGTCGCAGTCCAGTTGCGTAGCGTCGCGAGGTTCGTGAAGTCGTAGACGCCGTAGGAGAAGAAGCCGAAGAGCGCGCCATAGATGAGCGCTGTGGTCCACTCGCCGCTCTTCATGGCCGGCGCCACGGCGAAGATCACCACGCCGACGACGAACATCAGGTAGAAGGCGACGGCCGGCCCCGGCAGAAACTTCGGCAGCAGGATATCGCCGAGCGTCGGCTTGTAGAGCCGGCTCGACATGATGCTCAGCCAGACTGAGTCGATGGCGAGGAAGACGACGAGGGTGGCAACGTAGGCTGCAATGTAGCGTGTCATGAGCTGATCCGTGGTGGCGTGGCGCGAACCGCCCGAGACAGGATTGGGTTGCGCGGCATAAGCGCCCAAGCTTCGACGGCCGCAAATCGCTCCGGCGGCACCGCACGCCGAACGTGTCTGGGACGCCCACAACACTACAAGTCCTCGGATAGAGTTCCGCAACATGAAAACCTGCTGGTTGCAGGCTGGGGGTCGGGGAGCCAGCCATGTCTTGCGAAATGCGTTGGCCTAAAAGTGCAAGTGATAGACGCGAAAAAAATTTACACGGCGGGCTGCGTCCGTTCCGTAGCCTTGTGCATTACATGGCGGACACTGGTTTTGTCTTGGAGCACGATGATGACCCGTTATACGTCAGCGTTTGCGGTCCCGTCGGGGTTCGCGGTTTCGACCCGAACGGCCGCCAAGGGCACGACCTCGGCGCAGGAGCCGTCTGCGAAGGCAGCCAAGGCTGCGACGGGCGCCGGCGGACGCGCGCGACAGGCGTCGACGACCGCCACCACGATCCGCGCAGCGTGAGATCCCAACGGATGTCCCTCGCTCGTTTCGCATTGGCTTGCGTCTTGGTCGCTCAAGCCGGCGCTATGTTGAGTGCATCGTCGGCGCTGGCCGCGCCGACGAAGGCTGAGCTCGGCGCGATGCTCAAGAAGTGCTCGGAAGAGGCTGATGCCAAGGGCCTCACCGTGCAGAAGGGCAAGGGCACTGAGCGCACGGCGTATCGCCGCCAGTGCATGCTGAAGAACGGCGTCTCGCCGAAGAAGCCCTAACGGCTGGCGGGACCAGAAGGACATCATGCTCACGCAGGCCACGGCACGCTTTCTGTCTTCGTCACCTGAGCCGCCGCTGTCTGTCCCTGTCCCACCCGATCCATCCCCCGGGCCAGGATCGACGCCTTCGGGGCCTCCGGCAGATCCTCTGTCGGTGCCTGTTCCTCCCGACACCCCCGAGCAACCGGCAGAACCCGAAGCTCCGACGACGCCCGGCGCGCCGCCGTTATCCGTGCCTGTGCCGCCCGACGCCTAGCGTGCGTCCGTCTTGGTCGGGGCGCTGGTGACCCTGGAGGAGGCGGCCAGCTTGCCTGCCCGACGGACTTCCATCTGGCCCAGCTCCTCGATGACGATCGCGAGCAAGTAGGCCACGAAACGCTCGCCCGATGTGTCCGCGATCTCCTTCGCGCCGGCGACAAGCTCCATCATCTGTGCGATACGCCGGCCATCGTCGCGAGACTTCGTTGGTTGCTGAGACCTAGCGCGGCGCGGTGCGGCCGCGCGTGACTTGACCATGCAATCCATCCCCTTGTCGTGGGCAGGCAATCAGAATCGTTCGATCGAAAAACGCTGCTCCTCTGGATTGCATAATATGTCAAACCCACGCAATGAGGGCAGTTTTTCCCCTTTCTCTTTGAGCCAAAACGTCTTGGACGACCCCCAGGCGGCCGATGCTTACGCGCGCCTCCTGCAGGAGGTCTTCGACTTTGTGCCTCGACGTGCGCCTGTGCCGGACCCGCACTGGCACGTGCTTGCGCTGTTCGAGCCGCAGGGCGCCTGCGTGGCGGGTATCGAGATCGCGAAACTCGGTCTCGTGCTCGACGGCGAAGAGCGTGTCGCGATGGCGATGCGCCTTGCAGGCGTCGCGCCCTCGCATCGTGGCCGAGGCCTGTTCCGCACGCTCATGGACCATGCGCTCGCCGCCTGCGCGCAGCGCGCCGCCGCGGCGCCGATCCTGCTCTATACCGAGGATGAGGCGCTCTACACGCGCTTCGGCTTTGCGCCTCTCGTCCAGCACGCCTTCGTCGGTCTTGCTCTGTCGCCCACCCCAAGCGCAGCGGCGCGTCCCGTCTCGCGGGCCGAGGCGATAGAGCTGATCGATCGCCATGCGCCCAGTCGCGCGCCGGTCTCCCTGCAATGCGCCGTTCGCGGCGGCACCGACCTCTTGCGCGCGAATGTCGAGGAGAGCGATCCTCGCCTCGCCTTCCTCGATGCTGTGGACGCGCTGGTGATCTACGAACGGGAGGAGGCGGAGATCGTCATCGTGGACATCGTCGCGGCGGTCATCCCGACGATGGCGACGATCATCGGCGCTCTGGCGCCGGACGCGCGTCGCGTCCGCACCCTGTTTCCGCCTGACCGGCTCGCCTGGGACGCCACGCCGGTCCCCGACGACACGGGCCTGATGATCCGCGGCGAGGTCCCGCCGGCGATGCGGCGCCCCTTCATGCTCCCGCCGACGACGGGCTTCTGAAGAACGGCTTCTGGAGCGTCAGGCGAACAGCGAAAGCTGTTGCGGCGGCGCGGCCAAGCGTGCCGCGAGCCCTGAGGCGTCGGTCAGGCCCCCGGGCTGCCAGTCTGCGCATAGGATGAAGGGCATCATCTTCTTCACCGAGTGGCAGAGGCGGGAAAGATCGTCCAGGCGCAGCGTCCGATACCGACGCGCCGCGAGCAGCTTGGCGATGGCCTTGACGCCGAGCCCGGGGATCCGCAGGAGCGCCTCGCGATCGGCGCGGTTGACGTCGACGGGAAAGAAGTCGCGATGGGCGAGCGCCCAGGCGGTCTTTGGGTCGACGGCGAGGTCGAGCATGCCGCGGTCGGAGGCGCCAACGATCTCGTCGACCCCGAAGCCGTAGAAACGAAGCAGCCAGTCGGCCTGGTAGAGGCGGTGCTCCCGCATCAGCGGCGGCGGCGCGAGCGGCAGCAGGCGGCTCGAATCGGGGATCGGCGAGAACGCGGAATAGTAGACGCGGCGCAGCCCGTAGCTCGCATAGAGCGACGAGCTTTGGCGCAGGATCGCCGCGTCATCCGAGGGATCAGCGCCGATGATCATCTGCGTCGACTGTCCCGCCGGCGCGAAGCGCGGCGCCTTGCGGGACAGCTTGCGCTCGCCCTTCGCGTCGTCGATGCGTAGCCGCATGCCGCCCATCGCCTTGCGGATACGAGCGCCGTTCTTCTCCGGCGCCAGCCGCTCGAGGCTCGTCTGCGACGGCAGCTCCACGTTGATCGACAGGCGATCGGCCCAGCGTCCCGCCTCGGCGAGCAGATCCGGGTCGGCGTCGGGAATCGTTTTCAGGTGGATGTAGCCGGAGAAGCGATGCTCGGTGCGCAGCTTGCGGGCGACCGCGACGACCTGCTCCATGGTGTAGTCCGGCGACTGGATGATCCCGGAGGAGAGGAACAGGCCCTCGATGTAGTTGCGCTTATAGAAGCCGATCGTCAGGTCGACGACCTCGTCGACCGAGAAGCGGGCCCGCGGCACGTTCGAGGAGACGCGATTGACGCAATAGTGGCAGTCGAAGCGACAGTAGTTGGTAAGCAGGATCTTCAGGAGCGAAATACAACGCCCGTCGGGCGCATAGGCATGGCAGATCCCCATGCCCTCGGTCGAGCCAATGCCCTTCGTCTTCAGCGATGACTTCTTGTCGGTGCCGCTCGAAGCGCACGACGCGTCGTATTTCGCCGCGTCGGCGAGGATCGCCAGCTTTTCCAGGGTCGAGGGCATGTTCCCACTTTGTCCCTTTGTCGCAGGGATGCAAGGGGAAGCTTTGTCGCGGCGCCTCGCAGCTGTGCAGAGAGCGCGGGACCCTAGGCGGCCTTCATCGACTGGGTGAAGCTGTCGATCATCGCGCCCATGCCGCGGGCGAGGTCGTCGAGCTCGTGCGCGAGCTGGGCGACCGACGCGGCGCTGGTCGACGTGTCGCCGACGGAGCGGACGACGTTCTCGATGTGCGAGGACATGGCTTGGGTCCCGGCGGCCGCGGACCGGACGTTGCGGGCGATCTCCTGCGTCGCAGCGCCTTGCTCGTGGACGGCGGCGGCGATGATTGTCGAGATATGCTCGACCTCGGAGATCTTCTTCTGGATCTTGTCGATCGCCTCGACGGAGAGGTCGGTCGCCTCCTGCATCTCGGTGATCTGGCCGGTGATGTCCTGCGTCGCCTTGGCGGTCTGGGTCGCGAGCGTCTTCACCTCCTGCGCGACGACCGCGAAGCCGCGACCCGCCTCGCCGGCGCGCGCCGCCTCGATCGTCGCGTTGAGGGCGAGCAGGTTGGTCTGCGCCGCGATGCGCGAGATCAGGCTGACGACGTCGCCGACCTTCTGCGCGGCGGTCGAGAGGCGGCCCATGCCGGCGTTCGTGTCGACCGCGCTCTCGACGGCCGCCTTCACGACGTTGGTGGACTGCACGACCTGGCGCGAGATCTCCTCGATCGAGTCGAGGAGCTGCTCGGAGGCGGTGGCCACCGAGGTGACGTCGCCGGCTGCGTTCGTCGAGGCGCTGGTGGCCCGGTCCGAGCCGTCGTTGGCATGGTGCGCCGCGGCGATCATCAGCTCGGCGGCATCGCTCAGCCGCTTGGTCATCGTCGCGAGCCGCTGCACGTCGCCCCCGAGCTTGATGGCGAAGGCCTCGTTGCGCGCGGCGACGCGCCGGTCCTGGGCTGCGTCGGCAGGCGCCGCGGCAGGGAGCACCGGCTGCGCCTGGCGGGTCACGGCCGCGTCCCGCAGCTCGTGCAAGCCGCGCAGGATGGCGCCGATCTCGTCGTTGCGGGCGTCCGGCTCGATGGCGATCGACAGGTCGCCCGCCGCGAGCCGCTCGACGGCCGCGCGGATCTCCTTGAGCGGGCGACCGACCGTCAAGTACATGACAGGCGCGCAGATCGCGGCGACCAGCAGCGCGGCGATGACCGTCGCGAGCACGATGTGGGTCGAGGCCGCCTGCGTCGCGTCGGCAATCGCCACCGCCGCGGCATCGTGCGACGCCAGCTCCCGGGCCATGTCGGCGATGTCCTGCACCGCAAAGTAGGCAAGGCAGCCGAGCGCCACCACCGGGCCGCTCAGAAGCAGTTGCTTGATCAGCAGGCTTCGCCCAATTGATACGATGCCCATGCGGTCCACCCCCGTCAGGGCCGTTAACGTAAAGGCATTGCGTTCACGGGCAGTTAATGCTTCGCCCCGGCGGGCAGTGCCTCGCGGCATGGAAGGAAGAGATCATGGCCCTCAAGGTCGCCGTGCAGATGGACCCGATCGAGCGCATCTCGATCGCCGGCGACACCACGTTCGCCCTGATGCTCGAAGCCGCGGCGCGGAAGCACGACCTCTTCTACTACCGCCCCGAGGACTTGAGCCTGCGCGACGGGAAGGCGGTGGCCCATGTCGCCCCCGTCGAGGTGCGCGACATCGTCGGCAACCATGCGTCGCTGGGGCCGGCCCGGACGATCGACCTCGCCGAGATGGACGTCGTCCTCCTGCGCCAGGACCCGCCGTTCGATCTCGCCTACATCACCTCGACCCACATCCTGCAGCGCCTCCAGCCCGGCACGCTGGTGGTCAACGATCCGGTGAGCGTCCGCAACGCGCCCGAGAAGCTGTTCGTGATGGACTATCCTCAGCTCATGCCGCCGACGCTGATCACGCGCGACCGGGCGGAGATCGAGGCGTTCCGCCGCCATCACGGCGAGGTCGTGATGAAGCCGCTGCACGGCCACGGCGGCACGTCGGTCTTCAAGATCGCCGAGAAGGACCCAAACTTCGGCTCGCTCTTCGACCTCTTCTCGCAGACGATCCGCGAGCAGTGGGTGGTGCAGGCCTACCTCAAGAACATCGTGCTCGGCGACAAGCGGATCATCCTGATCGAGGGAGAGCCGGCCGGCGCGATCAACCGCGTGCCGGCGGAAAACGACATCCGTTCCAACATGGTACGGGGCGGCGCCGCCGCTGCGACTCAGTTTACCGACCGCGAACTCGAGATTTGCGCGACCATCGGCCCCGAACTAAAACGGCGAGGCCTGCTGCTCGTCGGTATCGACGTGATCGACGGTCACCTCACGGAGATCAACGTCACCTCGCCGACCGGCATTCGCGCCATCAAGCGGGTAGGGGGTCCCGACCTCGCGGTGCGTGTCTGGGATGCGATAGAGGCCAAGCGCGCGGCGACGCGCGTGAACTGACGAAACGGGCGCGATGTCGACGACATCGGCCCAGCAAAGGACCTCGTGACCCACTCGATCGAGCGCGTCGCGCCGCCACGCCGCCGCCGTCCTACGCGGCGGCAGCTCGCGATCAAGGACCTGTTCCACGGCGCGGAAGTCGCCGCCAGGCTCGACGCGCTGCACGCGGACGGCGGGCAGGAGGGTGTCCGCCACCTCGACGTCGTGGCGATCTTCCGCCAGGCGCTGGAGGCCGGCCGCGACCGCGTCCGCGCCGATCTCGAGGACGGCGGCGACGGTCTTCGTTGTGCAAGGCATCTGTCGGACGTCGAAGACGAGCTGATCAAGACGCTGTTCGACTACGTCGTGCGCCACATCCACCCGGGGCCGCTTGCCGAGCGCGGCAAGCTGGTGGTGGCCGCCGTCGGCGGCTACGGCCGCGGCACGCTGGCGCCGGGCTCTGACATCGACCTTCTGTTCCTGGTGCCCTCCAAGGACGACCCGTGGGCAGTCAAGGTCGTCGAGGCGATGCTCTACATCTTGTGGGACCTGCGCCAGAAGGTCGGCCACTCGACGCGCTCCATCGAGGAGTGCCTGCATTACTCGCGCGAGGACATCACGATCCGCACGGCGCTGCTCGAGGCGCGGCCGATCCTCGGCGATGCCGCCATCTTCGAGGACCTGCTGTGGCGGTTCGACCAGGAGGTGGTGAGCGGCACGCCGGCCGAGTTCGTGGCCGCCAAGCTCTCCGAGCGCGACGCGCGCATCGCCAAGGCCGGCCGCTCCCGCTTCCTCGTCGAGCCCAACGTCAAGGAGGGCAAGGGCGGCCTGCGCGATCTCAACACGCTGTTCTGGATCGCCAAGTACGTCTACCGCGTCCGCGACGCCGCCGAGCTCGTCGCTGCCGGCCTCTTCTCGCGCAAGGAATACCGCCTCTTCCGGCGTTGCGAGGAGTTCCTGTGGCGGGTGCGCTGCCACCTGCATTTCGTGACGGGACGCGCCGAGGAGCGGCTCTCCTTCGATCTGCAGCGCATCATCGCCGAGCGCTTGGGCTATGCCGATCGCGCCGGTCTCTACGGCGTCGAGCGCTTCATGAAGCACTACTTCCTTGTCGCCAAGGAAGTCGGCGACCTGACCGCGATCGTCTGCGCCGGCCTCGAGGAACGCCAGGCGAAGCCGTCGCCGATGCTCGACCGCTTCTTCGGCCGCATCTGGCGCCGGCGCACGAACCTCAACCACAAGGATTTCGTGATCGACAATGCGCGCATCAGCTTCGCGCATCCCGCGACGTTCGCGCGCGACCCCGTGAACCTGATCCGCCTGTTCGCGCTGGCCGACGAGAGCGGGCTGGCGATCCATCCCGACGCGATGCGTCTCGTCACGCTGAGCCTCTCCAGGATCGACAAGGTCATGCGCGAGGATTTCGAGGCCAACCAGCTCTTCCTTTCGATCCTCACATCGCGCAACGCACCGGCCGTCGTGCTGCGGTTGATGAACCAGGCCGGCGTGCTCGGGCGCTTCATTCCCGAGTTCGGCCGCATCGTCGCGCTGATGCAGTTCAACATGTACCATTCGTACACGGTCGACGAGCACCTCATCCGATCGATCGCCATCCTCGCCGAGATCGAGAGCGGGCGCGGCGCGATCGCCCACCCGGTGTCGCAGGATATCCTGCAGACGACCAAGGACCGGACGGTCCTCTATGTGGCGCTCTTCCTGCACGACATCGCGAAGGGGCGCACGGAGGATCACTCGATCGCCGGCATGAAGGTCGCCCGCAAGCTCTGCCCGCGGCTCGGCCTCGATGCCGAGCAGACAGAGACGGTCGCCTGGCTGATCGAGCATCACCTCGTGATGTCGGACACGGCGCAACGCCGCGACCTGTCGGACCGGCGCACCATCGAGACCTTCGCCGCGTTGGTCGGCACCGTGGACCGGCTCAACCTGCTGATGGTCCTGACGGTGTGTGATATCCGCGCTGTCGGTCCCGGCGTCTGGAACGGTTGGAAGGCGGAGCTTCTTCGGACGCTCTACTGGTCCACGGAGAACCTGCTTACCGGCGAGGATTCGACGGTCGCGCGCGAGCGTCGTCTCGCCGCCGCCCGCGACGAGTTGCGCCTCGCCCTCCCGAAGTGGAGCGATCACGACTTCGCGGCCTATGCCGCGCGGCACCAGCCCGACTACTGGCAGAAGGTCGATCTCTCGCACAAGATCCGCCACGCCGACTTCCTCAACGCCTCGGAAATCGATCTGCCGGAGCCGGTGATCGACTTCGTGACGGAAGCCGCGCGCGGCATCACCGAGATCACGGTCATCGCGCCCGACCATCCGCGCTTGCTGTCGATCATCGCCGGCGCCTGTGCGGCATCGGGCGCCGACATCGTCGACGCGCAGATCTTCACGACGACCGACGGGCTGGCCCTCGACATGATCTACGTCACGCGCGTCTTCGATCGCGACGAGGACGAGCTGCGCCGCGCGAGCCGTATCGGCATGGCGATCGAGCGGTCGCTGACCGGCGAGATCCGCCTCGCCGACGCCGTCGCGCAGCGGCGCGCCACCGAGACGTCGATTGCCGAGATCTTCGACGTCGAGCCCGAGGTCCGCGTCGACAACTCGCTGTCCGGCCGCTTCACGGTCATCGAGGTGTCGGGGCTCGACCGGCGCGGCCTGCTGTTCGCTCTTACCGCCATCCTCTCGAAGCTCGACCTCAATATCGGCTCGGCGCATATCGCGACCTTCGGAGAGCGGGCCGCCGACGTTTTCTACGTCACCGATCTCGCCGGCAAGAAGATCGTCGACGCCAAGCGCATGACTTCGATCAAGGAGGCGCTCCTCGAAGCCTTCGGCGGCAATCCGGCGCGCCACGTAGAGGCGATCGGTCTCTGACCGCGCGCCTTTCTCTCGTTGACACTTTGCTAAGCACGCTTCTCAACAAACATTTCATTTTATGCTTTGTCTAACCATAGGATGCGGTGAAGCGTTACACTTAAAAATTATCCTTTATACTGCTCCGGGTTTCGAGTTCCGGGGTATCTCATGCGTAGGATTGCGGCGACAGCGCTTCTGCTTTTTCTGGCACCGGGCGCGGCTTGGGCCGGCGGCCTCACCGAGTTCGGGCTTCCGGGTCCGGGCGTCAGCGCCGACGAGTACGGCCAGCGCCCGAGCTATCGCGAGACCTACAACGACTACCCGCCGCCGCAGCACAATATCCTCGGCCAGCCGGAGCCGGCGCCCTCGCCTTACGACCGGCCGAGCTATCGGGAGGCCTATGACGACTTCCCGCCGACGGCCGGCCGCTACGGCGGCGGCTTCGTCGAATATGTGATCACCGGCGGCCACCCCGGTGCTCCGCCGGCGCCGGCCTACGCGGCGCCCGCGCCGGCCTATGCGGCGCCCAGCTATGCCGCGCCGTATCCGCCCGCAGCTCCGGCCTACGCGGCGACCACCTCGTCGGCCCGCGCCGTTCGGCTGCCGCACTCGGGCCTGCCCGAATATCAGCCCGACCAGCCGCCGGCCTATTATCTGGGCCCGCAGTCTATGGCCGCGCCCGCAACATCGTCGCCGCTGGCGATGGTGGCGCCCGCTGCCTACGAGACGGCGCCGTCGATCGACCCGATCTATCAGCGCCAGCAGGTCGCCTATGCCGGCCGCGAGCGCGCCGGCACGATCGTCATCGATACGCCGAACAAGTTCCTCTACCTCGTCGAGCCGCGCGGCGTTGCGCTGCGCTACGGCATCGGCGTCGGTCGTCCCGGCTTCGCCTGGGCCGGCGTCAAGACGATCAGCCGCAAGGCGGAGTGGCCGGACTGGACGCCGCCGTCCGAGATGATGGCGCGCCGCCCCGACCTGCCGCGGCACATGGCCGGCGGCCCGGCCAACCCGCTCGGCGCCCGCGCGCTGTACCTCGGCTCGTCGCTCTACCGCATCCACGGCACCAACGAGCCCTACACGATCGGCACCAACGTCTCGTCCGGGTGCATTCGCATGATGAACCAGGACGTCATCGACCTCTACGGCCGCGTCGGCGTCGGCACCCGCGTCGTCGTGCTGTAACGAGCCGGCCAGGTGCGGGTGCTCGCCTGATCGGCTAGAGCGTGCCTTCAAGGAGGCCCGCCATGCTGCTCTACGAGCATCCGCTCTCGTCCTATGCCCAGAAGGTCAAGATCGCCCTGCGCGAAAAGGGGATCGCGTTCGATCTCGAGCTGCCGGACACGTTCGGCACCGGGCGCACCGACGGCCCGTTCGCGGAGGCCAATCCGCGCGGCGAGGTGCCGGTGCTGGTCGACGGCGACCTGCGCCTCTTCGAGTCGACCGTGATCCTCGAGTACATCGAGGAGCGCTGGCCGGAGCCGGCGCTGCTGCCGCGCGATCCCGCCGCCCGCGCCCGCGCCCGGCTGATCGAGGAGATCTGCGATACGCAGTACGAGGCCGTGAACTGGGGCTTCGGCGAGATCCTCTGGTTCCGCCGCGCGACGGGCGAGCTTGCGGAGCGGATGCGTGCCGCCGCCGCGCGGCAGACGGCGGTTCTGCAGGCGTGGCTCACCGAGAAGCTGGGCGACGCCGACTGGTTTGGAGGCGCGCGCTTCGGCTGGGCCGATGCCGCGGTGGCGCCGATCCTCCACCGGTCGGTGCATTACGGGCTCGGGCCGTCCGCGGACAGCGGTCTCGCGCGCTGGCATGCCCGCGTGCGCGAGAGCCCGTCGGTGGCGCAGACCTTCGCCGAGTTCGATGCCGCCGCCGCGAAGATGGCGGCGGCCTCCGACACCTACACGACAGGCGGCCGGCGTCGGGAGTACCGCGATCACCGGCTCGAGTGGATGATCAAGTCGGGCGGCATTGACATCGTCCTCGCCGGCCTGCGCGACGACAACATCCGCTTCCCGTGGCCGCAGCCGCAGTGATCTGCGGCCGGCCTACAGCTGGTGGTGATGCACCGGCCTGTAGCCGGGATGGCCGTAGAAGTGGTGGTGTGTCGGCCGGTTCGGGCGGTGGAAGCCGCTGCGCTCGGGGTGCATCTGCGGCGCGTTGAAGCTCATGTGGCCGGAATGGTGCGGCCGCGTCTGCGCGGTGGCCGACGCGACGCCGGCGAGCATCGCGAAGGCGGCCAAGCCCGTCCATGCTGCGGTCTTCATTTTCTGTCCTCCTTGCTTGGGAGGAAACGTAACCCCGGCCGCGTGACAAAGAAGGCCCCGTCGCGTGACAAACCATTGCGCGACGCGATTCACCACGTTCACGGGTCGGGCCCAAAAGCGCGCCGGTCTGGCGCATGGTCCGGCATCTTCCGAACCGGGTGGGATGAAGGTGGACGCCGCGATCGCCGGACTGTTGCGCTGCCCGCGCTGCCGGAGCCCGCTCGCCGGCGGCTTTCGCTGCGGCAATTCCGCCTGCACGATTGAGCCCTTCCCCGTGCTCGGCACGACGCCGGCGCTCATCGATTTTTCGGACAGCATCATCTCGCGGCGAGACCTCGAGGCGGCGGCGGGTGGCTCGCCTCTGTCGCGGCAGCGCAATTTCGCGCGCGAGCTTCGCACCTGGGCGGCAGGTC
Organism: Beijerinckiaceae bacterium RH AL1; assembly: GCA_901457705.2. Lineage (NCBI taxonomy): Bacteria > Pseudomonadati > Pseudomonadota > Alphaproteobacteria > Hyphomicrobiales > Beijerinckiaceae > Beijerinckiaceae bacterium RH AL1. Next base: position 242,924 of record LR590083.2, read on the forward strand.
CAAACCGCGAGGCGGCGGCGAACTGCGCGACGTTCCTGGCCCGCTGCCGGACGTTTCCGGCGCCCCGCGTGCTGGTCGTCGGTGGCGGCGGGCGCGGCGGTGGCACAGAAGCGCTCTATGCCGCGCGCGACATCCGGCTCGTCGGCACGGACGTCTACGCCTCGCCCGACGTCGAGATCATCGCCGACGGCCACCGGCTGCCGTTCGCCGACGCGAGCTTCCACGGCGTCTGGATCCAGGCCGTGCTTGAGCACGTGGTCGCGCCCGAGCGCGTCGTGGCGGAGATCGCGCGCGTGCTGGTCGACGGCGGCATCGTCTATGCCGAGACACCGTTCCTGCAGCCTGTGCACGAGCGCGCCTACGATTTCACGCGATTCACGCGGAGCGGGCACCGCTGGCTCTTCCGACGCTTTGCAGAGATCGCCTCGGGCACGATCGGCGGCCCGGCCGAGAGCCTGCTCTGGTCGATCCGCTACCTCGCGCGGGCGCTGTTTCGGAGCGAAAAGGCCGGGTCGGCTGTCGCGGTCGCGTTCTTCTGGGTGCGCTTTCTCGACAGGCTCGTCGGCGAGACGTGGCGCGCCGATGCGGCCACTGGCGTCTATTTTCTTGGCGCGAAACAGCCCGGCGAGGCGATCAGTCCGTCCGACCTCGTCGACTATTTTCCGGGCGTACGCGGGCGCTGAACTGGGGTCAGTAGATCCCGTCGTCCGCATGCGACGGCCGCAGCAGCGTCGAGTAGTCGTAGAGGTGCTGGCTGATGCCGTACGGGCGCGCCGCGTAGCAGAGCGGCTCGTGGAAGTTCACGGTGTGCGGCTCGTACTCCGTTGGCTCGAAGGTCTGGCAGGCGGCATCTTCGGGATAGGCGTGCAGCGCGTAGCTGCTGGAATGGTGACGCGCGTGATGGTGCCGGAAAAGGTCGGCCGCACCCGCGCCGCCGGGCAAGCCGACGACGCCGGTAAGGGAGAGGACCGCAAGTACGGCCGGCAAAACGATCTTCATGGTCGATCTCCTTCCAGCCGTCGTGTGCGGGGCTTAATCAGGCCGCCTGAACCTCGATCCAGCGCGGATCGCCGGGCGGCGGCAGCGGGCCCTGCGACGGCGCCACCTGGCCGAAGACCTTGCAGACGCCGCGGCGCGACGCCACGAGTTGCGACTTGAAGGCGGCGGCAAACGCAATGTTGGAGCGCATGTTGTCGAGGTCGGTCGCGGCGACATAGACGTTGCTGGTATAGTTCGCCGGCATGATCGGGTTCAGCACCGTCATAACCTGCTGCGGGTTCCAGTAGGTCTCGGTCTTCTCGTCACCGAGCGCGGGCGTGAAGCCGTCGGCGCGCGTCGCCTTCTCGGCCAGGATGAAAAGGCTCTCGGTAGCGCCGAGCGGCGGCATCGGCTGGAATGCCTGCCGCGCCGGGCCGAACACGGCCTGCGAAGCGTTGGCCTGGTTGATCGACATGTCGCGGATGGCGTGCGGGTCCTGGCTCAGGATGACGATCATGAAAATCTCTCCGTCGGCAATTCGTCGCCACATCCAATCTTCCATGAGAACGTGACTTGCACGCGACACGTTCCACCGGCCTCGCGTCGGATTCTCGACCTGCCGTCAGCTCTCCTGGGCCGCCAGGAGCGCGGCCTGGTGCTCGGTCGTCAGCGCGTCGATCACCTCGTCGAGCGCCTCGCCGGTGATGATCTTGTCGAGCTTGTACAGAGTGAGGTTGATGCGGTGGTCGGTGAGCCGCCCCTGCGGAAAATTGTAGGTGCGGATGCGCTCCGAGCGGTCTCCCGAGCCGACCTGGCTCTTGCGGTCGGCCGAGCGTTCGGCGTCGAGCTTCTGGCGCTCCATGTCGTAGAGGCGCGAGCGCAGGAGCGCCATGGCGCGAGCGCGATTCTTGTGCTGCGAGCGCTCGTCCTGGACGAAGATCACCGTGTTCGTCGGCAGGTGGGTGATGCGGATCGCCGATTCCGTCTTGTTGACGTGCTGGCCGCCCGCGCCCTGCGCGCGCATGGTGTCGATCTTGAGGTCCGCGTCGTTGACCTCGACGTCGACCTCTTCCGCCTGCGGCAGCACGGCGACCGTGGCGGCGGAGGTGTGGATGCGCCCCTGCGTCTCGGTGTCCGGCACGCGCTGCACGCGGTGGACGCCCGACTCGAACTTCAGCTTGGCGAAAACCCCGGCGCCTTCGATCTCAGCGATGATCTCCTTGAAGCCGCCGGCCGTGCCCTCGGACGCCGACACGATCTCGACCTTCCAGCCGTGGTCGGCGGCGTAGCGCTGGTACATGCGGAAGAGGTCGCCCGCGAACAGCGCCGCCTCGTCGCCGCCGGTGCCGGCGCGAATTTCGAGGATGGCGCTCTTCTCGTCGGCGGCATCCTTGGGCAGGAGCGCGATCTGCAGGGTGCGCGACAGCTCTTCGAGCCGCTCCTCGCCCGTGCGCTGCTCGTCCTCGGCGAGGGCGCGCATCTCGGCGTCGAGCCCGGAGTCGCCGAGCATGGCGGTGATGCCGTCGAGCTCGGACGCCTGGGAGCGGTACTCGCGGATCGCCGCCGTCACCGACTCGATGCCGGCCAGCTCGCGCGACAGCGCGACGAAGGTCGTGGCGTCGGGGTTGGCGGCGAGGCGGCTGTTGATCTCGTCGTGCCGGCGCAGGATGAGGTCGAGCTTGTCCTGAGGGAGCTGCATGGTGCGCTTGAGGTAGCGAAGCGTCGGGCACGGTACAATCCCCGTGTAACGGGCCAAAGCTTGACGGCTAGCAATCTGTGAGGAGCGGGTCGCGGCGGCTTGGCCGTCCCGCCCTTTCTTCCTAAGGTCACGGCATGCGTAAGTCGGACCGCGAGCAGGCGCCCTTCATCGCCGAGTGGGCCGCCACCGAGGCGCCGAAGGCGTCGCCGATGATGGCGCAGTATCATGCCATCAAGGCCGAGCATCCCGACGCGCTGCTGTTCTATCGGATGGGCGACTTCTACGAGCTGTTCTTCGCCGACGCGGAGGTGGCGGCGAAGACGCTCGGCATCGTGCTCACGAAGCGCGGCCAGCACGAGGGCGCCGACATCCCGATGTGCGGCGTCCCCGTCACCCGCTCGGACGACTACCTCCACCGCCTGATCGCCGCCGGCCACCGCGTCGCGATCTGCGAGCAGACGGAAGATCCGGCCGAGGCGAAGAAGCGCGGGGGGAAGAGCGTCGTCGCGCGCGCCGTGGTGCGGCTCGTGACCCCCGGCACGCTCACCGAGGAGACGCTGCTCGAGCCGGCGCGCGCCAACTGGCTGCTGGCGCTCGCCCGCACGCGCGGCGACGCGGCGAAGGGCGAGGTCGGCGCCTTCGGCCTCGCGGCAGTCGACATCTCGACGGGCGCCTTCGAGGTCTGCGACATGCCGGGCATCGCGCTCGGGGGAGAGATCGGCCGCATCGATCCGCGCGAGATCGTCGTGCCCGATGCCCTCGCCGACAGCGCCGACGTCAAGCGCGCGCTGGCCGAGGTGCGCGTGCCTGTCACGCGCATCGGCCGCGAGCCGGGCTCCGCCGAACGCCGGCTGATGGACTATTTCGGCCTAGCCACGCTGGAGGGGCTCGGCGGCCTCTCCCAGGCCGAGATCGCCGCGGCAGCGACGGCCGTGTTCTATCTCGAGCGCACCCAGTGCGGTGCGCGGCCGAAGCTCGATCCGCCGCTATCGACCCGCCGCGCGCGGACGATGGAGATCGATGCGGCGACGCGCGCCAATCTCGAGCTGACTCGCACGCTCGCCGGCCGGGCCGAAGGCTCGCTGCTCGCGACCATCGACCGCTGCGCCACGCCGGCCGGAAGCCGCAAGCTCGCCGCGCAACTCGCAGCGCCGCTCACCGACCCCGCCGCCATCGAGGCGCGGCTGGCGTCGGTCGCGGCCTTCGTCGGCGCGCGCGAGCTGCGAGCCGACGTCCGCGCGATCCTGAAGGGCGCGCCCGATCTGTCGCGCGCGGTCTCGCGTCTGGCGCTCGAGCGCGCCAGCCCGCGCGACCTCGCTGCCGTCGGCGCCGCGCTGGCGGCCGCGCACGAGGTGGCGCGGCGGCTCGCCGACGATGCCTTCCCATCAGGCCCGCTGCCAGCGCCGCTTGCCGAGGCCCGCGCGGCGGCCACAGCGGTCGATCCGAAGCTGGGAGCGCTCATCGCCGCCACGCTCGCCGACGAGCTGCCGCTGTCGCGCCGCGACGGTGGCTTCGTGCGCGCGGGGCGGGACCCGGCCCTCGACGAGATGCGCGCGCTGCGCGACGAGAGCCGGCAGGTCATCGCCGCCTTGCAGCAGAAGTACTGCGATCTCGCCAGCACCAAGCGGCTCAAGGTCAAGCACAACAACATGCTCGGCTATTTCGTCGAGGTGCCGGCGACGCTCGGCGAGAGCTTCACGAAGCCGCCGCTCGACGCGACCTTCGTTCACCGACAAACCATGGTCGACGCGATGCGCTTCTCGACCGCCGAGCTTGGCGTGCTCGAGGCGAAGATCGCACAGGCCGCCGAGGACGCACTGGCGCGCGAGCTCGCCTTGTTCGACGAGATCGCCGCGGCGGTTCTGAAGGAGGCCGAGGCGATCGCCGCGACGGCGGAGGCGCTGGCGAAGATCGACGTCGCCGCAGCCCTCGCCGAGATCGCGGCGGAGCGGGACTGGGTGCGGCCGGTGATCGAGGCGTCGGGCGCCTTCGTCATCGAGGGCGGCCGTCACCCCGTGGTCGAGGCCGCGCTGAAGGCGAGCGGCGAGCCCTTCGTCGCGAACGACTGCGATCTTTCGGCGAGCATCGCGGGTGGCAGGATCGCCGTCGTCACCGGGCCGAACATGGCCGGCAAGTCGACCTATCTGCGCCAGAACGCGCTGATCGCGGTGTTGGCCCAAGCCGGCTCCTTCGTGCCGGCTACGAGCGCGCGGATCGGCGTCGTCGACCGGCTCTTCTCGCGCGTCGGCGCGGCCGACGATCTTGCGCGCGGCCGCTCGACCTTCATGGTCGAGATGGTCGAGACGGCGGCGATCCTCAACCGCGCGACGCCGGCGTCGCTTGTGATCCTCGACGAGATCGGCCGCGGCACGGCGACCTTCGACGGGCTGTCGATCGCCTGGGCCGTGATGGAGCACCTGCACGAGAAGAACCGCGCACGCGCAATCTTCGCCACGCACTTCCACGAGCTGACGCAGCTCTCGCGCAAGCTCGATCGGCTGGTGAACCTCACCACACGCGTCGCCGACTGGCACGGCGACGTGGTCTTCCTGCACGAGGTCGTCCCCGGCGCGGCGGATCGCTCCTACGGCATCCAGGTCGCCAAGCTCGCCGGCCTGCCGGCCGCCGTCGTGCGCCGCGCCAGGACGCTGCTCGCCGAGCTGGAGGCGGCCGACCGCGGCCTGCCCGGCGGGCGGCTGCTGGCGGAACTGCCGCTGTTCGCCGTTGCACCCCGCGAGGCGATCGCGTCGGAGCCCGAAGCGAAGGACGAGCTGCGCGAAGCGCTCGCCGCGATCGACGTCGACGCGCTGTCGCCGCGCGAGGCGCTCGAGGCGCTCTACAGGCTCAAGAGCTTGGGAGAGGCGTAGCCGGCGACAGCCGCGCGTCTCAGGCGGCTCGATCTCCCACATGCGCCGCGACGGCGCCCGGCGTGGTCCACCAGACGCCCGGCCTCTCGCGGATCTGTGTCAGCGCCTCGCGCAGCGCGCGCAGGCGAAAGGGCTGCCCGACGATGTAGGGGTGCAGCGCGATCCCCATGACCAGCGGCTGGTGTGCGGATTGCGCGAGCATTTCCTCGAACTGGTCGATGATCATCGTCGCGAACTCGCGCGCACCTGTCTTCCGCGAAACGATGGCCGGGATATCGTTCAGCTCCTGCGGGTAGGGGACCGACAGGATCGAGCCGCCGCCGCGCGTCGCCATGCGCACCGGCTGATCGTCCATCGCCCAGTCGAGCAGGTAGGCGTATCCTGCTTCCGCGAGCAGGTCGGGCGTCGAACGGCTCTGCGCGATCCAGGGGCCTAGCCAGCCGCGTGGCGGCACGCCTTCCTCGCGGGCGATGCGCGCGGTGGCTTCCGCGATCATCGCGCGCTCGGCCGCCTCGTCCATCTCGTTCTGGCGCTCCGCATTGGTGATGCCGTGCGCGACGATCTCGTCGCCGCGCGCGCGGAAGGCGCCGACGACCTCGGGGCAGTGGTCGTAGATCGCCGTGTTGACGAGCGCCGCCACGGGAAGGGCGAGCTCGTCGAGCATCTCGAGGAGGCGCCAGACGCCGACGCGATTGCCGTATTCGCGCCAGGTGTAGTTCAGCACGTCCGGCTCGCCATGCTTCGGCACCAGGGCGGCGCCGAGACCTTCGCCGAAGGCGAAATGCTCGAGGTTGATCGCGACGTAGCAGGCGAGGCGCGCGCCGACGGGCCAATCATAGTCCGGTCGCGCGGTGATGGCCGAGTAGGCGAAGCGCCCGTGGGTCGGCAACCCCGTCACGCCGCCTCGTCGCCGCGCGTCGGGAGCATGCGCTGCAGCTCGGGCTCGCGATCTATGAAGTGGTGCTTGGCGACCGCGATGATGTGCAGGGCGAGCAGCACGTAGAGCGCGTAGCCGAGCCAGACATGCGATGCGAAGAAGATCGAGTGCACCTGCTCCTTCGTCGCCGGGTCGAGGTGCTCGATGAAGCCGATGCGCGGGAAGGGGACGAGCCAGTACAGCTTGATCGGGTGCTGCGCCGCGAGCTTGAACGCCGAGTCGTGGATATAGCCGGTCACCGGCAGCAGCAGGATCAGCGCGTAGAGCAGCCCGTGCGCGACATGGGCGAGCCGTTGCTCGGCGGGCGAATAGGTCGCCGGGAGCGGCGGCGGCTTGTTCGCCATCCGCCAGAGGATGCGCAGCGCGACGAGGCCGAGCAGGGTCAGGCCGATCGACTTGTGGAAGTCGATGATCCTCCGGACGTTGGGGTTGTTGTCGTCCATGCCGAGAAGGCCGGCGACGATGCCGATGATGATCAGCGCCGCGACGATCCAATGCAGCACGATCGCGGTCGTGTTGTAGCGCTGGACAGGGCGAGCCGAAGCGGCGGTGGTCATGGCGTCTCCCGGCGCGGATGCCGGCCCTTATAGCGGGGCCGGTGCCGGCGTCGGAAGAGCGCATTCGGTCGCGTGGGCCTCACCTCGTCGTGAAGCTCCGGCGGACGGTCAGTCCGCGCCGCCCTGCTGCTGCATGCTCGAGTTGAGCTTGTCGAAGTTCTTGGTGACGAGGTCGATGTTGTTCTGGCTCGGCTTGGGCGCGTTGCCGGGCTGCAGCGCGGCGGACAGCTCGTCGAGCGCTTCCTTCTTCTCCTTCGGCGGCATCGACGTGTCGGCCTTCACCTGCGCCATCTGCTTCTTAATGACGGCCTGCGGGCCGACGTAGCTCTTCGTCTCCGGATCGATCCCGGCCATCACCACGCCGATGCTCGAGGAGACGTCGGAGTACTCGCCGAGGCCCGAGAAGCCGTTCTTCTTGGCGACACCCTCGAGCTTGGCCTCGATCTTCGGGTCGGGCTTGTCCTCGGCACCCTGCGGCAGCTTGCTCTCGATCGCCTGCATCTGCGGCTGCGCGGCGATGACGCCGTCGATCTGCTTCTGGGTCAGCGCCACTTCCTTGGCCTGCGGCACCGGGTCAGTCTGCGCGACCTGATTCGGCGCGGCGAAAGCGGGTAGGGGAAGCGCCAGCCCGAGGGCGGTGGCCGCGACGGCGAGGCGAATTGTGGCACGCGTCATGTTGGTCTCCGGTTGGTCGCTGCCCCGGGAGGGCCGCGGTGGGTCAACGGCTCTGGTGCCCCAAACCTTTCGCCGGGGCGAGGCTTCGGAGCGCGGAATAGGACGCCCTCGTGGCGCGGGCGTGACGCAAGGCTCAGGCGGCGCGCGCCGCAACCACGTCGATGAGGTCGCCGAGGTTGCGGAAGGAATCGACCTCGCTCGAGGTGAAGCGCATCTTGAAGCGCGCCTCCGTCTCGATGATCAGCTCGACCTGCTTGAAAGAGTCCCAGCCGGCCACGTCCTTGGCGGTGAGATCGCGCCGCAGCTCGATGTCGTCGCGATCGAAGACCTCGGCGAAGATCGCCTGCAGTCCCTTGATGACCTCGTCCTCGCTCTTCATCGCGTCGACCCGCTCTCGAACATCGCCCTCACCTTTGCGCCATCGATCTTGTCGTTCTGGTTCTTCGGCATCGCGTCGAAGCAGCGGATCTCGCTCGGCACCGAATAGCTCTCGAGGAGCCCCGAGAGCTCGGCGATGACCTCCGCCTGATCGAAGGTGCGACCCTGAACGCGCTCCACGGCGGCGAACAGCTGGCCGCCCTTCTCGAAGGCCACGGCGGTCGGCCAGCCGATCTTCTCGAGCGCCTGGCTCACCGCACCGACGTGCATGCGGTGGCCGCGCACCTTCACCATGTCGTCGCGCCGGCCGAGAAAATAGGTGTCGCCCTCGCTGCGCCTGGCATAGTCGCCCGTGAAGAAGGCCTTCACCACCCGGCCGTCGGGGAGGGTGTGATCGCGGAACTTCTCCGCCGTCAGGGCAGGGTCGTTCCAGTAGAAGCGGGCGAGCTGCGGGCCGGAGATCACGATCTCGCCCTCGTCCCCGTCGTCGCCGCCGACGAGATCGAGCCGCATGTCGCCGATCGCTTCGCCGAACGGCGCGGAGGTCGAGCAGGCGCGATCCCAGTCGTCGACGGTGAAGCGGCGGCAGGTCATCGCGACCGTCGCCTCGGTCGGCCCGTAGGTGTTGAGCACGATGGCGTCCGGCCGCGCCGCGAAGAGCTTGGCGACATGATCGCGACGCAGCACCTCGCCGCAGAAGGTGAACAGGCGCACGCTTTCGAGATGCGCGGCGTCGAGCTCGCGCGCCGTCTCCATGATCGAGAGCACCGACGGCACGCTGTTCCAGACGGTGATCCGATCGTTCTGGACCTTGCGCGCCGGCAGCAGGCGGGATCCCCGATCGATGAACGGGTGCAAGGCGGCGCCGTGGCAGAGCGCGCCGTAGATGTCGAGCACCGACAGGTCGAAGCCGATGTTCGGGTGCTGGGACATGCGATCGCCGGGCGCTAGCCCCATCGCCGGGCCGATCCAGTCGACGTAATGGTCGAGGCCCGTGCGTGGCACGGCCACGCCCTTGGGCGCGCCGGTCGAGCCCGACGTGAAGATGACGTAGGCGATGTCGTCTGGGCTGCGGCTGTCCGGCGCCTGCGAGACAAGCTTCTCGTCGGGGGCAATGATCCGAGCGTCGATGGGGGGCGTCAGCGACGCGGCGAGCGCCGGGTGCGCGACGATCGTGTCCGGCTCGAAGGATGCGCTGATGGTCTGAAGGCGCAGCTGCGTCGCGTCGACGGCAACAGGGGCGTAGGTGGCGCCGGCCATGAGGCTGCCGAACATCGCCGCGTAGGCCTGGAAGCCCTTTTCGGCAACGATCAGGACGCGGCGGCGGGGCCCTTGCGCGAAGATGCCGGCAAAGGCTGCCGCCCGTTCGGCCAGCTCCGCGTAGCTGAAGACCCGTAGGTCTTCAACAACGGCGGGGGCGTCCGGTACATTCGCGGCTACGTTCAACAATCTGTCGACGACACTCGGCAACCGGCTCTCCGCAGCAATGGCCGCGGCTGTGTAGCCCAGGATGGACCGGTGACGCTACAGGCGTCCGGTGAGCAGCATGATGATCAGGATCAGGAGGATCAGCCCGGTGATGCCCGACGGGAAATAGCCGAGGTGCAGGAGGCCGAGGCTCGGCAGCCCGCCGATGGCAACGATGACAAGGATGATGACGAGGATGAGAACAATGGGGTTCATGGAAGCGTCCGAAGTTTCGAGACCCGGGCAAGTCCCGTGATCCCGCTTCGTTCCAGCTAAATCAGGGGCGTACGACCTTAAGCTGCGCTTTTCAGCACGGCGATCTCGTGCCGCAGCTTCGGAAGGGCGTGGACAGCGATGGCGCGCAACGTTTCGTCGTCGCCGTTGAGCACGAAATCCTTGCAGGCGTTCTCGAGCCGGAGGAGCGCGGCAAGGTCGGTCTCGACGTAGAGCGCGTCGAACGGTGCCCCCGCGAGCGTCGAGAGCCGCGCGTAGTCCGCATGGCCGGCGTCCTCGAGGCGCCCCGCCGACGGCAGGCAGGTGAAGAAGTAGCCGGGCGATGACGCGGTACGCGCGACCGCCTCAAGCGGGACCGACAGCGCGGCAAAGGCGGGGCCGAGCCCGTCGATGGCCGGGGCGTGCGCGGCGGCGTCGTCGGCGTGCGCCAGGGCGACATGCCAGGCCGCGAGGTCCGCAAGCAGCGCACGCGCGGCCGAAGCCTGCGTCTTCGCGGCGGCACGCAGGGTGCGGCTGCCGCCGGCCGAGGCGGCGAGGTCGCTCGAGGCCGCGATGTAATCGGCGGAGGGGCCGAGGATTGCGACGAAGTCGTCGGTCGTCACCGACGCGGCCCGCGACGGTGCCGCGCCGAGGAGGAGGGCGAGCACGGCGCTCGCGGCAGCGGTCATGGGCCTCATGCGTCTCTCCTCACCGTCGCGGAGTAGGCCGGAAGAGCGGCGCGGGATCAAGCTTGGAGCTTTCACTCTGCCGAGTGCCGGGCCTTGCCGCCCCTCGCTTATGCCGTTAGGGGTCGCCCGCCTTTTTCCCATAAGAGGGTTACGTGGACTTCGACCGACGCACGATCGTTCAAGGCGCGCTTGCCACCGGGGCCAGCGCCCTCGCGGCCGCCGCAGAGGCTCAAACAGCGCACCCCCCGCGCGACGCCAAGTTCAGCTACGACGAGGTCGTCAAGCGCGCGACCCAGCTGGCCGCAGCGCCCTACCAGGCGCAGCTGCCGCCGATCCCCGACGAGCTCAACAAGCTCGATTGGGACGCCTGGTCGCAGATCTCGTTCAAGGATTCCAAGGCGCTGCTCAGCGGAAACGGCAGCCAGTTCCGCCTCGAGCTGTACCACCTCGGCTATCTGTTCAAGCGGCCGATCGTCATCAACACGCTGCGCGACGGCATCCCGACGCCGATCCCCTATCAGGCCGGCGAGTTCAACTTCGGGTCCACCAAGTTCAACAAGCCGCTGCCGGTCAACCTCGGCTTCGCCGGCTTCAAGATCTGGACGCCGCTGAACGATCCGAAGAAGTACGACGAGTTCATCTCGTTCATCGGCTCGAGCTACTTCCGTTTCCTCGGCCGCGGCCAGCGCTATGGGCTGTCGGCGCGCGGGCTCGCCGTCAACGGCGGCACCAACCAGGAAGAGTTTCCATTCTACCGCGAGTTCTGGATCGAGACCCCGCAGCCCGAGATCGACAAGGTCACGATCTATGCGCTGCTCGACTCGGCGGCCGCCACCGGCGCCTTCCAGTTCGATTGCTATCCGAAGGAGAACAGCGTCGTCGACGTCCGCGCGACGCTGATCCCGCGCCGCGACGACGTGAAGCTCGGCCTGATGCCGCTGACGTCCATGTTCTACCTCGGCGAGAACGGTCCGGTCGGGAAGGACGACTACCGCTTCGAGCTGCACGATTCCGACGGGTTGTTCGTGCACAACGGCGCCGGCGAATGGCTGTGGCGCCCGCTGCGCAACCCGAACATCGCCAAGACGACGGCGTTTCTCGACAAGGACGTGAAGGGCTTCGGCCTGCTGCAGCGCGACCGCAGCTTCTCGCACTACGAGGATCTGGATCTCGCCTACCAGCTGCGGCCAAGCTACTGGGTCGCCGCGAACACGAAGCTCGGCGAGGGCCATGTCGAGCTGTTCGAGATGCCGACGACGGACGAGAGCAACGACAACATCGTCGCGTCCTGGGTCTCGGCCGACAAGCCGCCGGTCGGCAAGCCGCTCGAGTATTCCTACTCCATCACCTCGGCGCTCGAGCTCGACCGCCTCACCCCGCTCGGGCGGACGATCCGCACGTTCCAGACCTCCGCGCGCGCGCTCGGCTCCAGCGAATCGAACGTGCCGACCACGCGCCGCTTCATCATGGATTTTACCGGCGGCGACCTCGCCTACTACAAGAACGATCCGAAGCTCGTGAAGATCGATGCGAGCACGACGGTCGGGCGCATCGTGCGCTCCTACACGCAGCTCAATCCGTTCATCGACGGCATCCGCGCGACTTTCGACGTCGACGTGCCGCCCGGCGAGACCGCGAACCTGCGGGCCTTCCTGCACGACGGCCCGAACGTCCTGACCGAGACCTGGACCTTCCCCTGGACCGCGCCCGGCACGCCGCCGACTCCCGCGCCGGCGCAAGCGACGTCTGCCGATCCGCCGAAGAAGTAAGGAAGGCTCCGCCGTCTCCCAGGAGACGGCGGATCGCGCCGGGCGTCCGGCCTACGGCCGCAGGGCCTCGACGCCCGGCAGTTCCTTGCCCTCGAGCCATTCGAGGAAGGCGCCGCCGGCGGTCGAAATGTAGGTGAAGTCGCGCGCCACCCCGGCCTGGTTCAGCGCCGCCACCGTGTCGCCGCCGCCCGCCACGGTGACCAGCCTGCCGGCCTTCGTCAGCGCCGCCGCAGCCTGCGCGACGCGCACCGTGCCGCGGTCGAACGGGGCGATCTCGAAGGCGCCGAACGGGCCGTTCCAGACCAGCGTCTTGACGTCCTGAAGCAGCGCCTCGATGCGCGCCACCGACTGCGGGCCGATGTCGAGGATCATCTTGCCGTCCGGCACCGCATCGACCGAGACGACCTCGTCCGGCGCGCCGGCGGCGAACTTTTCCGCCACCACGGCATCGACCGGCAGCACGATCTCGCAGCCGTTTTTCTCGGCGCGCGTCATGATCTCGCGCGCCGTGTCGGCCATCTCCTTCTCGCAGAGCGAGGCTCCGACGGACTTGCCCTGGGCATAGAGGAACGTGTTGGCCATGCCGCCGCCGATGATCAGCCGGTCGACCTTGCCCGAGAGATTGCCGAGCAGGTCGAGCTTGGTCGACACCTTGGCGCCCCCGACGACCGCCGCCATCGGGCGGTCGGGATGGTTCAACGCCGTGCCGATGTGCTCGAGCTCGGCCTGCATGGTGCGGCCCGCATAGGCCGGCAGCACGTGCGCGACGCCCTCGGTCGTCGCGTGCGCGCGATGGGCGGCAGAAAACGCGTCGTTGACGAAGAGGTCGCCGAGCTTCGCCACCTCGGCGACGAAGGCCGGATCGTTGGCCTCCTCGCCCTTGTGGAAGCGGGCGTTCTCGAGCATCAGCACGTCGCCGTCGGCGAGCTTCGCGATGGCCGCCTCGGCGGTCGCGCCGATGCAATCCTCCGCGAAGGCGACCGGCCGGCCCAGCTCGTTGGCCAGAGCCTCGGCGACAGGGCGCATCGAACTCTCCGGATCGACCTTCCCCTTCGGACGGCCGAAATGCGAGAGAACGATCACCTTGCCGCCCTTGTCGGCCAGCTCGCGGACCCCCGACAGGATGCGCTGGATGCGCGTCGTGTCGGTCACCTTCCCGTCCTTCATCGGCACGTTGAGGTCGAGCCGCAGCAGCACGCGCTTGCCGCGGACGTCGACCTCGTCGAGAGAGCGGAAGGTCTTCCCGGCGTCAGCTGCCATCAGATGAGCTTGCCCATGGCGACGGCGGTGTCCGCCATGCGCGAGGAGAAGCCCCACTCGTTGTCGTACCAGGAGAGCACGCGCACGAAGTGCCCCTGCATCACCTTCACCTGGTCCATCGCGAAGATCGACGAATGGGCGTCGTGGTTGAAGTCGGACGACACGTTGGGATCGAGCGTGTAGCCGAGCACGCCGGCGAGCGGGCCCTCGGCGGCGGCCTTGATCGCCGCCCTGATCTCGTCGGCGGTCGTGTCGCGCGAGGCGACGAACTTCAGGTCGACGACCGAGACGTTCGGCGTCGGCACGCGGATCGCCGAGCCGTCGAGCTTGCCGGCGAGCTCCGGCAGAACGAGGCCGACGGCCTTGGCGGCGCCCGTCGTCGTCGGGATCATCGAGAGTGCGGCGGCGCGGGCGCGATAGAGGTCCTTGTGGAACGTGTCGAGCGTCGGCTGGTCGCCGGTGTAGGAGTGCACCGTCGTCATGAAGCCCTTCTCGATGCCGACGGTGTCGTTGAGGACCTTGGCGACGGGCGCGAGGCAGTTCGTCGTGCACGACGCATTCGAGACGACGAGGTGGTCCTTGGTCAGCTTGTCGTGGTTGACGCCGTAGACGACCGTCAGGTCGGCCTTGTCGCCCGGCGCCGAGACCAGCACGCGCTTGGCGCCGGCCTGGATGTGCGCCATCGCCTTGTCCTTGGCGGTGAAGATGCCGGTGCACTCCATCGCGATGTCGACGCCGAGGTCGCGGTGCGGCAGCTCGGCCGGGTTGCGGATCGCCGTGACCTTGATCGGGCCCGCGCCGACGTCGATCGTGTCGCCCTCGACCTTCACCGTGCCGGGGAAGCGGCCGTGCACCGAATCGTAGCGGAGGAGATGCGCATTGGTCTCGACCGGGCCGAGATCGTTGATCGCCACGACCTCGATGTCGGTGCGGCCCGATTCCGCGATCGCGCGCAGCACGTTGCGCCCGATGCGTCCGAACCCGTTGATCGCCACCCGCACGCTCATCTCGAAAACCTCCTTCTGGCGCCGCGCCTGCGAGAGGCGTAGCCGGCTGTTTCAGGCGCCATAGCGCATCGGCCGCGCCCTGTCCCCATAGAGATAGTACGGCGACGGCCCAGGTGGGCGAAAAAGTGAATTCCGGTGAACGGCTTCCGCCGGCGCGTGCCGGCGCCGCCGGCGGAGATTGACGTCCCCGGCGCCGCCCCTTCAAATGCCGCGCTCTCCTCGATCGATCGACATGACCCGTCCGCCTCCCCTCGATGCCGCCCTGAAGCGCCTTGCCGGCGCGCTCGACCAGCTCGAGGCCGCCGCCGAGCGCCTCGCGCGGGCGGGCGCCGAGCGGCGCGATCTCGTCGACACCTTGACCGTGATGCAGGACGATCGCGGCCGCCTCGCCAGCGAGCTCGATGCGGCGCTGACGCGCACGCAGGTGCTCGAGCATGCGACCGACGAGGTGGCGCTGCGCCTCGGCCATGCCGGCGCCGGCCTGCGCCGCCTGCTGGCGCACGCCGAGGGCGAGATCAACTGATGGCGACCGTGGGCGTCACCATCGCCGGGCGCACCTACCGCATGGCCTGCGGCGAGGGCGAGGAGGGGCACCTGCAGGAGCTGGCGCGCCATGTCGACGCGACGCTCGCCGGCCTGCGCAAGGGTTTTGGCGAGATCGGCGACACGCGCCTCGTCATCATGACGGCGATCACCGTGGCCGACGAGCTGTTCGAGGCGCGCCGTCGCGCCGCCGAGGTCGAGGCGCGCCTCGCCGAGCTTTCCGAATCCCGCTCCGAGGGCGAGGCCCTCCGCGACGCGCTCGCCCTCGACGTCGCCGGCGCCCTCGACGCCGCCTCCACCCGCCTCGAGCGCCTCGCCCAGCACCTGAACGAAGCCGGCAAGGCCTGAGCGTCGCTGCACCGCCCCGCACGCGCCGCTCCATTGACAGGCCCGAGCCCACCCCCGTAAGAGGAGCCCGTTGCCCTGGTGGCGGAATTGGTAGACGCGCTGGTTTCAGGTACCAGTGGTGAAAGCCGTGGAGGTTCGAGTCCTCTCCTGGGCACCATAGAATTCTCATGGTTCGTCAATAAGTTGCTGATAGGCAATGGGTTTAAGGCGCCGCTCTCACCCAGCGGACACACCCAATGGCCCTCAGGATGCCGCAACCGTTTCAGCGTAAGCTTGGCCGTATAAGGCCCGCAGCAAAGGCGCCCGATCAGGACGCGTCAGGCTCCGACACGGCTGGCGGGCCGCCGCGCTCATGCGCCCCCAAGCGGGCTGCACCGTCGGGGATCCCTCAGCTCAACGTCCGCGTCCCGTCGGACATCGTGGCGCGGATCAAAGGCACCAAGATCTACCTGCCGCTCGACGGCGCCGTCGTCGCGGTGACCGCCTCGGACAAGGTCTTCCTGTCGCTGCGCACCAAGGACGCTGCGACCGCCAGAGCGCGGCATGCCGCCGCGCTCAACGCCCTGATGCAGCATTTTGCGGCGGTCCGGGCCGGCCCGAAGCCGCTCACCTACAAGCAGATCGTCGCGCTCGCCGGCCAAGCTTATCGCCAGCGCGCGGCGCCCCCCGAGGACGACTTCGATCCCGACGTTCTCGAACAGGCGCGCCGCGAGCGCATCGAGGCTCTCACCGCCTGGCGCTACGGCGACGACGACGATCCAATTGAGATCTCGGAGGAGAGCGCGCGCTTCTTCGAGGCGATCCAGCGCCCCATGGGACCGCAGCTCTTGGCCTTCGAGACGAAGGCCGACGTGACCTCGCCCTTTGTCTGCGTCACCTACGAGGAGGCGATCGAGGACCTGTTTGGCGCTGAGGCCGACGCCATCCTCGGGGCCCATCAGCTCGTCGCCGACGTGGACACCCGCCGCAAGCTCGTCCTGCAGATCGCCGAGGCGGTGCGCCTTGCGGCCGGCCGCCTCGTCCAGCAGGCGCAAGGCGATTTTTCGCCGGACCCGAACCTGTTGCGGTTTCCTGCCTTCGAGGCCCCGGCGCAAGCTCCCATCCCGCCGAGGGCCCCCGGCAGGGTCACCGTCGCCGTGCTGTTCGAGCGCTGGAAAGCTTTCAACGCCGACAAGAAGGCGGCCTCGACGATCCGCCGCTACGGTCCCTCGATCGCCAGCCTCTCGACCTATCTCGGTGCCCGCGACGTCCGAGCCATCACCAAGAGCGACATCGAAGGATGGGCCGATCACCGCCGCGACGTCGACAAGATCGAGCCCTCGACCGTCAATCGCAACGATCTCGTCGCGGCGGCCAGCATCTTCAACTTTGCCACGAGCCGCGAGAGCGATGTCGGCGCCGATGGAGTGAAGCGCGCTCTGCGCGACGACTCGCCCGTCAAGGGCGTCAAGCTGCACAAGCCGAAGAAGCGGCAGGCGCGAGAGAAGGCGTTCCGGGCGACCGAGGTCTCGGCGATCCTGACTCTGGCGCGCGGCGTCGTGCCGGATCCGCGCTACCCGCGCGCGTCAGCCTCGCGACGCTTCGGCCCCTTCATCTGCGCGTATTCGGGGGCCCGCATCCAGGAAGTCTGCTGGCTGCGCAAGGAGGACATCGCTCTGGAGGGGGACATCTGGGTGATGCGCTTCCCGATGACCAAGGACGGCTTCGCCAGAACCGTACCGTTGCACGATGCGCTGATCGAGGAGGGTCTGCTCGAGTACTGGCGGTCCGCGGCCGACGGGCTGCTCTTTGCCGGCGATCGACCCCAGAAGCTTAATGCCACGCGTCTGGCTCCGGAGCAGCGGGCCAGCGAGATCGCGGCCTGGATCAGCAGCAACGTCGCTCTCGACGAAGGCGTGAGCCCGAACCATGCGTGGCGCCACAGCTTCATCACGCGCGCCCAGGGCGCTGGCGTCGGCATGGCCAAGGAAATGGCCAGCGCGATCACCGGCCACAATCGGGTCAAGGACGCGCACGACGGGTATTTTGCGCCGCCTCCGCACGAGATGAAAACCGCCTTGGACCGGTATCCCCGCTACGACATCTGAGTATCGAGCCTTCAGCGAAACGACGCTGGGCTTTCGAAAGAAGAAAGCGACTCGATCATCAAGTACGCAGTTGCGGCACCGGCTTATTTATAGTCCAGGCCCGCGTTCGTGAACATGAGGGCATGATGCCATCCAGGCTTTACCCCATATATTTATAAGTGGAGACGTGGACGTGATCGTTGATGTTGCCGGTTATACGGAACGACTTTGTGCGAGCTTATCCGGGACGCTGTTGGGTGATTTCCGCTTTCGTTGGGAGAACCTGATTTTTACTGTTGCGCCGTACGGCCCGGCGGCCTCTGGCGCGCTCCACATCCAGGCGAGCCCACGCAGCGGCGATCTCGACGCGCCGTTAATGCCAGGCATTTTGGTACGGCGAGGCCGTCAAATCGAGCGGGTTGCCGACGAGCTCCGTTTGCTGCTGCGGCCGCCAAGCCTGGTCGAGAAGATCCTCCACAGGGAGATACCTCCTGAGCAGGCCGATCTTTTGGAAGCTGCCCGAGCCCTCAAGAGCGCGAGCCACGTTCCGAACTACGATCCGATCATCGAATGCTACAGCGCGTGCCGCGAGGCCGCCTACGTGGCAGCCTTGACCGAGGTTGGTGCGCTCGACCGGGTGGACGCCATGATGGCCCAATTGAAGGTGTTTGGCGTCGACATGACGAAGATGTCGATCTCGGGCGACCCACAGAACATGGCTCACTCGTGGCGGCATACGGTCGACGCGTCGCGCCTGGTCGGCGCTTGGCCGCCGCGGGGCCGGGCAAGGGAGAACCGCCGCTGGCGAAGGTATATCGAGGAAGCGATTCACGCCATACGCCGGGGCGATGAGGCCGCACGCCGACGCGCGGTAGCAGCGGCTAATCGAGTGAGGGGACTAGGCTAGGCGGTTTTCTGCTGGGCGTATGCGTCGTGTTTCGCCGCTATGTTGGAAGAGATGAAGCGAGATCGTCAGCAGCAGGGACATGAAGCGATCGACAGACGATCCTACCCCTCGCGAGGCAAACGCCGTGAACAAGACTCTAGATATCAAGATCAACAATCAGTCCGTGACGCCCGCGGAGGCACTGGTGGCTATCGCAGGCTCGATTGCCGCGGCGGCCAACGAACAGCCTCCAAAGCTCCTTTCGTTGCCGCAGCACACCCATCACCGATCCATCGCGCGGTCAATGCGTGAAGGAGGGTGGGGGGCTCTCGGCGGTGTTGCGCGACAAGATCTTGTGCGGAACCCCGTCTTCGACAGCGACGCCTATCAAGCGGCCTACAAGGCTGGCGAGGTCGTGGTTGTCTATTGCGCCGGCAACGCGGCACTTCGTGCTCTATCGGAGCGGATCGGCCGCCCCGCGTTCAAATACGGCGCGCACTCGACGCTGGACCTGAAGAAGCGTCTCGACTCGCTCAACCGAGAGAACTACGCGGGATACGTCAAAGAGGGAGATCGCTTCGTTTGCGAGCCTGGCTGGGACAAATGGGAGATGCAGCAGATCGAGCTCGTCTTTCCTCTGCATCCACGAGGCCCGGTGTCATCAGGCCGTCGTGCTCTGCGTGTGGCATTACCGTCCGGCTACCCGTTCGGCCGGTTCGATAAGGACCTGCATCGCGCCATTGCCGCGAGCAGCCTCATCTTCTTCGCAAACACGACAGCTGGACGCAGTTACCTTGAAGCGCAAGGCGTCGCGCCAGAAGCCCTGAAAAGGTGGACGGCCTACGAGTTCTCTGGTCCCGAGGACGTTCGCTATAGCGAAGCGACGGAGTGCTATTTTACCACGCCGTTCGTCGACATGAGCCGGCTGGCCATCATCGCCGAACGTCTGATCCTTCGCCATCTCGATCTTGAAGGCGCGACTCTGCTGCAAAAGCGCCCCCGGGCCTGAACGGCGGCCTTTGAGGCTGACTTCAAATCAATCCGAGCCGAACAGGGCGCCTCCAGGGCGCCCTTCGTGCATCCACGTCCTGAAAACCAGATGAACTCAGACATGAAGAGCGACACGAACGACATCGCGCCTCGCCCAGTGAATAAGCGACGACGGCCGCGAGGAGGCTCCGACCAGTTTCATAGGATCTACGATCCCGACGAGCTCGAGCGGGCGATCCGCCAGCTCGCCGGCGACCGAGCGGCTACCGAGTTCGCGGTTGCTGACGAGATGGTCGAGTCGTCCGAGGATCGCAATCGCCTGCGCTGTCTCAAGCGTATCGCTGCCGATCCGCGCGGGACCAGTCGTCGGTCGATCATCTGCTCGACGGAGGTGGTACGGCGTCTCAGCGATCTGTTGAAAGTCATGCCGCATTTCGCGCCGGTGATCGGTGTCGTTGCGCGTGCCGCGCTGGTCTCGGCGCGGACGCAGACCCCGCTTGATCTTCCGCCCTGCTTGCTGCTTGGCGAGCCTGGCATCGGCAAGACGTTCGCGCTTCGCCGCATCGCCGAGGCGCTTGGCGCGGACTTCACTTTGATCGCGATGAACATGACCGATGCATTCAGGCTGCGGGGGCTGAACACAGCTTGGCGTGGCGCGCGAATGGGACGGATCGCCGAGGTGCTTCAATCGTCTGGATCAAGCCCGGTCGTGCTTCTCGACGAATTCGACAAGATACCCGCCGTCGATCGCGCAGAACGTCCGTATGACGTCTGGCACAGCCTGCTCGACCGCGAGAACGCGCGACATTTCCGCGACGACTTCCTCGAGATCGAGATCCGGGCCGACCGGATCACCTGGTTTGCATCAGCAAACGACGTGTCCAAAATGCCCCCCTCGATCCTCGACCGCTTAATCGTCCTCGATATTCCAAAACCGAGCGAACGCCAGCTCCAGCTCGTAGTCGCCGGCCTCTACGCCGTATGCCGCGAGAGCTACGGCGGATTGTTGCCGGAAGATCTCGCCGACGATGCCCTGCAGGAATTGGCGCGCCACAGCCTTCGACATATTGCGCAGCTGCTCCGGCTCGCAATTGGTTTTGCCGCGTCGGAAGGACGTCTCCGCGTGAAGGTAGAAGACATTCGAAGCGCAAATACACTAGCCGCCCAAGCACACAAGCGTCGCCAATCGATAGGTTTTATACATTCGTCGAAGGCATTGTCAAAATAATATTCTGAAGAAAATAGCAAATGGTCAATTTGGGAGTGGCAGAATAGCCATGTAACCCCTAGGAAATAAGATGCGTATTAATGAAGTAGAAGCTACGTCTTGCGTGGAATTCAAGGCTCTCGTGTATGATCTTCTCGGGCTCGATCCGGCGGCGCTCGCCAAGATGGACGTAGAGACAAACTCCATCGCTGCCGGTCTGAACCTCCTCGTGCGGCAGATGCTCCAACGAGCGATTGAACGCATCAGCGCGACCAACGAAGCGGCGTTCCGACTGTGCAACAGTGTCTCAGCGAAGGCACTCAATCAGGACGAGGCGATGTGTGATCTGTCGACGCTGTTTGAGTTCGCCCTTGTTTCCGTTGCTCGCACGGTCCGGGGTCTGTCCCACATACCCCTTTGTCCGGCCACCGAAGTTATCGATCTCGATCCGCATCGCGGCGGTAGTGTTTGGACAGCCTCGGAATGCGCGGCTGTCGCCGTGACTCTCCTGAAGGACGACATCCTGAAGGCACGCGACCTTTCAGGACCGGGCGTAGCGCAGTCGATGTCGATTTGTGACCTCGTCAAGCGGCAACTCGGCCTCATACCAAAGGATCTCGTACGACCTCTTTACGCCACGCAACGCGAAGCAAATCGGGCTTTCGCCCGTGATCCGGAAGGGCAGGTCATCGTCGGTCTTGCGGCCTTCCTGGTTCGAATGATTGGGATGTTCCAGGCGGCGGCCGCGCAGAACGTCGACTCGATACGACTGCTGATCTGGGACCGGACTGTCGGTCGGGAGAGCCTTGTGCGGCTGTCGAACATCTCGACCCTCCTGGCCGCCGCGCTTCTTGCAGAAGAAGGGCGCAACATCGCTTTTCTCGTCCAGAGCAGCGCACCTGCACACAGCTCCGCTTTGCATTGACGTGGATAGCCAAGCCGTGGGCGGCATTCGACTACCGGCTCTTCTGGCGGAGAAGGCGTCCTGCAAAGGGCGCCTTTTCTGCGTTCTAAGCAGTCCTAGGATAGTCTTTCGCGTTCGGCTGTTTCCGGCTTGATCCACCCGCAGACCTCGCATCTTGGACGCATAGGCGTATCGGGCTCGTCGGCCCACAGCCCTATGCGATAAGAGCCGCAGTCGCCGCAGCGATCGGGAATGCCTTGCCGATGGCGGAACATCGCAGTCCCGAATATTGCAAGGACATGCTGTGTCACCTCGTGAGCAAGGATGGCGTCGGCCCTCGAAGCGCTTTGAGCATGGGTCAACCAGCTCACCAGCTCCCAACCTGCTTTCGAGATGGATTTTAGGTAGCCACGCACCTCTTTCGCGCTCGCGCCGTGAGCTACGTGATTGGCGATCAACTCGGACCAGTGAACCACATCTGCGTGCTTCGGCGGGCTAGCGTCGTTGGGCACCATTTCAGGCAAAGCCAGCGTTCGCACCATGACGATCAGGCATTCCCGGCAGCGCATTCCGACCGCCTGAAAATCCTCGGCCTCTTCGGCCTCATTGAGGACTTCGCCCGTTTGTTCCCACCGCCGCCAAGCATCGGGCATCGTCATCTCTTCCAAAACATCAACGTCAGAACCGTATCGAGAAAATCGATCTCCGCAGTGTAAGAAGTAATACCCCACGCTTCACACAATTCATGGTCACTCTTGTGTTTCGGCCTGCAAAACTGCCCCCCTTATCGGGGTGATCGGCGTCCAAAACTGGCTCTGACTCACTTCTGATGAAGTTGGGTGTCGGCCTACGGTTCTCTCGAGGAGAATCATCGCATGGCCGCCCTTCGTCCCAGATGCCTCGTGCCGGCGGGCTTGATCGTCGAGAGCGTAAGCACGGAAGACACCAAAACGTCGATCACAGCTAGGGCGACCTTGACGTCTCAGCCGTGCCCCTCGTGCGGCTTTGCCTCTCGCCGCGTTCACAGTCGCTACCGAAGGACGGTGGCGGATCTCCCGTCATCGGGACGAAGCGTCACGATCACCATCGTCGCGCGGCGCTTCCGGTGTGATTTCGCATCGTGCCCAAAACAGATCTTCACCGAACGCTTTGGCGCCGAGGTCTTGGCACCATCGGCGCGACGAACCTCGAGGCTGGAGATCATCGTCCATCATCTCGGCCTCGCCTTGGGTGGGCGTCCGGCTGAAGGCTTCGCCAAGCGGCTGATGCTGCCGGTCAGCAAGGACACTTTGCTGCGCGTCGTGAGGCGGCGAAGCCTGGAGCCGTCAGAGCCCTTGCGCGTCGTTGGCATCGACGACTGGGCGTATCGGCGCAATCACCGGTATGGCACGATCGTCTGCAACCTCGAGCGCCGTCGGGTCGTCGCGCTGTTGCCCGATCGCGAGCGCGCCACGGCGCAAGCCTGGTTGGCGTTGCGCCCAGAGATCGAGATCGTCGCGCGAGACCGCGGCGGTGCCTATAGCGAAGCGGTTGCGAAGGCATTGCCGCACGCCACCCAGGTCGCCGATCGTTGGCACTTGATGGAGAACGCCAGCCGCGCGTTCCTCGACGCGGTCCGCAAATCGATGCGGGAGATCCGGCGGGCGATCGGCTCGACGACGATCGATCCGGACCTTCTCACATCTGCCGAACGACTGCAGTACGAGGGCTATCTGCGGCGGGAGGACGCCAACGCCGCCGTGATGGCTCTGGCGACGGAGGGCATGCCGATCAAGCAGATCGTCCGACGCACGGGCCTTAGCCGCGGGACCGTCCGACAGATCGTTCGCGGGTGCCGAAGCGACGTCTTCCGTGTTCGGCAGAGCTCGCTCGAGGCGTACCTGCCGCTTCTCGACGCGCTTTGGAAGGTGGCTGCCGGAACGGCGCCGCACTCTGGCGGCAGTTGCAGGAGAAGGGCTTCCGTGGATCGCTGCGGGTCGTCGGCGAATGGTCTACGCGCCGGCGCCGTGCCGAACAGGCTAGCGACAAGCAGTTGCAGCGGGTGCCGTCAGCCCGAACCATCGCACGCATGATGACGATCGGGCGTGATCATCTCAGCAAGGCCGACGCGGTCACGATCGCCGCCATCGAAGCCGGCTTGCCGACGCTCGTCGAGGCGCGACATAGCATCGATCGCTTCCACTCGATGATCCGCCGCAAGATCAAGGATGATCTGACACCTTGGCTCGAGATGGCGCGCAACAGTCTCGTCGTCTCCTTCGCCAACGGCATCGCCAAAGATGAAGCCGCAGTCCGCGCCGCGATCACAACTTCATGGTCCAACGGCCAGACGGAAGGCCAGGTGACGCGACTGAAGCTTGTGAAACGCCAGATGTACGGCCGGGCGAAGATCGATCTCCTGCAAGCTCGGCTCATCGGCGCCGCGTAACCGGGGGCCATCATCAGAAATGCGACAGAGCCAAAGTTGGACGCCGATCAGGGGTCAACATTGGGGTCTGACTCACATTCGATGATGTTTGCCGCTGGCTTGGTGCTGTTCGAGGAGAATCAGCACCATGCCAGCCAGCTGTCGGATTGCATCTTTGATCCCGAGCGGATTGATCGTCGAGAGCGAGACACGCGGCGACGATGAGATCTGTCTCGTGGTTCGTGCCGCTGCGGGCATGGTGGTCTGTCCGCTCTGCGCCTCGCCGTCCCGGCGCATCCATAGCCGCTACATGCGACGTGTCTCGGATCTGCCGTGCTCGGGCCGGTCTGTTCGGCTGCACATCGTGACGAGGCGCTTTTGCTGCGAGGCGTCGGATTGCCCGAGGCGGATCTTCGCCGAGCGGTTTGACGAGGCGGTGCTGCCGGTCCGCTCGCGCAGAACGGCTCGACTCGAAGGGCTCGTGCATCATCTCGGCTTGGCGCTCGGCGGCCGGCCTGCTGCGTCCTTCGCCAAGCGGCTGATGCTGCCTGTCAGCAACGACACGCTGTTGCGCGTCGTACGGCGGCGGGCGCGGTCCGGGGTCGGTGCTTTGAACGTGATCGGCATCGACGATTGGGCCTTCCGCCGCAATCATCGCTACGGGACGATCGTCTGCGATCTGGAACGTCGGCGCGTGGTGGCGCTCTTGCCCGATCGCGAGAGAGCGACCATCGAGGCTTGGCTCGGCGACCATCCAGAGATCCAGATCGTCTCGCGCGATCGTGGCGGCGGATACGGTGAGGCGGCCGCGAAAGCATTGCCCCGTGCCCTCCAGGTTGCCGATCGCTGGCACCTCTTCGAGAACGCCAGCGCCGCATTCCTTGATGCCGTGCGCAAATCGATGCGGGCAATCAGAACGGCGATCGGCGCGACGACAATCAACCCGGACTTGCTCACCTGCGCGGAGAAGCTTCAATACGAAGGGTATCTTCGTCGCGAGGAGACCAACGCCGACATCATGGCGCTCGTCAGGGACGGGATGGCGATCAAGCAGATCGTCCGCCAGACGGGCCATAGTCGCGGCCTCGTTCGCCAGGTCATCCGAGGCCAAAGGACCGACGTGTTCCGTGTCCGACAAAGCTCCCTCGACGCTCATCTGCCTTGGCTCGATGCGCAATGGGAGAGCGGATGTCGCAAGGGCGCAGAGTTGTGGCGGCGCATGCGGGACCGCGGCTATCGCGGCTCGGAACGCGTGGTGCGGGAATGGGCGACACGGCGTCGCCGCGCGGAGACCGCCTCCGATCAGCACTTACGGAAGGTGCCGTCGGCGAGGACGATCGCCAGGCTGTTGACCATGGCCCGCAATCACCTGAGCAAGGCAGAAAGCGTCACCGTGGCCGCAATCGAAGCAGGCGTCATCGCGCTCACCGAGGCGCGCACGCTCGTCGAGCGCTTCCACAGCATGATCCGCATGAAGGTCGAGGCCGATCTTGATGCGTGGCTCACCGAAGCGGGTACGAGCCTTCTCGCGTCCTTCGCGGCCGGGATCACCAAGGGCAAGGCCGCCGTCCGCGCTGCGATCGTCGAGCCCTGGTCGAATGGCCAGACTGAGGGGCAGATCAACAAGCTCAAGATGATCAAACGACAGATGTACGGTAGGGCAAAGATCGACCTGCTCGAGGCGAGGCTGATCGGAGCGGTCTGAAGCACATCATCGAGATTGCGTCAGACCCAACATTGCGAGCCGATTGACAGCGTCAGTCGGCTTTGCGCCCAACCGAGCCGTTCGGCGGTGGCTCGAAAGCAGACGTGTCGCGGAAATCCGGTCACTTCCCGCGCCTCGACGCCCGATGCTCCGCTCACGCCTTCATCACGAGCCATGTGAGCACCGCGAGAGGAAGGAGATAGGAGAGCAGGCCCCAACGTCTTCATGGCATCCCCGGCCGACACGCCGATCGCTGCATCGAGCGCCTGAAAGATGATCATCTCCGTGGCCGCCGCCTCCAGCCACGGGACTGAGCTGTTGAAGAACGGGCGGTGGCGATAACCGCGAAGGCCGTGCTCCTCGCACAGGCGTAGACCGCGACCGACCGCGATGACCCGCGCTCGCCTGCACCGCAGCGATCAAAAAAGCGAAGCTGACGAGTGCGACCGCCGCGCAGACAAGGAAAGCAGCTTTCACCGCTGGGCACTCAGAAGTAGTGGGCCGTCATGTCGGCTAGCAATCCTGCCTGACCGGGCGTCCAGCCAAGCGTTGCGCGCGTCTCCGCGCTCGAAGACGGATTGTCGAGCGCGACGAAGGGCGCGATCATGCCGAAGTGCTTGCCGGATTGTTCGGGCGAGATGGCGCGAAGCGGCGAAGCAGAGGGCCACGAAGTCATCGGCACGGCGATGACGGCCGGCGAAGCAATAGCGCTTGCGCGCCTGGTCGAGCCCGATGTAGCTTTCATAGATCTTCAGCTGTTGGACGGCCCGAGCGGCATTTTCGTCGCGCAGCATCTGCGCAGGACCGAGAGGACCTCATTCGTCTTCATCACAGCCAGCGCAACGCGGCTGCCGAACGATTACGAAGGTGCTGCAGGCGTCGTGTCGAAGCCGTTCTCTCAGGCCGGCATCACTGCAACGATCCGCTTTCTCGCCGCCTGCAGGCTTGGGGCATCCGCGGACCTACAGCCTCCCCCAAGAGCTGCGCGTCAGGAAGAGCGATCTTTCGACAGGTTGATCGGGCCACCGTTGTCTCCGAAGCTGTAGGGGGATGCCTGGCCAGCTCCGTCGCCCCGTGCCGCCTAGCAAGCGGGGAACCAGGAGACAGCTTCGATGACGCCGGAGTCGTCGCGTATGCCGTCGTCGACGCGGCGAGAGTCAGGTGTGGCGCAAGGTCGTGTTTTAGCTGCTTGGGTAGGCTGCTGCGCCTACTTGCCGTCATTCCCTTTTGTGCTCGCCGCTCGCCGGCGGAGACATTTTCCTCAACTGCACTAATTCCGTGATGTCGGTTGCGGTGACAACAGCCCCGCTTCACTGTTGCGAAGCTTGTCGAACGGCCGGATAAGCAGACGGTAGTAAGTGCCTCCGTCCCGAGCCGGGACTTCTACTGACTTAGACGAGCCTTCCAGGAGACAGGTCTGCAGGTCCCGTTCGAAGTTCGGATAATCGATCCTTGTAGATAGATCCGCAAGCGCGCGCCCCTTATCGGCGGGCTTCATCCTAAAAACTTCAAGTGCAGGAACTGTGTAATTGCGGATCGTGAGCTGTGAGTCCAAGAATACTGTCGCGACTTCAGTGCTCTCGAAAAAATGCCGAAGATCCTCGTTGGCTGCATCTAATTCTATGATATTCATTTTGAGCTCGGCGTTAACCGTCTGTAACTCCTCATTCAGAGATTGCAGCTCTTCGCGTGAGGCTTCCAGTTCCTCATTCGAAGACTGCTGCTCTTCATTGAGCGAGACAAGCTCTTCATTAGCCGAGCGCAATTCCTCCATCGATGTCTCGTATTCCTCGATGGTTGCCTGCAGTCGATCGCGAATGTCCTTCATTTCAGCGTCGACGTCTGCTGGGTCTTCATTAGTTGCCGACCGCGATGCCGCTTCGGCAAAACGCCCGGGTACCTCCTCGCCTACCTGATGAAACACGACGAGCAGTAGCGGCTCCTCCCCATCGCGCTTCGCGAGAGGCTCGATTGTAATAGTATGGACCAGCACCTTCCGAGGTTCGATTTCGATTCTCAAGCCACTTCGTCGGACTGGCTTCCAAGTCTCCATACACTCGCGCAAGGCGCTCCTGACTTCGACCCGAGCCCCTTTACGCACGAGATCGATCAGGGCGCGCGTGGGGGCGCCGGCAGACGGCTGAAGGAATGATCCAGTATCGGAGGAGAAGTAGACGATATCGCCCGCCGTGTTGACGAGAACGAATTGGGGTGCGTGCCGCTCCAGAATTTGCACTTCGGCCTCGCGTCGGAGCCGTGAGACGCTGGAAGAACGTGGCACGGAAGCCGGGTATCCGGGTTTGCGGTCCAATCTGAAAGGCAATTGCGGCATCGCCCGCTTGTCGCCGCGTGCTCGAAAGATTCGATTTTTACGATCTATCGGCTCGAAAAGATCGGAGTGGCTGCCAATGTTTTCTGATAAGCCAAGAAATAGATATCCACGCGTGCGCAGTGAATAGTGGAAGATCGGCAGCACCTGATGCTGGACGTCGCCACCAAGATAAATCAGCAGGTTACGGCAGGAGACAAGATCGATGCGCGAAAGGGCGGATCCCGGAAGACACTGTGAGGCGAGAAAATACATATCTCGCGAATGGCCCGCGTAATCAAATAACCTTCGCCGTCTTTCACAAAGAAGCGCTTTCGTCTCTCTTCCGAGACCTCCTTCATCATTGGCGCCGGATATCGCCCTGCTCGCGCAACGTCGAGAGCGCGTTCGTCGATGTCAGTCGCGAACACCTGCACGCGTGGTGCCGACTCCCGCCCCTCGATCGCTTCCATTAGAAGGATCGCAAGCGAAAACACTTCCTCGCCGGTTGCGCATCCCGGTACCCATACGCGCAACGTGTCCTGGCTCGTTCTGTTTTCGAGGAGCGAAGGGACAACGTCCTTCGCCAAACTATCGAATGCGTCGGCGTCCCGGAAGAAGTCGGTGACGTTGATGAGCAAGTCGCGAAAGAGTGTCGCGGCTTCTGCGGGTTCAGCGCGCAATTTTTCTACGTACTCCGATGCCAGAGCAATGTTGAGAAACAAGCAGCGCCGCTGGACCCGCCGAGCGAAAGTTGCATCCTTGTAGCCGGAAAAGTCGTGACCGAGCTGGTCAAGCAAGATCGTGCAGATTTCAGCTTTCTTGCTGATGATGTCGTTCAAGCGTGTGCGACCGGCGCCCGGACCAAGATCGGCAAGCGCGCCCATGCCACGTGCGAACTCGATCAGGCGTGGTCCCATTTCCTGGGCCGGAAGGGCGAGGTCGACGAGGCCGGTTGCGATTGCGCTTTGCGGCATGCTGTCGAACTTTGGCGACGGGCCGTTGCCGGTCTGTGCCATGGTCAGCCCGTTGCGCTCTTTGATTGCCTTGATGCCGAGGGTCCCGTCGCCATCGAGACCGGAAAGCACTATGGCGGCAGCATACTCGCCTTGGTCTTCGGCGAGGCTGCTGAAAAATATGTCGATTGCCTTCGTTCGGGCAAGATCGCTGCCGTCATGATGGACTTTCACCCGGCCGCTGCTCATCGTCATCGTGACACCGGGTGGCGACACATACACATGGTTCGGTGCGATCTGGACGCCGTCCTCTACTGTGAAGACGCTCAATGTCGTGAAATTGCTCAGTAGCGTTGCAAGCTCGCTAGGACGATCACGACCGATATGCGAGATGACAACAAAGGCCATTCCGGGCGGCTCCCGGAGCCCTTGGAAGAAGAGCCCGAGCGCTTCAAGGCCGCCAGCGGACGCACCGATGCCGACCATAAGAAAGCGGTGCTGCCGGTCCATCGAACGACCTTTCGAGCGTAAGAACTGCTTGTGGACAACCAATTCGGACGCCACTCTTGGCAAGAGATACAACGGTTGTGTTTAGCACGCGATGCAATCAGGTCCACGGGGGTGCCTATGGCGATCGATCTGTTGCCGGACGAAAAGAGCATAGCGCAAACCGCGAAAGAATTTGGCGTGAGTTTTCGCACTCTGCGTTTTTACGAAAGCAAGGGATTGATTAAACCCCTGCGGATCGGTACCTCACGGATCTATACGAGCGACGACCGCGTCCGGTTGAAATTGATAGCTACGGGCAAGAGACTCGGCTTCAGCCTCGCTCAGATCCACGAGCTGATTGGTGAGGCGGCTATGAAGTCGGAGCCTGACGAAAACGAACGAGCTGCCGGCAGCTCTCTGACGGAGCTGCTATCCAAGGATCAAATAGGGCAGCAGCTTCAAATCATTGAACGGCAGAGAGAGGAACTCGATCAGTCGATCGCCGAACTCAAGCAGATACTGCAGCGCGATACGACAAGCTCGACATGACGTCGAATGGCGTTGCTCGAGGGCTGAAGGCTTCCGCAGAACGCATATTGCACACGCGCAATCGTATTGAATGGCAGAAACGTTTAATTGCCAACACCACGGACCCCCGGGTCCGGCAATTCGGCGAAAAAATGCTCATTACCCTCGAGAACATCTTACACACGCTTGAGGAAACACATCGACTGCTCATGAAGCGGGCACAAGACGGAGTACCTGATTGATGTTCGCGGGCGCATGCACGACAGCGCCTTTCAAGGTAGCGACTGTGCCAAACTCGCTACGATAAGGCTATCAGAGGCAGCTTTAAGCGCACGTGGCTTACATCGCGCGCAGAGTTTCGGGCAGAGCCGCGGCGTCGCCTTCTTAGGTCGATACAGGCTCGGCTGCTGTCCGACGACCTTCTCAGAAGCATTGTTCCGCTTACGGCAGGTCGAGCCGCCAAGCGTCTTCCCACCGAAGCCTGACCGCCGGTGACGCCATCACTCCAGCGGCGGCTCCATTACATCGCGGCTGCGCGTAAAGCGCAGGTGAGTGATGTCGGTGGGAAAGAACATACCCCAGGCCCATTCGAAGAAGATGCGTAGCTTGCGGCCCACAGTCGGCATCTGCATCAGGTAATAGGCGCGCCAGACGAGCCACGCGGCGAAGCCGTGGAACGGCCAGCCACCGACTTCTGCGACGCCGTTCAGGTGACCCATCGCAGCCATCGAGCCCCTGTGGCGGTAGCGGAACGGCGTGAGCGGCGCGCCGGCCAGCGCGGCGGCGATGTTGGCGGCGAGCTGGTGGCCCTGCTGCACGGCGACCTGAGCCGTCGCCGGGTGCGGGGTGCCTGCTTCCCCGTCCCATACGCAGGCGCAGTCGCCGACCGCCCAAATCGTCTCCGAACTTTCGACGTGCAGCTCCGGCGTCACCTTGAGCCGGTCCCTGTCGAGCGGCAGGCCGAGCGAGGCCAGCAGCGCGTTTGGCTGCGTGCCGATCGTGCCGACGACTGTCTCGCTGGCGAGCCAGGTGCCGTCCGCCACCATCACGCCGTCGCTGCGGATCTCGGACGCGCGCGTATTCAGCCGCACGTCGACACCGCGCTTGCGCAGCGAGGCCAGCGCGGCCTTGCCGAGCGCCGGATGCATCTCGGGCAGCAGGCGGTCGGCGCCTTGCAACAGGGTGACCCGCAGCTCACGCGGCTTCACCAGCCGGTAGTAGCGCGCCATGCAGAACAGACAGTCGACGAGTGCACCGGCGACCTCGACGCCGGAGAAACCGCCGCCGAGGATGACGAAATGGCCAAGGCTGGCGCGCCGCGCCAAGTCGTCCTGTAGCTCGATCATCGACAGCCGTCGCAGGACGGTATTGCGGATGTGCATGGCATCGCCGACGGTCTTCAGCGGCAGCGCATGTTCGGCCATGCCTGGCACGAGGTCGAGCCGGGCCCGCACTCCCAGCGCAAGGACGAGATGGTCGTAGTTGAAGGTCCGCTCGCCAGCGAGCGTACGGCAGGTGATGCGCTGGCGTACGGCATCGAGGCTCAGCATGCGCCCCATGACAAAACGGCCGCGCTTGCGGATACCCACGACCTCGCGAAGCGGCGCAACGACGTGCTCGGGGAAAACCGCCGCCCCGACGGCTTCCGGCAGCATCGGATTATACGTCGTGTAGCTCTCCTCGCTGACGAGAAGGATTTCGCAATCTGGGATAGCGCGCGCTATGAGGTCGCGCGCTACCCGGACCCCCGCAAATCCACCGCCAACCACAAGGATCGTCTTCATCAGCGTCTCCCGCCGCGCGAAGCCGGCGAATTTGATGCCAGACCATACCCACTGAGCTTCTCAACGAGGCAGACCGCTGCCGCCTCAGCCGCGCCAAGCGACTTTACGGTCATTTCCGCGAGCGCGCGCGCAACTTCTCCGCTGGCACGCGCGTGAGCCCTGTCCGCCGAAGGGCGAGACATCTATCCCTTTGAGACTCAGAGCTTTTATTTTAGTTTCGGGGCGTGACGCGAGATGTCGAGCTTCTGGCGCAGGTTGCAGCGCTCCCAGTGAAGGGCAAGCCCGGAGATTACCGTGTGCTGCTTGTGACGTCGCGCGAGACGCAGCGCTGGATCATACCCAAGGGCTGGCCCATGAAAGGTCGTAAGGACCATGAGGCCGCAGCGAAGGAGGCGCGAGAGGAAGCCGGGTAAGCGGTCGCATCCATAAGCATCCCATGGGTGCCTACACCTACGACAAGCGTCTAAGTGATGGTGTCGAACAGGTCCGGGTCATGGTCTATTTGCTGGAAGTCGACAAGGTGAGCGGCAACTGGCTTGAAAAAGACCAGCGTCGGCGCGAATGGGTATCGACGAAAGAAGCAGCGAAGCGGGTCGCGGAAGACGGCCTTACGGAAATCATTCGCCGGCTCGACGTCGCCACAGCAAAAACCGACTGAATTCATGCGGAGAAAGGCTTAGGCGTTCTCTACCGCCCTCGGAACTTCCGCTGCATAAAACAAGCAGCCTCCGCGAAGTCTCTACCGTATGTCGCGGCGGTGAGGGCCGTCGCCTTGCTCCCCCGGCGACGGCCCGCTATCGAACCGTCGATCCGATGATGGCGGCGACGATGAGCATCAGCGTGACGCCAACCAGCGTCAGGTGCTTCGTTGCGAACTCGATCAGCCGATCGCGCCATGTCATGCCTTTGAGGTTGGCTCAGGCGCATGTCGCCAGAGTGACAGACGTGCCTACGGCCAGAGAGCGAGATCGTCCCAACGGCGCTTCGGGATTTCGGCGCCGATCTGAAAGGAAAGGGAAAGCACCTTGGTGCGGTCGCCGTTGCCGACGCATTTGAAGGATAGGGCGTACCATTTTCCCTTGCTGCAGAAAGCACCTCCAGTCGCGGTCATCGCGGTACCGTAGTGGGTCGGAGGGACGGTGATGTTGCTCTTGGCGCGATCAGGTCGAAATCCTGTGGCCCTCGAGATCCGCTTCATCGCCTCCCAGTCGCAGACTTGCTCGAGCCGCGTGTCAGGTTCGATGCGCATGAGGACTTGCTTTTCGTGCTCATAGGTATCCCCCGCCGCAGCAGCAGAGGGTGAAAGATAGACCGGGGCCAGCGCCAACGTCGCGAAGAAGCTGAACACATGCTTGATCGTAGGCAAGATTGGATGTCTCCATAGGGTGTGGTCGGTCGCGATTCCGGGGCTTCGATCGCGCCGTCCCTTATCAACCGTGCTCCTGTGCCGGATAGCCCCATGGATTTTGATCTCCCCGCCACCCTTGTCGAACTGGCCGGAAGTGTCGCGCTCCTGCTCTGGGGCGTGCACATGGTGCAGACAGGCGTTCAGCGGACGTTCGGCGCGAAGCTCAGACGGTTCCTCGCGACCGCTCTTCAGAACCGCATCAAGGCTTTCGCCGCCGGCGCCGGCATCACGGCCCTGCTCCAGAGCAGCACCGCGACCGGCCTGATGGTTACAGGGTTCGTTGCGGACGGTCTTGTCGGCCTGGTGCCAGCTCTAGCCGTTATGCTCGGGGCAAATGTCGGCACGACGCTTATCGTCCAGGTCCTGTCGTTCAATGTTTCGGGCGTCGCCCCGGCACTCATCTTCCTCGGCGTGCTAGCCTTCCGCCGTGCGACCGCGAGCACACGAGATTTCGGCCGAGTGCTGATCGGCCTCGGCCTCATGCTGATGGCCTTGCATCAGTTCATCGGCTACCTGCAGCCCTACGAAGATTTTCCGAGCCTCCGCCTGTTTCTCGGCTCGGTGTCGACCCAACCCTTGCTCGACGTAATTTTGGCGGCCGGCCTCACCTGGGCGGCGCATTCGAGCGTCGCCGTCGTGCTGCTGGCGATGGCATTCGCGGCCAACGGCACTGTGCCGCCCATGGCAGCCTTCGCGCTCGTCCTCGGAGCCAACCTCGGGACTGCGATCAACCCGGTGCTTGAAGGTGGTGTGGGAGACGACCCGGCGGCACGGCGTCTGCCGATCGGCAATCTTCTGAACCGGTTGCTCAGCGTGGGCATCGCGTTGGCGCTGCTTCCGAAGATCGCGCCCTGGATCGTGACGATCGATCCTGACAATTCGCGGTCGGTCGCCGACTTCCACACCGTTTTCAATCTCGTGTCGGCGGCACTCTTCCTGCCCCTACTGCCTCTCTACGCAAAGTTCTTGCGCAAGATTCTGCCCGTGCGGATTGCCGAGCACGATCCCAAGGCACCGTTATATCTCGATGCTTCCGCCAGAGAGACGCCGTTCGTTGCGCTCGAAGCCGCGACGCGGGAGGCCCTGCGGCTGACTGATCTCGTCGAGAACATGCTGCTCAGCGTCAAGGAAGGGCTATGCAAGCCCGACCGCCGCTTCTCTGGCGAGGTGAAGCACCTCGAAGCTATCGTCGATAGCCTCGAGGCGTCGATCCGTGGCTACCTTACGTCGCTCGACACAGACAGCATGAGCGAGGCCGACGAACGGCGCATGGATCGTATCCTGCTGTTCGTGACGCATGTCGAGCGAGCGGCAGACGCGGCAGATCGTGACCTGCTCGGCTTGATCGGCAAGATGAGCAAGAAAGGCGTGACGTTCCCGGCGGATGTGCAGGCGAGTCTGGCCGACCTCATCGACCGGGTGATCATGAACGCTAGAGCATCTGGCGCACTCCTCATGAATGCCGATGAGCGCACCGCACGCAGGCTTGTCGCCGAGAAGGAGAGGTTTCGCGATCTCGAAGCCAAGGCAACGGCAAGCTATTTCGGTCAGTTGCGATCGGGCAAATTGCAGGACCGGACTATAGAAGCCCTGAGGCTTGACGCTCTTCGGCACCTGAAGCGCGTCAATACCAACCTTATCGCAGCGACGGCCTATCCCGTCCTCGAGGAGAGTGGCGATCTGCTTCGGAGTCGTCTCCGCCATCTGGACGACCGAGACGAAAAAGCGTGACAGCAAGGGGTGCGATGCCCTTTCCTGGCACCAGCCGGTATGTGGCGGGCGGTCGAAGACGGAGGCGCAATGCTCGACTGGTTTCGAAAGCTGCTGCCGAAGGAAGACCGGTTCTTTGCGCTCTTCGAGAAGCATGCCGCCCTCATCTTGGATGGTGCAAAGGGGCTGCGATGCGTGATTGAGGGCGGCGCCGCCGAAACGACCTATCTCAAGGCTGTGTCGGACCGCGAGGAGGAAGCGGATGACGTCACGCGAGAGGTGATGCTGGCGGTGCGCCGCTCGTTCATCACGCCGTTCGATCGAAGCGCGATCACCGCGCTGATCTCGGCTATGGACGACTCCATCGACCAGATGCAGAAGACCTGCAAGACGATCACCCTGTTCAAGATGACGGCTTTCGAGCCGGAGATGCGCAAGATGGCCGATTGCATTGTGCAGGCGGCAAACGTCATCGCCGAGGCCGTGCCGCTGCTGCGCTCCGTCGGCAGCACCGCGGCCGGATCAGCGAGCTGGCGCAGAAGCTCTCCGAGATCGAAGGCCGCACCGACGATCTCTACGATGCCGCGCGCAGTCGCCTCTATGACGCCAAGGGCCCCTTGCAGCCGATCGACTTCTGGGTCGCCTCCGAATTGCTGTCGCACCTAGAGAAGGTCGTGGATCGCCTTGAGGACGTTGCCAACGAGATCAGTGGCATAGCGATCGAGCACGTCTGAGCATGCACGCATCGGCTCTGCCTCTGCCCTCGCTCGCGGCGCTCGTCGCAGTGGCGCTGCTATTCGACTTCCTCAACGGCCTGCACGACGCCGCCAATTCGATCGCCACTGTCGTCTCGACGCGGGTGCTGCGACCTCAATGGGCGGTGGCCTGGGCGGCGTTTTTCAACTTCATTGCCTTCCTGTTCTTCGGCCTACACGTGGCACGCACGCTGGGCAGCGGCATCGTGCATTCGGACCTTGTCGACGCCCGCGTGGTGTTCGGCGCGCTGGGCGGCGCCATCACCTGGAACATCGTCACCTGGATCGCTGGCATCCCGTCGAGCAGCTCGCACGCGCTGATAGGCGGCCTTGTCGGCGCCGGTATCGCCAAGGCCGGCCTCTCGGCGGTCATCTGGAGCGGGCTCGGGCCAACTCTGCTCGCCATCGTCGCCTCTCCGGCGATCGGTTTTGCGCTGGCGCTGGTCCTAGTGTTCATCACGACCTGGAGCGCTCATCGCGCGACGCCGGCCGTGGTCGATCGCGTGTTCCGACGGCTGCAGCTGGTCTCGGCATCGCTTTACTCGCTAGGCCATGGCGGTAACGACGCCCAGAAGACTATGGGTATCATCGCGATCCTGCTGTATTCGCAGGGCCGCCTCGGCACGCAATTCTACGTGCCGCTTTGGGTCGTCCTGGCCTGCCAGGCGGCCATGGCGCTCGGCACGCTGCTCGGCGGCTGGCGCATTGTTCACACGGTGGGCTCGAAGATTACCCGCCTGACACCGATGCAGGGCTTCTGTGCCGAGACCGGCGGTGCGATAACGCTGTTCGGCGCCACTCTGCTCGGCATTCCCGTCTCGACCACTCACACGATCACCGGGGCGATCGTCGGCGTCGGCTCGGCGCGCCGGGCGTCCGCAGTCCGCTGGGGCGTCGCAGAGAGCATCGTCGTCGCATGGGTCATAACGATCCCGGCGGCGGCACTCGTTGCTGCGCTTTTTTACTGGGGCGCCGCACTGTGATGCGCGACCGGGATTGGCTGAGAGCGGCGTACCCGGCAATCCTCACGCTGGCAGCTAGGTCAGCTTCCGGCAGTATCATGCGCAAAGCAGACATGCCGCTATCGTGAAGAGTTTCGGATGCCGTTAGGCGTACGAAAGTCCCCGAAGAACGAACCCGCGGGCGGCAGGTGAAGGTTCTATGGCGTTTTGAGGATCGGCTCGTGCCAGTTAGCGCGATAACAGCATCGAGAGGTGTCGCTGGCGGCGGCACAGAAGCGGTCCGACGGAGCCGTTAGACGGTCGCGGCAAGGCAGCTGAAGGTTCGATCTCGGACGATCGGGGTGGATCCGCAGGTAAAGCCGCGCGAGCAGACGCATGAAGACGCGTGGGAGCGATCGTCGAGGCCGCCGGGCCAAGCCGTGAAGGAGAGGTGGGTCGTGCCGGGTCACGACGTCACCGTCCCGGTCGACGCGACGGTGTCCGGCGGGGCTCGCGGTTGCCTCCCGCGCTCGAAGGTCTCGATGATCGTCATACGGCCGCCGCAGCAAGGGCAGCATTGGCCGCGGATCGGCCTCCTCGACCGGCTCGGCACCCTCTGCGAGCGGTGGCGCCGCGAGCAGCTCTCTGGCGCACGCGAGATTGGCCTTGCGGCCGGCGCTTGCGAGCAGGCCGTAGTGGCGGATGCGATGGAAGCCCTTGGGCAGGAGCAGGAGGAAGCGGCGGATGAACTCGTCGACCCGAAGCGTCATGGTGCCGTAGCGATCGGCGCCGTCGCGACGGTAGTCTTTGAAGCGGAAGGTGACGCCGGCGTCGTCGACGCGATCAGCCGCCGGTTCGCGATGGCGACGCGGTGCGTGTAGCGCGACAGATAAGCGAGCACGGCCTCGGGGCCGGCGAAGGGCGGCTTGGCGTAGACGACCCATCGCTTCTTCCTGACGGGTGCCAGATGGCGCAGGAACGTGCGCCGATCGCCGAAGACCTGCAGCCTGCCACTCTCGTGCAGCTCGCAAAGGCGCGTCAGGAACAGCCGCCGGAACAGCTTGGCGAGCACCCGCACCGGCAGCAGGAAGGCGCGGCGCGACGAGACCCAGCGCTGGCCATCGCGCGATAGGCCGCCGCCGGGCACGATCATGTGGATGTGCGGGTGGTGGGTCAGCGCCGAGCCCCACGTGTGCAAGACCGCGGTAATGCCGATGCGAGCGCCTAGGTGGTGCGGGTCGGCGGCGATGGTGAGCATCGTCTCCGACGCCGCCTTGAAGAGGAGGTCGTAGACGATCGCCTTGTTGTGGAAGGCGATGGCGGCGATCTCGGCGGGCAGCGTGAAGACGACGTGGAAGTAGCCGACCGGCAGTAGGTCCGCCTCGCGCTCGGCCAGCCAGGTGCGCGCCGCAGCGCCCTGGCACTTGGGACAGTGCCGGTTCCTGCAGCTATTGTAGGAGATGCGAACGAAGCCGCAGTCGTCACAAGCGTCGATGTGGCCGCCGAGCGCCGCGGTACGACAGGTCTCGATGGCAGACATTACCTTCAGCTGAGCGAGGCTCAGATGGCCGGCATGGGCCGCACGATAGGCGGCGCCGTGGCGGCGCAGAATGTCCGCGACCTCCAGCGATGACGCCATAGCGCGTCAGCCGCTGCCGGTGGTCTCTCCGATCAGCACAGCGATCTTGTCGAGCGGGCTCATCACCGTCCGCACCGTCCTCGTCGCGACGCGCGTGTAGAACGCCGTGTTGTCGAGCTTGGCACGGCCGAGCAACGCCTGGATCACGCGGATGTCGACGCCATCCTCGAGCAGGTGCGTCGCGAAGCTGTGGCGCAGCGTGTGCGGTCCGACCCGCTTGGCAGTGTTCGCCGTCCGCGCCGCCTCGACGACGATCCGATGCAACTGCCTGGTGCTGATCGGCTTGCCCGCATGCTGGCCTGGAAACAGCCAGCCCTTGGAATGCATCACGCCTTGCTGACGACCGACCTTCCACCATTGACGCAGCAGGGCGAGCATATCTGCGGAGAGCATGGCGTTGCGATATTGCCCGCCTTTGCCACGCTCGATCCTGAGCAGCATGCGCTCGCTGTCGACGTCGCCGACCTTCAGGTTCGAGACCTCGGCGACGCGCAGCCCCGCGCCGTAGGCAACCGATAGTGCCGCCAGGTGCTTGAGGCAGGTCGTCGCGTTCAGAAGACGGCTGACCTCGTCGGGGCTCAGCACCACTGGCAGCTTGCGCGGTTGGGTAACCCGAACCAGCCTGCGGGAGAGGTCGGGACGGTCGAGCGTATGCGTGAAGAAGAACCGCAGCGCCGACACGATGCCGTTCATGGTCGGCACGGGGACGCCGGCCTCGCGCTGCTCGACCTGGAAGCGGCGCAGATCCTCCGCCGTAGCCGTGCCGGGCGAGCATCCCATGAAGGCAGCAAAGCGCCCGACGTCGCGGATGTAGTTGCGCTGTGTCTCTCGCGAGAACCGGCGCATGGTCATGTCGTCGATCAATCGCTGGCGCAGAGGGCTGATCGGTGCAGCAGCATCGAGGTCGTTCATCGGATGGCTCCCTGAATGAAGGAGCCGCGATGCTCTGGTCGCGTCCGACGTCGCTCAAGCAGCGCGCGCCGGACGACCTTCTACCTCGTCATGGCCGCTCCGGTGTCGCGTGACGCTCAAATCTACCTCTTTAACGACAGTCTGACCTCGCTTAACAATCGGTTACCAACTATACATGACGTTAACAAACAGAACAAAGGGCTTTAAAACATTGTTAACGAGCGCCGCGCGCTTGCGAGCGCTGTTCGCGTTTTTCTCTCATCCCGCACCGTTCGCAACTCTTTATCAACGAGCCGGAAGCATGATGACGTAAGGTAATGTTCGGGCCGCTGGTATAGCACCTATGTCTTTGGAAGAGCATCGCTCTAAGCACCCACCTATATCGCCGTCACTGTTTTATCAAGGTACCATTCGCTCATCGAAGATCGGGCGTTGCCTTACCTACAAGTCCTTGCTTGAGCGGGACGCAATACTCCTCCTTGAGACGGATCCCCTTGTCCGCGACTTCGGAGCTTGGCGCTCGCCGGTAGCATGGTCGGACGGCATGGCAACATTTCGGGAAGTCGCGCCGTTTCGGTATGAGCACGTGGAGCGGGGGCGCTTCCTGCTGCAGGTGGCCGTCGACAACGGGGCAGATCGGCATCAGTCCCGCGATGTGGCTCAGGCCGCTCGACGCCAGGCAACGATCCGTGACGTCTTCCGTCAAAAGGCTGCCCGGGCCCTTCGCTTCGAAGGCTTCGATGTTTGGACAGACAAGACCATGCGAGATGGCGCGCGCCTGAGCGACGCCGAGGCCTGTGTTTCGGCCTGCAAAACTGACCCCCTTATCGGGGTGATCGGCGTCCAAAACTGACCCCTTAATCTTGGCCTGTTGCGCTGTCCGTTTTGACGGCGGGCGGGCGGCGGGGATGTTGGTTGTGGAGACGGTCGGCCGGATACGGCGGGAGCATCTGGTCAAGGGCAAGTCGATCAAAGAGATCGCCCGCGACCTGAAGATCTCGCGCAACACGGTGCGCAAGGTGCTGCGCTCGGGCGAGACCTCGTTTGCTTACGAGCGCGAGGTGCAGCCGCGGCCCAAGCTCGGGCGCTGGAAGACCGATCTCGAGGCGATGCTCGCCCGCAACGCGACGAAGGCGGCGCGGGAGCGCCTCACGCTGATCCGGGTCTTCGAGGAGCTGCGGGCGCTCGGCTACGAGGGCGGCTACGATGCGGTGCGCCGCTATGCCAGGGTCTGGGCAAAGGGGCACGCGGCGGCGAGCGCGGAAGCCTATGTGCCGCTGGCCTTCGCGCCGGGAGAGGCGTTCCAGTTCGACTGGAGCCACGACATCGTGCTGATCGGTGGCGCGACGACGACCGTGAAGGTGGCGCACGTCCGGCTCTGTCACAGCCGCATGATGTTCGTCCGAGCCTATCCGCGCGAGAGCCAGGAGATGGTCTTCGACGCGCACGACCGGGCCTTCGCCTTCTTCAAGGGAGCCTGCAGGCGCGGCATCTACGACAACATGAAGACGGCGGTCGAGACGATCCTCGTCGGCAAGGACCGCGGCTACAATCGGCGCTTCCTGCAGATGTGTGCGCACCATCTCGTCGAACCCGTCGCCTGCACGCCGGCGTCGGGCTGGGAGAAGGGGCAAGTCGAGAACCAGGTCGGGCTTGTCCGCGAGCGCTTCTTCACGCCTCGGCTGCGCGTGAAGAGCTACGACGAGCTGAACGGCATGCTGCTCGACCGGTGCGTTGCCTATGCCAAGGCGCACCCCCATCCCGAGCAGACCGACCGAACGGTGTGGGAGATGTTCGAGGCCGAGCGCCCGCACCTCGTGCGCCACGCCGGCCGGTTCGACGGCTTCCATGCGCTACCGGCATCGGTCTCGAAGACCTGCCTCGTGCGCTTCGACAACAACAAGTACTCGGTCAGCGCCAGCGCCGTCGGACGACCCGTCGAGATCCAGGCGTATGCCGACCGCGTGGTGATCCGCCAGGACGGCCGCATCGTCGCCGAGCATAGCCGCGTCTTCGGCCGCGCGCGACCATCTGCGATCCCTGGCACTACGTGCCGGTCCTCGCCCGCAAGCCCGGTGCGCTGCGCAACGGCGCCCCGTTCAAGGACTGGGTGCTGCCGCAGGCGATCGATCGCATTCGCCGCAAGCTCGCCGGCTCCGACGACGGCGACCGGCAGATGGCGAAGATCCTCGCCATGGTGCTCAGCGACGGCCTGCAGGCGGTCGAGAGCGCCTGCGCGGAGGCGCTGATCGAGGGCGTCTCTCGTCTGCCGACGTCATCATCAACATCGTCTCGCGGCAGCGCGACCCCGCGCCGCCGATCACCATCATGACGCCGGACGCGCTGACCCTCCGCCATGCGCCGATCGCCGATTGTGCCCGCTACGACAGCCTCAGAAGGATCTGACCCATGGAACGTCTACTGGAACGCACCGACATCCTCGACATGATGGGCTCGCTCAAGCTCTTCGGCATGCGCTCGGCCTTCGACGAGATCGTCACCACCGCCGTCAAGCGCCAGCACGAGCCCCAGCGCCTCGTCGGCGACCTGCTCAAGGCCGAGATCGACGAGAAGCTGGCCCGATCCATCAAGTACCAGATGACGATTGCCCGGCTGCCGCTCGCCAAGGACGTCGCCGACTTCGCCTTCGTCGGCACGCCGATCAACGAGGTCCTCGTGCGCGATCTTGCCGGCGGCCACTTCATCGCCGAGCAGCGCAACTGCGTGCTCGTCGGCGGCACCGGTACCGGCAAGACCCACCTCGCGATAGCGATCGCCCGCAGCTGCATCCGTGCCGGCAAACGCGGCCGCTTCTTCAACACGCTCGATCTCGTCAACAGGCTCGAGGCCGAGACCCGCGCAGGTCGTCAAGGACGCCTTGCGGACTATCTCACCCGCATGGACTTCGTCATCCTCGACGAACTCGGCTACCTTCCCTTTGCGCAGAGCGGCGGCCAGCTGCTGTTCCACCTGATCAGCCGCCTCTACGAGCGCACCTCGGTCATGGTCACCACCAACCTCGCCTTCGGCGAATGGCCCAGCGTCTTCGGCGACGCCAAAATGACCACAGCGCTGCTCGATCGCCTCACCCACCACTGCGACATCGTCGAGACCGGCAACGAGAGCTGGCGCTTCAAGAACCGAGGCTGAAGGGGGCTTGGGACCGCGCTCGCCCCGGCTCCGCAACCCCGACCAGCTTACGCCGGGGCGAGCGCTACTGAAGCGCCCGTGCAAGCGGCAACAGAGGGGTCAAAGTTGGACGCCGATCAGGGGTCAACATTGCGAGCCGATTGACACCTGTTCAAGCTCTGGGTGGTCGACATCTACCATAACCGGGCGCACGACGGGCTGCGTGGTGTCACGCCGCTCCAGCGTTGGGGGCAGGTGGCTCACCTCGGCGTACGCGTGCCACCGAGCATCGACGACCTGAGATTTATCCTCGGCCTGCCCTTCAAGCGGACGATCCAGCCGAGCGGCATCCGGCTCTTCGGCTTGCGCTACAAGTCGATCGAAGTCGATGACCTCTCAAGGACAGTCTCAGGCGAAGTCGACGTCCGGGTCGATACGCACGACGTCACCCGCATCCTGGTCCTCGACCTGCAGAAGCACCAATGGCTGGAGGCCCAGTGCACCGACGCGACCGTGAAGGGGCTGTCGCTCGCCGAGTGGAAGGCTGTCCGCGACCTCGCTCAAACGATCCCGGAAGACGAGCGGCGTCTTGCCTACGAGACGCTCCTGAAGGCGCGTCAGATCTTCGATGAGAGCCTCAGAAGCGCCGCGCGGCCGCAGCGGGTGTCCTCGGCGGAAGGAGGCAAGTTCTACGACGATCCCGCCTTCTTCGACGCCGAACCCGTCGAGGCCGAGGTCGCCGCAACCGCAGACAACCGTGGGACGGATGAGGCTGCCCAGAGCGAGCCGAAGCCACTGGGCGAAAACGCCGCATCATTCGTAAGGCGAAACAGGACCTCGCAATGAAAACGATCGACGATCATTTTCTGAACTGGACGCTCGAATGGGAACGGGCGCAGCATCAAGAACGCAGCTGCCGCATCGATCTCGAGGATCAGGCCGATCGTGAGCGCTCGGAGCGGATCGCCAGGCTGAAGCTCAAAGATGTCCCGACCGAAATCGGTGACAAGATCGACGAGCACATCATAGCGCAGATAGTCGAGGCGAACGACAGCGCCGAGGGCCTTCTGACACTCATCATGGGCGACTCGCACAGCGGGAAATCGCACATCAGGCGCCGGCTCGAGCGCATCAAGATGTTGCAGCCTCGAAGACGCGGGGATGGTCACGGCATCGTCAGGCCGTATCTTGCGGTCGTCGCGCCGGCGCCAAGCACGTTGAAGGCTCTCGGCGCCAGCATCCTCAATCGCCTCAATCCGCCCAGTGATGCGCGACGCCGCAAGATGCCGTCGGAGGCGCACGCGATTTGGGAGCAGGTGCGCGCCGAATTGAAGTCCCAGGGCGTGGCCTACCTGTTCATCGACGAGATCCACAATCTCTTCGTCAGCACGGACGGTCGGGCAAGCCAGAAAGAACTCGAGGCAACGGCAAAGACTTTGAAGACGCTCATGGTCAACCCGGACTTTCCCGTAAACCTCGTGCTGTTCGGCACTCAAAAAGAGAGCTCGAAGCTTCCTGGGCTGTTCAAGGAACTCGAGACGCGAACCACGCCATTTTCGATCGAACCCCTAAGAAACGCGCAAGACGTCGTCACGTTTGTCGATCAGCTGACGAGCCAGTACGAGGGCCTCGACGCTTCGCCTCTGCGTGAAGGCGATATCCCCGAGCGGCTGCTGTTGGCGACAGGGGGGCATCGGGGCCGGCTCGCCAAGCTCTTGGTCGACGCGGCGCGTCATGTCGTCAACCGAGGTCATACGGTGATCGACCGCGACGTCCTGGCAGAGTCGTACATGCCACCGAAGGACCGCACTGACACGAAGCCCTTCGCGGGTCCACTTGCCGCCAGATTGCTCCTGCCTGATCAGATTGGCGCGAAGGTGCTGACACCCAACGAGATCGAAGGACGCCTGTTCGCTGGCGATCTCCCGGAGCCGCTGACGCCTAGACGGAAGCGCGGCGCTTCTCCCGACACACAGACCGCATCAAAGCGTCGTCGCTCCGCGACCGCTGGCGAGATTGGCTGAGCGATCATGACAGCTCCCCTGACGTTGCCGCCCATGCGGGTTTCGGCCGTGACGCTGCAGACGCGCCTGCCGCTGTATCCGGACGAGCCGCTATTCGCCTACGTGGCCCGCTTGGCGCTCGCCGCCGGGCACCACACGCTCAGCGGCTTTCTCGACCAGAACGTCGGAGACCATGTCGCGCTGGCGGACGTGTTTTCCGGCGCGGCCCTCCATGACGTGGCGCAGGTCGTCGACATCGAGCCGCGGTACTTCGAAGCGTCGACCTTTGTCCGCGATCGCAGCGGTCTCTGGCACCATCCCAGAGCCCGGCTGCCGGCCTCGGCCCTGTCGTTCAGAAGCATCCGCTGGTGCCCGCAATGTGCCGAGGACGGGGCGTGGCAGGGTTCGCCGCACATCAGCCTCCTCTGGACGCTCGCGGCCGTCAGAGCCTGCCCTGAGCACGGCTGTCGCCTCATCGAACGACGGTTGAGGCGCAATGCAATCGACGAGTGGGCGCGGTTTCCGG
Organism: Beijerinckiaceae bacterium RH AL1; assembly: GCA_901457705.2. NCBI lineage: Bacteria > Pseudomonadati > Pseudomonadota > Alphaproteobacteria > Hyphomicrobiales > Beijerinckiaceae > Beijerinckiaceae bacterium RH AL1. The sequence goes on from LR590083.2 coordinate 287,564, forward strand.
GCGACGCGGATCCGAGGAGCGCCGACAGGGTGGCTTCGCGCGACTGGGCTGAAGCCGACCCGCGCGATGTGGAGCTTGCGAAATTCTTGCAGAGCCGCCTCGGCTTCAGCGGAGCGCTCGACGAGCCTCCTCCGTTGAGGGCGCTCCCGCTCGACGAGGCGCTAATCGCCCTGAAGATCTTCGGCGGCCTTGCGAAGGCGCGGTTCGATCGCCGCTGGGCGGCCGACGGGATCGACGAGGCCAACGGGTTCGAGCTTCTGCGGAGCGCACCGCTCGCCGACCTCCTCGACGAGCTCGCCTTCAGCTTCGCGCATCGCATCACGTTGCCACGCCCTCGTGAGTTCTTTGGCAACGCCCTTTGCGACTTCGTCGAGTCTAGCTCCGACGAGAGCGAAGGCGGCATCAAGGCGGTCCTCCGACAGCATGCCGCCCGCCACCTCCGCGCGGACGATCGTGCGGGCGGCTTCGCGACCGGGATCTTTTCGCGCGGGCGCCTCGACGTGTCCGAGGTCGGCAGACTACTGCAGGTCTCCACAGATCGGATTACCGACGCCCGCATGGCCATCGCTGGGCATTACGGCAGGCGGGCTCCGATCGGCCCGATTGGCGATGATGAACGCGCCGTCCTCACCGAGTTCACGCTGCAGGCCCTCGACAAGACGACGTTCGCGGCCATGCTGGGTGTCTCGGCCCTCCAGCTCGATGCCCTCAAGGATCTCGGCCTTGCCGTACCATACGGAGCGCCGGCGATCCGTGCCCTCTACCTCCGGCCCCAGATCACCCTGGTTCTGGCCCAGCTCGGGATACCCGGAGCGCCGATGCTGCGGCGGCCGCCCCGTGACGGCGTCGTGCTGACGAAGGCGTCGTCGCTTGGGGGCGAACTCTTCGAGCGATGCTGCCGCGCGCTCGCCGACGGCATGCTACGGCCGGTCGGCGTTACCGGGCACCACCGTCTGGACGAGGTCGTGGTCTCGCTCGCCGACCTACAGGCGCTGCGGCCGGCCGACACTGTCGCCGGCGAACAGCTTCAGCTCGGACTGGCGACGGCCGATAGCGCGGACGGCGCCATGCTCGGCGGCTTCGCGCAGGTCGCCTCCGCTCTCGGCTGCTCGGAGGAGACCGCGGCCGAGCTCGTCGACAGTGCGGGCGTCGGGCGCCGGATGGCGCTGCGTCGGCGCGGCTTCGCGCGCCCGCTCTTCGGGCGCGACGAGATCGCCGTGCTCCATGACGCCTGGGTGTCGCTGCACGAGCTCGATCGCCGGCTGCCGGAAAGCCGGGTAGGCCTGATCGACCGCCTCACCGGCGTCCCGTGCCTCGCCGGCTCGACCAGCCAATTCCCGTTCTTCGACCGAGCCGCTGCCGAGGCCATCCTGTGGCCGGACACCGAGAGCGACGCGGAAACCTCGGTCCCCGCCGCGGCAGTTCCTGCCCATGACTAAGCATTTTCGAGCGCACCGAAAGACAGCGATGGCCAAGGACACCACCCGATCCACCGACAGCTGGCTCAGCCACGTCCTCTCGCCGATGTCTACGCTTCTGGAGCACCTTGAAGACACGGCAGCTTCAGCCGACCCCGGTACACGGCGAGCCGCCCGACTTGAGGATCTGGTCGACGAGACCGAATGGGAGCCGGGCAACCTCCTTGCTCTGCTCGATGAATGCGATGCGACGACCGAGCGGCTCTATGGCATGCCCCTGTTTGCCTCGGAGAGCCGACCGGCCCGCTTTCGGTTCGCGCTGCGGCATCCGACCCGGCTCGTCTTTTCGACGAAATTCCTACGTGCCCACAAAGACGGCGGCCTCCTGAGAAGGGTGAGGCCGGCTGCAGCCAAAAAGAAAGCCACGGCCGACGACCCCGTTCGGGCGATCGTGGCCGCAGCCCGCGAAGCCACTCCAGTCAACCTGCTACTCGATATCCGTCAGCGTGACGGGTCCTCTTCGCCTGCCGAGGAGATGGGCGCGCTCGGCAAGCTCCTTGCCTCGGAATGTCGCGGCACCGATGTAGAGGTCTACATGCCGGCGACCGGGGGTGACGAACGGACAGCGTTCGTCGATGGCGGCATCATCGCCTTTGCGGCCGGACGGCTCGCGCCGGGGGCAAAGATCATTCTGTGCGGGTACCCAGACTTCGCACTGAGCAAGCGGGGCTTCGATGCGTGGAACGCCCGCCAGTGGCAGGTGGACAACTCCCTCCATGCCCGTGAGCACGCCCACCTGAGCCGCGCCTGGGTGCTCGACCAGACACCCGGAGTCAAGATCTGGTTCCACGACAGTCGTCGGCCCATTCGTTACCGCGAGCTATTTGCAGAATTCGATCGACTTCCGTGAGCCGTATGCGGAGCGCTTGTCACGCCGCAACTTCGCGCCGCCGATTGACTTGTTCGTTGGTATCTTTATATAAAAGAGGAAGGAATTAACAGCTTGTAAAATAAATAATCGCTAAAATTCGATATAAATAGGTCCATGTAGCCGTTAAGTGCGCCAGAACTAAGCGTTACATCTGACAGGACTCGCCTAAGGGTTGGGGTCGATAAGAACGTTACGCGACAGCGGAGGCAGGGCGAGACATCGCTTTCCTCGTCCAAAGCAATGCGCCGGCACAAAGCTCCGTTTTGCATTGGAGTCGAGATGTGAAGCGGCTTGGCTCCGGTCAAGGCCTGACCAAGCCGATGCAATTAGAGGCGGCTGGGGCCTGGATGTTCGTTCAGGGGCGGCGCTTATGCCAATAAGGCGGCTTGGTGGGGAAGCTATCGACCGGCGGCCGAGGCATAGCAAAGGGCCGAGAACATCGGCCGGCGAGACAGCGAAGCGAGCGCCCACCGGGCTTTCGTAATGTATGCTTTCGCTTTCGATCAGGAGCTTCAGTGGGCTTCCCAAGCAGTCCCGTTGCACTCAAGGTGGCCGTACACTGAACCACCACCCGTGAGGCCAGTTTGCCGGAATGCCGGAGCCGTCGCTAAATCGTTGACCGTGGCTTGAACGCCCTCCGCGGCAGAGTTGCATTTTGGCAGGCTACGAAAGGCGACGGGTACGATCCTAATCGGTACTTTGTAGTTAGCAGCCGAACTATCGATGACAGCGTAGGTTGATGTTCCTGACGCGTTGCGGAACACGTGAACGGTCTGATCGTAGTAAGTAGTGCCGCTCCCTAGAAGGATAGACTGACTGCCAACCTGATCTTGTAAAATATTGAATGACCCGTTGTTGAGAGCAAAGATACCGGCTGCACCGTCCAAAGTAAGCGATTTGCCGTGGATGTCGCCGTTATGACCGACCGCAAATCCTGGAAAAGTGATGACATTGTCAGAATAGGTGTAGGATGAACCATCGATACCCTTCGCTGCCGTCCCAGGCCCAGATGTGCAGATTAGGCAGCCCTTCTTTGACACCGTGTTTGGACCGAAAAAGATACCGTTTTTCCAGCCTACTGCACCGGCTTGGTTATAAAACATGAGGCCGCCATCGGTGGCGCCTTGGTACTTATCTCCAGCGGTCGAAACAATGTACGCGCCAGCCTTTGTGCCAGTGATTAGCCGCGACGCGGTAACGTCAATCTCCCGTGCGATGACGCCTGTCCAACCAGTACCGTCGATTGTTGCGACGTCGTTTCCTGCAAATATATAGGCCCCCTTATTAGTAACGTCTGCCTTGGCATGAATGAAAGAATAATGCCCTACAAATTGATTGCTTGGATAGCCCTTCGTTCCGATCGAGGTAATGATGACGGAGTCATATCCGCAAAGCAACTGGCCCGCATATGAAAAGCTATTGACATTGCAGGCCGGTCCAAAACCGAAGTTATTCTTACTATTACTTAACGCACCAAAATTAAGGAAGATCGGATTGGCATAGAAATCAGCAGTGTAGCTGCCTACCAGCTGGCGACTCTGCGCGGTGGCTTCGGAAACAGGAGGCGCGCACTGAGGTGCGCTTTCGGCGCCGATGGGATGTGCGAAGCAGTGCGGTTGAACCGCAAAGGCTTTCACGCGACCGACTCGGGGCGGGGTCGGAAGCGTCATGTCGCCGGAGCGAAGGAGTACTGCCCTGGGCGGCCACAATGCGGTCGGGCCATCCTGACCGTCCCGCGCTTGGCCGTAAATCGGCGTGCAGGCGAGCGGGATTGCGCCGAGCGCGACGAAGAGGCGCTGTATCATCATGGCCCCACTGGTACACGACGACGCGAAGTTCGTCGCGTGCTGCGTGTTATGCCCGGTGCGGCTTCGGAGCAGCTTACCGATCTGCATGGTCAAAACCCTGCCGTCTTCTTGGGAGAAACCGTGAGGGAAACGTCTCATCGACAGCAGAGGATGGAAAATGACAGTTGCTCAAGTGATGAGAAGACGAACTCTTTGGGCGCGATTGAAATCGTATTCGAATATTATATTCGCCCTGGTAATGCATGATATTAAAAACCGTTTCTTTGGTTCCGGGCTAGGTCAGATCGTAATGATATTGTGGCCGTTTGTGCATTTACTTGTCTTGGTCGGAGTATACTATTTTACAAAAAGACCTAATCCTTATGGCGAGAGTATTATCCAGTACGGTACGATAAGCGTTTTTCCTTTTATTGTTTTTAACTACGTGTCTCGTTGGATTGTATTCTCAGCTGTCACAAACAAAAACTTTCTACATTACCCCATAATAAAGCCAATCGACATATTAGTGGGGCGTATGTGTTTAGAAATAATCAGTATAACTATTGTGGGTATTCTGCTCCTTATATTCGTTTCAATATGCGGTTATAGCGTAATGCCCTTTGACTGCTTGGATGCTGCGTTTGCATTGATGGGTACGCTCTTCCTTTCGATCGGTTTCGGCTTTCTCAACGCGCCCCTGGCTTTTCTAATGCCTCTATGGAACACCGTGATGGTCTTTTTCATCATAATAGTCTACATAGCTTCCGGCGTTGCATTTGTGCCAGCATTCCTGCCTAACGCGGCAAAATTACCGCTGAGCTATAATCCCTTGCTTAGTTGTGTGGAGTGGTTCAGGGTCTCTTATTACAGCGACTACCCCACTGAAATGCTTGATAGGCTTTATGTGCTTGAGTGCGGGCTGGTGATGCTTGCTATAGGCTTGGTTTTGAATACTCTGCTAAAGAGATATTATGTAACCTAATGCGGATGCCGCGACCGCAGCGAGGTTGCCGGCATAGGTGAGCTTGTCGAGGCAGAGGACCTCGTGCGGGGTGTCGGCGATGAGGTGGCGCACCACCGCCGACCCGATGAAGCCGGCACCGCCGGTGACTACGAAACGCATCAATCAGCTCCCGAACCTGAACGGAGTTGCGGCATCGCGCAGGTAGGGCAAGGCGACGTCCTTCTCCGAAACCTTGATCTCGGCATGAGAAATGGGCCATTCGATGCCGATGTCGGGATCATCGAAGCGGATGCCGCTCTCGGCTGCCTTGTCGTAGTAGCCGTCGACCTTGTAGGCGAAGAGCGTGTCGGGCTCGAGCGTGCAGTGGGCATGCGCGAAGCCGCGCGGGATGAAGAGCTGCGTCCCCTCTGCGGCGGTCAGCGTCGCGCCGCACCACCGGCCGTAGGTGGCGCTGCCTTCCCGTAGGTCGACCGCAACGTCGAAGACCGAACCCTTGATGACCCGCACGAGCTTCGCCTGCGGCGACGGTGCCAGCTGGAAGTGCAGGCCGCGCAGCGTCCCGCGCTGGGTGGACAGCGCCTCGTTGTCCTGCACGAAGACGTCGACCGGCAGGTCGAAGGTTCGCTTGGAATAGGTCTCGACGAAGTACCCGCGGCTGTCGTCGAAGCGTTGTGGCTCGAGACGCAGCACGTCGGGGATCGATAGCGCCGAAACGCGAAGCGGCATGCGCTCTCCGGGATCTTGAAGGTCCACGTCGTCAATGTAGATGCTTTGAGTCTTTCTGAGGGAGCAGCGGCTTGCCCTTGCCCTGATGTTTTCGCCAAAGCGTAACAAACATCAACGGGACCTGTTCTCCGGTCGCGCGACTAACCCAAAATCTTCCTTGAAGCTCAGCGTCGTGGAGGATGCCGGTTGTTGGCGTCTCGAAAGTGCCATTAACGTAGAAGACATCGATCGCGGTGTCTCTTGGAGCTGACGCAATCGACTGCCAATAGTGCCTAGATCTGTCCGGTTCCATTTTGGAGCCAACCTCTTCATCGTCGATGGGAAGTACGAAGCGAAGTAGCGTTGCCGCTTGATGCATCTAGAGAAGGAGCCGCCTCCTGGGGCGGAGACCTAAGCTCGCCGAATGAGCCGTCGTCGACGACCAACTTGAATTCGGGCGGTCGACTTTCGAAGTATCGACTATAATATGGATCTACTGCGGCCTTATTCCTCCATTTTTCCAAAAACAAACTTATCTCGCTATCATCGACAGTACGCTCTCGATTTCGGCTTTCGAAATGATAAAGCTTCGCCTGCGGGGCGTAAACGATTCGCAAGCCAATATCTACGAGCTTCAGACAAAAATCAATGTCATTGTAGTTCACAGCAAAATCCTCATCGAAGCCATTGACTTCATTAAAGGTTTTTTTCGCGCAAAGAATGCAGGCACCTGTCACCGCGAGATAATTGCGCGACGCTACTGTACTGAAAAAATAACCCGGATCGTCTTCTGATGACCCACGCAACACGTGGTCAGGTAAGCTTTCGCAAAAGGTAACACCGGCATGTTGCACTTGCCCGTTATCGAATAGCAATTTGGCGCCCACAGCTCCCACACCAGGCTTCTGTCCGATGCTCAACAGAGCTTCAATCCAGCCGGCCTCCACCACCTCAATGTCATCATTTAAAAAGATCAAATATTCACCAGACGCAATCTTCGCTCCTTGATTCATTTTCCGGGCGACGTTGAAAAAGCCTTTGTACTCTACGTACTTGACATCGAACTTACTAAGAGCCTCTAACGATGAGCGACGCATGTCACCATTATGGACAATAATAATCTCTGTATTTGAATATGTACTGTTCAGGCAAACGCTTTTCACGCAGTTGACAATGAGGTCAAGTTTCTCTCCGCGAACCTCGCCATCGCGCCCAGCCGTAGGAATGACAATAGATACTTTCGGCTTACCCTTTACATCGCGCAAAAGATCGAAACAGCCAGCGTATCTGTTTGCCTTAACAGTACCGGGAGACCCTTCTCTTTCGAGATAGTCTGTGAGTGCACGCACAGCTGCGCCTATCACATAGTCCTTATTGTCCATCGACGCGGCGGTTGACCCTGGAATTGCGCGCCAGTGATATAGGATCTTAGGAATATGACCGATCTTTGAAGTCCTCTGTGTAAATCTTAGGACGAAATCGTAATCTTGAGCACCATTACATTCCTTCCTAAAGCCACCGACTTTGTCTACAATGCTCTTCCGATAGCAGGCAAAATGTGCCGTGTACATACACGACTCAAGGTATTCCGGCGACCAATCCGGTTTAAAAAAGGGCTCGTACCTGTCGCCAGACAAATTCATTTTGTCCTCATCTGAATATATCATATCCAGTTGGGGATCGACGTTGAGCTTCAGCGCGAATTCGAACAATGCGTTCGACGCAATCTCATCATCATGGTCCATCAGGCAGATATAGTCGCCAGTCGCCATGCCAAGAGCGACGTTGGTAGCTTCAGCAATATGTAGATTTGTTTTGTTGTAAGCGACCTGTATACGCCTATCCATCTTACAAATGCGCTCCAGATGGACCTTCACCGCAGGGTCGGGAGACGCATCATCGACAATGCAAAGCTGCCAATGTGGGTAGATTTGGTTCCGCACGGATGCGATAAATGCATTCAAATAGCGTGTCGGCGTGTTATATGTTGGGACCACAATCGAAAATGTAGGTAGATATTTGAATAGGGATATGGTATCTCGAATTGAAACGCTGTTTCCATAACCCCTCGCTTCATTTACTTGGATCCATTCTTTATAACCAGGCGCGACAGGTGCTCTGCTCTGCCTGCCTTCAAAGCGCCCAAATCTTACGTAGTGAAAAAGAGGGTTGACTTTCGAAGGATCAATATCCAAATTCCGTTCGAGGTAATGTTTTGTGTCAAAGTCGGAAGAAGGATTTCTTCCCTCAGCAATGCCAAATTTGCAATAATGATATATCGGCAACAATTTCGATCGCGCCACATCTTTGTAAGACGAGAGATACCAAAAATCGTCGAAGAATTCAATCGGGTCCCGTCCCTCAAAGAACCCATGCTGCAGATAGTGAATGAGCGGATTCATTCCTACATCAACGACATCGGCATTCTTCTCAGCGTACCATTTTGTATCGAAAAGCGGATGCGGCTGTCTCATCTCTGAGCAGCCGTACGCGAGAAAGTGCTCGAGTGGATTCATGTTCGACGCATAGACATCATGATATTGGGCGATGTACCAAGCGGTGTCGAAGGCCTGACACGGTTGTGCTCCCACCTTCCATCCGGTTTCGAGGAAGTGCTTCCAAGCCGCATCCTCGTCGTCCGCCAATTGCTGTGTCTTGATGTACCAAGCGGCGTCGAACAGCGGACCTGGCGCTAACTTGCTTCCGGGGAACACTGGGCCCTTCCGCTTCCAAATCCGTCCCAGTCGCCCGCCGCGATCGCTACCACCCAAATCACCAACTCCCCTGCAGAAGGCGTTCATCGAACTTCTGTACCCCTCGCGCGTCCGTGGGGCAACGCCAGTAGGGTACTAGGCTCCGGGCCCAAGCGCCCAGCGTAAGCGATGATCATGTTTTTGGGCGCCAGCGGCGAACTGTTCCATCATCCCATCGAAACGCTTTAATTGGCAATCGAGCCTTATCGGCCCGCCCAGTGCGCGTTTGCCCGAATGGCGCGTCATGTGATTTCGAGAACGCTGCGGCTTCGCGGCCGCTTTTCCTCGCCTGTCGTCTGCAAGGATAAGCGCCACGGTGTGAGAACGGCACAGCGTTCCACTCGACTTTTCAGAGCGCGCGTTTATTGCCATAGCGGGAGCATTGCGCCATAAGCACTATCGGACAGCTGGAGCGTCGAGGCCACCTCAAGATGAAGATCTGCGCCATCATGATGTGCAAGAACGAGGATGATCTGATTAGTCCTTGGACCATCTATCACGGCAAGCTACTAGGATTTGAAAACCTCTACATTTTTGACAATGGCTCAACATCGGCCGCTACCTTGGAGGCTCTTGCGCGAGCGGAGTGTTTGGGAGTAAATGTGCGGCGAGACAAATTCCATCCTGACCATTATGTCTATAAAGGAGACATATTCTCTGAGCTCATTCAAGACCTGGACAGAAATTCGCCGGCTGACTTTTACTTTCCTCTTGACTGCGACGAATTTGTGTGTGCGGAAATCGCACCGTATAATCTGTGTTTTACTTCAGCGGGGTTAGAAGCTTCCCTAGAGCCGTACAGAAGGTTTGAAGGCGCTCTGATGATCAAAGCTGCCTATGACAACACACCGAAAAGGCGGTCAGCCTTTCTTAGGACGTCAGATCAGCGGAAGACTTTCTTTGCTCAGGACGCCTGCCGCATGCTAGATCACGGTTTTCATTGCGGCGAGGGCATTGACAAGAATGCGCGCATTCATTCTAGTGTGGTTTACCTCCATTTCCATTTCAAGCCATATGCCCAATTGGTGTTTCATGCCAGGCAGAAGATAGAGCCGTTTCTGCCGGGTGGCGATCTTGATACCTTCAACAGTGGTCGTGATGGGCTGCTTAAATACCTTGAAGAGCGAAGGCCTGGTTTTCATTTGATAAATCATTTGTTGTTTGCCGACGAGATTGACTATCTGCAAAAATTTAACGATGAGGCGTGGGTCGATATGCCTTCCGTAGAGATGGCATTTACCGAAGTGGGTACCTCGATACCTTTCAGGTTATCGATGATCGGTGCCGAGACAAATACGGCTGATCTGCAAGGAGGAGAATGACGTTGGATAGCAACGATAAAATCGTACTCGTTGACGTCGGTGCGCTCGGTGGCCTGAAACCTGAATGGCAGCCCTTTCATGACAAAATCAAGCCGATCGTTTTTGAGCCTAATCCACCTTCCGCTGCAGGCTTACGTCCGATTATCGAAGACAAAATGGGAGGGAAGGTAATCGAGGCGGCGCTTGCTGACACAGAAGGATTTCGCATACTGAACCTGACCGCATCGCCTGGGTGCGTATCCCTACTTGTGCCAAACGAAGAGTTTTTGAGACAATTTTCGGTAATTTCAGCCTTCGAGGTTAGAGACAGGATCGTCGTAAAATGCCGCCGTTACGATAGCCTAATTGCGGAAGGGCTTGTACTGCCGCCTGATGTTATCAAAATCGACGTTCAGGGTGCTGAATATGATGTTCTTACTGGCTTCGGGGACTCGCTACATCACTGCATAGGTATAGAGCTTGAGGCGCATCTTTATCCTTTATACAAGGGCCAGAGACTTCTTTCGGATTATATCGGGCTGCTTGAAAAATTTGGACTATACCTCCGCAAGCTTTCGCCGCCTGTAAATCACTTTGATGGTTTTGCAGTGGAATTTGACGCATGGTTTACATGCGGTCCCGCTAAGATAGCCACACTGTCCCAATCAAGACTGCGCAAGCTTGAGCTACTCGAAAGGGTGTGGGAGCTTCCCGAACGCCGGCGCATATTTATTCCGGAAATGTTCGCTGATACATAGCCCAACGATTTTCCCTCAAGTGGAGGCCAGACGTGGAAAACAATCAAGGACCGGTGACGGCGGTAGCAGATAGGAGTGCAGGCTCGTCGCCTGTCCGTGTGAGGACTTCTTCGGCAACTCAAAGCGGAACTGTAAGCGATTTGGACAACAACCCAACCGTCGCCCCATTGCATCCAGAGGATGAAGCCTGGAGTAATGCGAAGAAGTTAATTTTATGGGCTTTGACGACGACAGCTGGGAGCCCTGAGGAGACTGAGGCAGCGGAACGGCTCGAGGGCGCACGCGGACCATGTGTCGGGTCCGTAGCCCGTCGAAGCCGTGACAATATCGGAAGGTAAGGCCGCGAACGAGGAAAGCCAGGCGCCGCAGTTTGAGCGGCCAGGCTCACTTCGTTGCCGCCGGGGTCGTGAATGGTGGCGGCGTCGTCTGCGTCTGCCACAGGGGGCCGATAGAAGATGGCGTGGCGATAGCCGGCAAACTGATCCGTCATTGCTACGTCCTCGCCGCATGTTCCTTCAAATCTCGTCGGTGCGCTTCGTGCTGCCGCCCTCTCCCAGCGCAGCTTCCCAGCGTCGGAGCTCAGGCGTTTCGCTGGCCGCCTTGCGTTTAGCTTAACGCTCGCGCCAAGCTTCTGCGGACGCGCGCGCACGCTGGCACTAAGCCGCGAATTGCCAGGCGCATTGCGGAACGCGCTAGGGTCCCTTGCATCGGCCTACCTGCCGGATCAATACAGCTGCAATATTCAGCCGCGGCGAGGCGCTTCGCGCCATGGCGTTCCTGGTTGCCGGCGACCGACTGCTGGGGCGCTACCACGAGTTCCACGACTTCGCGGGCGATCGGCTTTGCCGCACATGGCATATGGAGGATCTGTTCGGGCTTTTCTCGCAGGTCGGCGCCTTCCCAGCGGCGACCGGGGAGCAGCCCTGATGCGCGCGCTTTTCATCGACGGCTACGCGCCTGTTCCTTCCGCTCGTCTCGACTCTGCGACGTCCGCTCGGCCTTGGCCCGGGGAGGTCCGCGTCCGAGTGGAGGCCTCGTCTCTCAACCCGCTCGACGCCAAGCTCGCGCAAGGCGTCATGGGTGATTTGCTTCCGCTTGCCTTTCCCTACGCGCCAAGCACGGACTTCGCTGGCGAAATCGTCGCGCTCGGCGAACACATCGTCGGCCTCCAGGTCGGCGACGCAGTTCTCGGCCGAAGCGACCGGGTGGAGGGCGGTGCTCTGGCCGAGGCCATCGTCGTCCCAGCCCGCTTGGTGACCCCACGCCCGGCGGGACTCGATGCGGTGACCGCCGCGTGCCTCCCGACCCCGGCCGGCATCGCGCACCAGGCCCTGTTCGATCACCTCCGTGTCGCGGAAGGGGCGACGTTGCTGGTCATCGGGGCCGGCGGCGCGGTCGGACGGGCGGCGGTGCAACTGGCTCCTGCCGGCGTCACGGTCATCGCCTGCTTTAGCCAATCGCCTGAAGCCGAGGGCTTGCGATCATGCCGTTTCGCTATACCACCAAGGACGCACGCGTTGTCGAAGTCCTGCACGACTTCAGCGCATATCGGCAGCCGAGTCGACCGATCAGCCGCGCGACCACCGAGCTGACCGGCATCGATGACGCCATGGTTCTCGGTTGCCGGATCGACCCGAACGACGTCGCTGCGTTTATGGCGGAGCACGCGGACGATTTCGCGGTTGCGCACAACATGAATTCGACCGCGAATTCTTGCAGCGCGCATTTCCCAAGGCCTTCGCGAATTGCCGCTGGCTCTGCTCGCTGCATCAGGTGCCCTGGAGCAACGAGGCGTTTCGCGGGCGGGGGCTCGCGTTCCT